>CAZRZU010000020.1:0-22450 GCA_964604615.1 uncultured Oscillospiraceae bacterium
CACTTTCAACATCGCCGACTGTTCTGATGCCGTTAACGGTAACATATAATTTACCTTCGTTTGTGTCAACGGGAGGGGTAACATCCTTCTTTTCAACACACTCCAATGTGAACTGCTGATTATGTGAGGCTAAGTATCTGTACTGGATAATCCCTGCACCGTCTTCCTTGGAAACATCAAGAACGTCCAGTGCTTTTGCGGCATGGATGGCAGTTATCCTGTAAGCCCCGTCTCCTGCTTCAATAAATGCAAACTTCTGGCTGTTTTCGCCTGTGTAGTTTTCGGAAACAAGCTTTGCGAGAGGGTCGTGAGATGAATTTTCAATACCTAAAGAGGTTTTCGTTACGGCATTTGTAATTGTATAAACACCGCCGCCTAAATGGGCGATTTCCCATTCGTTGTTGCCCTCTTGAGCGAATTGAGCAACCTGCCCATCCTTTTCGGCAATATACTTTCCGCTGTGACGGGCTTTGATTTTATAGATGCCCTCTTCAATATTACCAGAAAGAGGAGTTGCTTTCGTTCCGCTTCCTGGCGGGCGAGTGTATAAAAGTGTGCCGAAGCCTGTCTGGTCAAAGGTCGATGCGTGACCTCCGGGCCCACCTTCTGTTCCCATCTTTTCCATAATGGCTTTCACGTTTGGCATTTCGTAGCCCATGCGGTTTACATAGTGATTATAAACCATTGCCCATATGGGACGCATTTCTCCTCTTGTTGCATTGGAAATAATGCTATGTGATGCATATTCGCCTTTCCCGCCTGAGCCCCATTCATAAAGCTCAAAGGGCATTTCCACTCCTGCGTTATATGCTGCTACATATTCAGCTGCATACATAAAGCGGTTTTGTCCCCATGAATATAAATCGTCGCCCTGATTCCATGCCATTTCGCAAATTGCTGCCATAAGACCAATACCTAAATTACTGTGTCCCTGGTCTCTGCCGGATTCCTGCCATTGAGCAAGTGAGCCGTCATAAAGATGGGGGATGGCATTGTAAATTGAACCGTTACCGGCTCCGTTTTTGAAATATTCTATACCGATTTCGTAAATGTCGCGTCTGTCACAAAAAATGCCTATTGCAACAGTTGCCGCCATGTTACATAAGTCCCAGTTTGCCCAGTAGTTTGTTATGTAAGCATCGTTATGGTCACGACCAAATTCGTTAGAGATAAGAAAACGTTCACAAAGAGGCTTGTAAAACACATTGATTAGCACGTCCTGCATAGCCTCTATGTTAAAATCGGGATAATCACGCATGAGCTCTGCGGCATTTGCTAACTGATATCCATAGATGCCACTTGCCAGGTATCTGTCGGCATTGCCGGTAACCGTTTTTAAAGTGCCGGACCATGAATTTAAAATGTTACAGGCTGTCCTGCCGCATTCCTCGTTGCCCTCGATATGCCAACGGAGTGCGTTCTGGTATGCTTTCGCACAGTCTTCATAAAGCTGAGCAAAGTTTTGCCCACTGCCGCCACGGACGATGGTTTCTGTGGCGCGACTTGTCACTGAGGATTGTGCAAACTGACTTTCGGTAAGCTTATTAAAGCCGTCCACGTAAGGTTGTTCTCCATTTTTAACAGCTTCACTGATGCGGTTTAGGTCCTCTTTTGTGTGAAGAGCGCCGGGGTGAACAAAGGGCATGTCCTCCTTGGCGGAAACAAATGTAATACAGGAACAAAACAATACAAAACATAAAATAATTGAAGTGAACTTTTTCATAGTGTGCCTCCTTATAAGTTTCTAATTTGATTGTATCATAAACGGGAGAAAATGGAATAGGTAATAATAGACAAAAAGCACACACAATGTACCGAAATGTAAGGTAAGGTATAAAATCACTTGATATTAAAGATGGAAAATATATAATGATTTATGAAAACAATTTGCCATTATGCACACAAGGAGGCTCACTATGATTGTAAACCCCATTATAAGAGGCTTCAACCCCGACCCGTCCGTAATAAGGATAGGCGGTGATTATTATATCGCAACCTCAACCTTTGAATGGTGGCCGGGAATTAATATTTATCATTCTAAGGATTTAGTTAACTGGACACTTCATTCAAGACCGCTTAACAAAAACAGCTTGTTGGACTTAACAGGTGTTCCTGACGGTGGCGGTATATGGGCACCATGCTTAACATATGACGGAAAAAAGGTCTATCTTGTTTACACCGTAGTAAAAGAGAGAGGACCAATGATGCAGACGGATAATTATCTGATTGAAACCGATGATATTAACTCAGAGTGGTCGGAGAGTGTTTATCTTAACTCAATAGGCTTTGACCCATCACTTTTTCACGATAACGACGGAAAAAAGTATCTCATAAGTTTGGAAAACCATTATGAAAAGAACAAAAGGTTTAACGGGCTGTATATTGAAGAATATGATTATAACTTGAAAAAGCTCGTCGGAGGAAGAAGGCTTTTATATAAAGAGCCAAATGGGGAATTAGTTGAAGGAGCACATCTCTACAAAAAGGAGGGATATTATTACCTTTTAAAAGCACAAGGAGGTACGGGAGTAAGGCACAGCGCCCAAATGGCACGAAGTAAAAGCCTCTTTGGTGAATGGGAGGAAGATTGTAAAATACTTCTCCATGCCCGTGATGACCAAACACTTCCTTTGCAAAAAGCAGGTCATGCTGATATTGTTGCCACTCCTGACGGCGATTTATATATGGTTCATCTTGCCTCGCGAGCCCTTGGCGGGTTATGCGGAAGAGAAACCTGTATTCAGCATGTAGTATGGCAGGACGGTTGGTTGAGACTTAAAAATGGAGGAAATAATCCTTATGTAAAAGTACCCATTGGTGGTGAAAGAAAAGCTCAAGATGTAAAGCATTATGCTTTTACAAAGGAAGAAGATATATTTGAATTTCAATCGCTTCGTGATGATTTAAGCAGCAAATTAGCTTTTTCGGATGAAGGGATGGAACTTAAAGGCGGAAGCGGACTGAACAGTAACTTTGACCAGAGCCTTCTTGCGCGCAGAATTGATGAGGAAAATATAGAGGTTTCGGTAAATGTGTCCTTTGAGCCTGACTGCGACAGACAACTGGCAGGGCTTGTATTTATTTACGATACATCACACTGGCACTATCTTTACATAACAAAAAAACATGGAAAGAAAATATGCAAGGTTTTATCCTGCGATAGGGGAAGTCTTATTTATTATGACAACGAGGTTGATATAGGCGAGAATTGGACTGAGTTGAAGGCAAGGGTAAAGGATAAAAAGATAGATTTTTTTGCAAACAACAAGCTTGTTCAGAATAGTGTTGATGCATCCGTACTTTCAGATGAGCACATTCACCTTGGCTTTACAGGTGCTATGGTAGGTATAAATTGTATTGACATCGAAAAAAGGACAAAGTCAGCCCTTTTCAGAAGCTTTGAATATAAAACGAAAAATGCAACCTCTTGTTAATCGGAGGATTCATTTTCATCCCAGCTGTAATACCTTGCAGGCTCGATATGTGCTTGTCGCCATCGCGACGAGAATTCATATCATATGGAGTTTTGATTGAAACACATCCTGAGCGAAGCGAGGAAGTGCCATTGGGGTGTTTATTGTTGATTTTTATTGTCACAGTGCAAAATTAATCATTGAACTTGATGATTCACAGCATTACCAAGAAAAAGGATTATTGAAAGATAAAATCAGGACAGGAGCCGGCAAATGCCAAGATGATACGGTAATTAATACGATTATGTTAATTACCGTATTTTTTTGTGTATAAAAAAGCCTTGAAATAAGGTTTTATATTGCAAGGCTCAAATGTATATGTAAAACATAATTTTATAAAAAATACTGTTTGACAATGAATACTTATGTTTAAAAATGTAAAAATAAAGCAAATTGGTAAAAACAATAAACAAAATTGTATGTTTTTGCCTTTTTTTTAACGGAATTATTTACAAATATTGTTTTTTGTGATAAAATGTCGTAAAAGTTTTTGTTTGCTATAATTGAAGCTGATTTGTATGTAAATATACGATTGCTACTTTAAGGAGGAAAGAAAATGTCATATAAATGTGAAATCTGCGGCATTAATGAGGTGGACAACAAAGGCGATGTCTGTGAGTTGTGTGCAATAGGTCAAGATCCATATGCAGTAAATTCTCCTGTTTCACAGGGTAACGGAGTGGCTTCATGCCATAACACTCCTGATGATGATCACGGCGGTAATACATATTCTCCAAAAAGAGGTCCGAACAGAAAGGTTCTTTTAAATGGAGGTACATCAATTGCTAACCAAGACCCATACGGAAATGATATGACAGACACTGATTCTACACCGCCTGTTCATGTTTATTCAGCCGGTCAGACCCCGCAAGTAATACAGCAAACGAACACTACTGTTGTGAACACTGCTCCGGCATCTGTTTCTTCGAAAAACCAGCCGATTACAACAGGTATTACTAAAAACATATCGGTAGATAATCAGAAAAAATCTATTTTGGTAAAATGGTTTCGCGCATTGTTCACCGGAATTCCTTTTACTCTGGATGATGATGTAACAATGTTTCAGGTGTTTCCTGATTTTACGGGTACGTCTCTTAATGCGCTCGGTAATGCTTGTGACCAGGTTATAGTATATGGGAAGCTCAACAACGGAGCTGTCAGTGAAAACAATGAGATTGAAGTGTACGGTCGCAGAGATTCCAACAACAATATTATTGCCAGAACAATCAAAAATAAAGCCAGCGGAACTACCATATCTCCGGCAAAAAGTCTTGGGCAAGGTGCCGTGTGGGCTATAACAGCAATTGTTATAGCACTGGTGGCAATGCTGGTTTCCGGACTTGGTGTAGAAGGAATTATCTGGACAGTTGTTATTGTACTGTGTCTTACAAATTTGCCGACAACGGTGAAAATTATTGGAGCTGTTATTGGCGGATTGTTTTCGTTTATTAAAAGACTTTTCTAAAAAGGAGTGGGGCAAATGCCAATCTACAACGGGTACACATCCGCTGAAAAAAACCATGCTCTTTGCAGGAAAGACCTCGACTTTATTCCTAACGGCAATTTCATTTCCAACGGATATGAAGAAAGCCAGAACATGCAGTTTTTTAAGGTTAACGGACTTACTCGCTTTTGGGAAACAGAACAGGATTTCTCTGTAAACAGTTTAGTTGGAGATATTTTAAACAGCTGTGTTCGCCATGGCATACCGTTTGCGTATGTGATTACCGGAAATGAAAACGGAATTAACATATACGTAGGAACCATGAAACTGCTCCGAGATGGGTTGCGGTCCTCATATGAATCCGTTTTTCCGGGTATTGATATTGAATATGTTTCCGATAACCCTTTGAGAACAAGTTCCCGAGAATTCGGCGGGATGTTTACCGGTATTCCAACAGATAAGCTTGGTGCAGAAAAAAAGAGTTTTCAGATTGAAAATATTTGCAGAGGCATGCAAGGAAAAAATTTTACATATGTGATACTTGCCTCAGGCATCAGTAATATTGCGGTTACTCTTGGTCACGAAAGAATCCTTGAAGAAATGGAAAGTGTGTACATGCTTATAAATCAAACTGTTTCAGGTGGTGCCCAGGGGAATTTATCGGCGCAGAAACAGGATTTCCATAGCAAAAATTACTTTGAAAACCTTGAAGTTTTAGAACAGATGCTTAAGGTTGGAACTGCGCGGGGAATGTGGCGAGTAAACGGATACTTTGCTTCTGACAACGCAATGGATGCGAAACGTCTGGGTAATATTATCAAGGCAAGCTATTCGGGCGAGGATTCTAAGCCTGAGCCGTTTCGTGTTATAGACTACAACTCCATAAAGGATGTAATCTCTAACACTTATATGATGGCAGATTTAATTGAAAACCCCGACCTTCATCCTTTGGGGAGATGGCAAAGGCAGGGGTTTAATCAGCAAATTACACTGTTTATATATAAATATCAAACAGTATTAAACAGCGATCAGTTGGCAACCATGTGTCAGCTGCCTGTGAAGGAATTCCCGGGCTATTATATAGATCAGTACGTTGAGTTCGACGTATCCAACAGAACTAAAAATTTACTTGAGAAGCCAATCCCTATCGGAGATATTTGTGTTGCAGGAAGAAAAGATAATTCAGCTGCAAACAATGTCTATATGATGGAAAAAAATGACTTTACACGTCATGCGTTGATTATTGGTATTACCGGTGGCGGTAAAACAAATACATCCAAGTCTATATTGAATACTTTGTGGAATGCAGACGATAAAAATGAAAAGATTCCTTTTATGGTAATTGAGTCTGCAAAGCGCGAATATTGGGAGCTGCGCAACTTAAAAGGCTTTGAGGACCTGCTTGTATTTACACTGGGCGCCGAAGCTGCCAAAACTTCAGTCAGATACAGAATTAACCCATTTGAAACCAATCCTAATATTTCACTGCAAACACATATAGATTATTTGCTTTCAACGTTTAAAGCAGCTTTTGAATTGTATCCTCCCATGCCGTATATTCTCGAAAAAGCTGTTTATGAAATATACAGCGATCGTGGATGGGACATTGTTGAAAACGTAAACCGTTTTGGATTAACAGAATATCCTACATTGTCTGATCTCTACAATAAAATTGACGTCATTGTGGATAATATGGGCTATCACCAGGAGGTGCAGTCCAATGTGAAAGCGGCATTGCAGGCAAGAGTTTATTCGTTGATGATTGGCGGCAAGGGGGCTATGCTTAACACTCCAAAGTCTGTTCCCATTGAAGAACTGCTGTCAAGACCTGTTGTTATGGAATTAGAGGACTTGGGCGATGACGAAACAAAATCCTTTGTTATCGGTATATTGCTTGTTCAGCTGTATGAGTACAGAAAGTCACAAATGACTAAAGGCAGTAAGAAACTTTCACATATTCTTATGGTTGAAGAGGCTCACCGTTTGCTTAAGAACGTTTCGGAATCCGGTGAAGGCGGCAACACGAGAGCAAAGTCTGTTGAGTTTTTCTGTAACCTTCTTGCCGAAATACGTACTTTCGGACAAGGCATATTAATTGCGGACCAAATCCCCACAAAGCTTGCCCCGGATACTATTAAAAACACAAACCTTAAGATAGTTCACCGTACTGTTGCGTTGGAAGACAGAGAAACTATCGGACGAGCAATGAATATGAATCCGGAACAAATAGAATACCTTAGCTCGTTGAGACGCGGTTATGCGGCAGTTTATGCCGAAGGTGACAACAGGCCTAAATGTGTAAAATTACCGCTTGTAAAATCTTTCTATGAAAAAAACCGTAGCGAAGTTATTCAAGAGGTTAAGAAAAAGGTATACGACATAGCAAGCGGTTACGATGAAACAGTTTGTTATCACGCAGGTTGTTCCTATTGTGAACATCGTTGTAAGTATTATGAAAAAATTTCATCATATATTGACGTTCATATAAACACAAAAAAAGTGTTGGAAAAGTGGAGTGTAATGAAATTTGCACCAAAATCTTTTGTGAGTTTTTTGAATTGTGATTTGATGAAAAATTTAAATATGCGAAGCGAGTTTGAGAAACTTTGTGTATTGGGTTATATTTTGGCTCAAAAAAGTGATCTGAATGATGGTCAGCGGCAGAAATATCTCGCTGATTATCTGAGATATATAAATAAAAATGTCGGAGGTAGATGATTATGGCAGACCAGTATGCGATTAGTGCGGCGAATTTAAGGTACATTGAAAACAGCCTTAATTCTATTCACAAAGATCTTGAAGTTGTGGATTCGAGAGTTGATGCTGTAAACAACAATGTAAAAGTTGTTTATGATGAAGTTGGTGCTCTTGCAAAGGAATTTCACGATTTTGTACAGATGCAGATTAGGGCAAATGCAAAGTCCAATGCTCAGCAGAGACTTATTCAGATTAGGCAAGAGTTGGAGAAAAAGTTCGGTCACTACGATATTGTCAGAAGAACTACAACAGGTATTCTTCAGGCAGATGACCTTGGCATTGTTAAAAAAGATACTATCAGCAATGCAACAGAAGAGTTAATGATTTCAACTCCGGGTTATTGGCTTGCTCCTTGCCTTGTGGCTCTTGCAGCTTGGATAAATGACCAGCCCGAACTTGCCGAAAGAGCACTTAAGGAAGGTATTAAGAGAAACGATGAAAAAACATCTTTGTTCTTTGCTTTGATTTGCAGAAGAGCAGACCGTAAACAGGCGGCATTGAAATGGACACAGCGCTACCTTGCTAATCAGGACGAAGAAAATCTTGACCGTAAGACAGTAATAATTCTTGATGCTTTCGCAAGCGGATTGCTGGGTTCTGACTCCGAGGGCATTGTATCAAAACAGATGGGTGAGTGGTTGGAGAGACTTAGTGAAAAGCCCGGTTTTGTTGAACAGCAAACATCTCAGTGGTCGGCAGCTATTAACCTTAAGAGAAAGCCTCTGGAATCAAACGACTATACATACCTCCGCAAATACAGTCATACATGGCCTGTTCTTCAGGACATTATGGAAGGCGCATTGCTCCATGCGGAAATTCTCAGTTATTTCATTGGCATTTTTGAACAGGAAGATTCTACTGACTCCTTGAAGGCTCAGCTTGATGAAATCTTAAACAGCTTGGTTACTGACTTTGATGACGAAGAGCTTCCCTTGAGAAAAGAGGAAAAGTATAATCAGTTTGTTGTAAACTTTGATGGCGATGAAAATCGTGCCCGCCAGAACATGAATATTGAGCAGACAGCATTTGAAACGAGCAAGGACTTCACACAGCTGTTGACAGATGCAGCAATGAAGCCTGAAAGTTCGCATGCAAGTGTTTCCACACAGAAGTTTGCCATTGCACTCTCCAAAGAATGGATTAGTAATGCATACAATGACGTAACAGCACAGAATCGTATGAAAATTCCGAACGAAATAGAGATTAATGTTGACACCTTTAATGACAAAACAACTGACGGTCAAAACGAAACAGAGCTTATAGGCAGATTTAATGCCCTTGTTGATCAGGAAAAGGCGATTACACTTGCTCAGTGTGTATTGTCAGGCTTTGAACAATTCTGTTTATACGGTGGCGGTGCAATCGGAGTTATTGGTTTGATTATGCTGTTGTCCGGCGGCGGGTTCCTGGGATTGATTGCAGTTATTGCAGGTATAGGCATGGTAATTAACCATTTTTCAAAGAAGAAAAACATTGAAATCAGACGTCAGAATTTAGATGCACAGTTTGAAGAAAAACGAAAGAACGGTTCTCAGATTATTCGTGCAACTCTTGCTGAAGTAGTTGATTTCCGTGCAGAATTTGCAGCAAGAGATAGTGAAAGTGAAAAGGTTATTGATTTCCTTGACCAAATCACACCTGAACAGTATGTAAGAAAATTAGCAGATTCTAACAGACGCATTATGGTTTCTAAGTAATTAGGAGGGTATAAATATGGATGCAAAAAGTAGAGCAAATTTCATAAACTCAGTTGCAAACGGTCAGACAATTCCTTGTCCGAGTTGCGGCATGCAGAATAAAGCCGAAGGCAAGTTCTGTGTTTCTTGTGGCGAAGAATTGAAGGTTCCTTCAGCAGAAAACAATACTCCTGCGTTTGCTCCCATAACTGAAAATGTTGAGCAAGCGGAAGAAACCGTTAAAGTTGAACAAACTAAAAAAGCAGTTAAATATGTAGAACCTACAAATGTGTTTGCTGAGGGATTGCCTTCCTGGAGCATTGAGCCTCCTCAGGTAATGGTAAGGAGGCGATAAGCCTATGATGTCAACATCAATTACCCCTCCAACAATTTATTCTGAGTGGGTTTCGGTGCTGGATATGCTTAAAGCAAAAACAGACGATGAAGCTGTTTTGATTGCCATGCAAAAGGGTACCATTGAATGGCAATCCGGGGTTGCTGAGCGGTTTGCAAAGAAGCTGATTGATGTTATTAATTTTCGGATGAATGCCGCTTCTGATAAGTTTCAGAAGGAAATGGGAAGAGCTTATGGGCAGGAGAGAGCCATTGTTCAGGCTCTCCTTGCTCTTCGCAAGGAAATGTCTTTTTTGTCAAAGGCAATTAATCTTCCTGCAATTCCCGAAAAAGACAGAAATCAGTATTATCAGCTGGTAATCAGCCAAGCCAACAGCATGCAGAGTTCGCTTGAGGATTCGGCAAAAAAAGACCGTAGCGGTAAGCTGGCAAGCATAGTGCGAAATAATAAAGTAAATGCATTTTGAAAGGAAAGATAAAACATGAGCGATGTAGCGAAGAGTAAAGAACTCTTAACACGATATTCCATTGCTCGTATTCCCTTTATAGCAATAAACACAATTGAAAGAGCAAGAACTTTAGATATTCTTAAAGAGGTTTCCGAAGAATTAGCTTTGCCTTTCTATGTACATACGCTGTCTAAGGGTATTTACGACTTAACAACAGAAAAAACAATCAGTGATGATAAATCAATATACGGCGCCATAGATTTTATGAGCGAACAAATGAAACGCAAACAGTGCATGACAATTGTTTTAACTGAAATTCCTGATTTAAGCGGAGATAATAGCGACTCCAGACAGATTCTGGATTTAGTTACACTGGCAAACGAATCCGGCGGTGTGGTTATTGTTTTAACGAATAATGCTGTTTGGAATCAGCTGCAAAGATCGGGTATGGTTGTTAAAATTGATTTGCCTAACGAAGACGAAATGTATTCTATTATAAAAGAATACATAGACGATTACCGTTCTGAAATTCCTATCGAATGGGACAACACAGACATTCGTGAAGCGGCTTCCATGCTGGCAGGAGTTACTCGCATTGAAGCTGAAAATGTAATAGCAGCCTTAATTGCAAACAAAAGCATCAAAAAATCCGACATGGATGAAATCAGATATGCGAAAGACAGACTGTTTTCCGATATTTCCGGTTTGGAAAAAATTGATGTTGACGATAGTGTGAAAGATGTGGGAGGTTTATCAGGTCTCAGAAAATGGCTTGACGAAAAGAAGGAACTTCTCACCCCCGAAAAGAGAGATGAACTTAAAGCTAAAGGTCTACAACCGCCAAGAGGAATTCTGTTGGTTGGTGTTCCCGGTTGCGGTAAGTCTCTTTCTGCAAAGTCTATTTCTGCCAGCTGGAAGCTGCCTTTGTACCGTTTGGATTTTGCTACCGTGCAAGGCAGTTATGTTGGTCAGTCGGAGCAACAACTGAAAGATGCTTTGACCACCGCTGAAAATGTATCGCCGTGTATTCTCTGGATTGATGAAATTGAAAAAGGCTTATCCGGTGCAGGCGGTTCTAATGATGGCGGAGTATCAACTCGTATGGTCGGACAGTTTTTGTTTTGGCTTCAGGAGTGCAAGAAGCAGGTGTTTGTTGTTGCAACAGCAAACGATGTGTCTATGCTTCCTTCTGAGCTTTTGCGTAGAGGTAGATTTGACGAACTGTTTTTTGTGGATTTGCCTACAGCTGATGAACGTTACGAGATTTTGTCGCTGTATATGCGCAAATATTTGAATCTTGATTTTGTTGGCGCATTTGCCGATAAAATTGTAGAAATTACTGATGGATTTACCGGTGCTGACTTGGAATCTACTGTAAGAGATTTGGCATATCGCTCCATTGCGAACAGTAGTTTTGTTCTTAATGAAGAAAATATGCTTACAGCATTTAACAATGTTGTTCCTCTTTCTCAAACAAGTCCCGAAAAAATTGAAGCAATCCGCGATTGGGGTAAAGAACGTGCTGTGCCTGCTTCCGGAAAGCCAATTGGTGGAGAAGAGCTTTCTCAAAAGAAAACCGGTCCCAAGACACGAAAAGTGTTGGTATGATAATTCTATGCAGACACGGATGTGGCTTGATGTTGCAAATCATACCGTGTCTGCATTAATTTATACGGAGGAAATATTATGAGCTTTAATTTAGAAGGCGGCAAAAACAGTGAGGTTAATGAAACACCCGATGTTGAAGTTGATAGCGAACAGTTGTCAGAAACAGAGGAAACTGCCGAAAACTTTGATGACTGCTCTCTGGATAAAGTTCGAGACAGTAACGGAAATGAAGTAAACGCGGAATCTTTGGAAGATGCCGAGGAAAATTACGAGGACTGTCAAGCTAAAATGGAAGACATGGAAGAAGAAAATCCTGAACTGGCAGAGGATGATTTCAGCGATTGCGGTAAGGAAGCGGAAGGCAGATACGTTGCAGAGGTAACATATACAACAGACGGAGAAGTAAGCGATGCAGAAGCAGGTGCCGAATTGCAAGAGGCATATAACGAATGTGACGACCCCGAAGACATGCAACAACTTATGGAAAATGCGAATGAAAGCGGACATATTGAAGTAAAGAGTGCTGAAGTGATAGAGAGACCTGAGCCGACAGAAACTGACAGCGAAACTACCGAAGAAGAATATGAGGAAACTCAAAAAGAATTGGAAGAAGCTGAAGAAAATCTTGAATCCCAGCAAGAAGCAGCTGAGGAATATCAAGAAGAATTGGAAAACGAAATAAATAAACACGAAGAAGTTCCCGAAGGAGCTGAAAATATAAATAACGAGATTTCGGAAGAAAATGAAAACTCCGAAAATGAAGAAATTTCAGAAGATGTAGAAGAACCTCAAAATACAGAGGTGGAAGAAAATAACGAAAACCAAGTTGAGGACGATTCTGAACAAGACTTGGAAGCAGATGATGCTCAGGAAGAAAGTAAGGAAACTGATGAGTCTGACCCGGAAAGTACATCCGACGAAAAGCAAAACGAAGAAATTAACGAAGGTTCAGAATTGAGTGAAGATGAAGAGTCCGAGGTAACGGATGACGTTTCAGCCAATGAAACAGAAGAAATACCAACCGAAACCGAAGAAACTTCCGCTGAAGCAGAAGAAGCACCTGCTGAAACCGAAAAAGTTGAATCTGAAAATTTGGAACAAATGGATGAAGATTCTGAGGTTGATGTTTCAAATATAGACACAAAAGACATTACGGAAAGTGTCTCTCAAAAAGTTGAGGAAGAAACCCGTGCAGAGCTTGGAGACGAAACTAAAGAACAGATACAGGAGGATGTGTCTTCTGAGATTGAAGAGAAAGCGGAAGACGATACCATTTCTGCACAAGAAGCTCAAGAAATAGCAGACAAAAATGTAGCTGAAAATACAGAAAACGTGGAAGAGCAAAACGAAGTCATTAACGAAGAAATCGAAAATAAAGCAGCGGAAGTTACAGAAAACGAAAATTTAACCCGGGAAGAGGCTGAACAGCAGGTTGAAGAAGAGGTTTCTGATTCTGTGGACGAAAAGCTTTCTAAAGATGATGTTAATGAAATGGTTGAAGAGAAAACCGAAGATATAGAAGCTGCCGTTGAGGACGAAAAAGAAGAACAAGAGAACCTTGAAGCAGTAGAACAAGCCGCCGAAGAAATGGAAGAAGAACAACAAGAAGAGGCAGCAGAACAAACTGAAAAGTCCTTACAGGAAAAAATTGAAGATGCATTTGAAAAGGAAGATGTATCAATTGATGAAATTCATGCGTTAGTTGAAGAAAATGCTGAAAATTTGAAACAAACTGAGCTTGAACGGGCAGAAATAGAGGTTAAGGCATCTGAGATGTTTGAGGAAGTTTTGACCAAAGAACATGGAACCGAGGATTATAAGCAAGCTTTGAAGAATTATAATGAATTACAGAATCAAAAAGAAATTATAAATTCTAGAGTTGTTGAATTGAAAAAACAACAAGGAATGTTAGAAGAAAAAGAAGCAGCTTTACACAGTCGATTATCAGAACAACTTGATGATAAGCAGATTGCAATGGGTGAATTGTCTTGCTATATGAGTGAGCATGGTTACGGACCTAGTGACTTTGATAAATATTCTCAAGATGTTGAATGGAGAATGTTGCAACGAAGGGCTTTCCCTGATTACGACTTGCCGCCTATTTCTCAAGAAAACGCATACAGTCAGCTTGGCGATTACATGCGCGAACATAACTATGGTCCTGATGACTTTGATGAATATTCACAGGATCCGGAGTGGAGAGAGTTGCAAACATATGCATTTCCTGATTACGAATTACCGCCTTTAAAGGAGGGGGTGCCCAAATTTGTAGAAGAGACAGGTCTTTCAAGTGAGGAGCAGGCTTTAAAGGTTGAAGAATACAAAAAGTCTCTTAAAGAGTATTGTGAGGCTAACGGGATTGCTGAAATAGCTGATTTTACTGATTTTGATCCGCGTGTTGCTTATGATTTGGTAAAATCTATTGATGATGCAAAAAAAGATTTCCCGGAGCTTGAAGTTAAGTTCCTTGGGTCTATTGATAAGCAAGTTGCCGGAGTACACGAAACCATTGTGCAGAATAATTATCAGTATTATATACAGAATGGCTTGGATGAAGACTTCGCTCGGCAGTTGGCACAGGACGATGCTGATTATTATGTGGAAATTAATAAATTGGATAAAACAGAAGGGACGTATGCATGGTCATTAAGATGTGGTGTTCCGGCATTGGAAAAATATGATGGTGTAGCAATTAACAATCAATATGCCGGTGATTATGAGCTTTTTAAAGAAAAAAAACAATATGATGAAAAAGAAAAATGGGCACCTGTTGGATGCGGCTCGCCAAAAGCTGTATCAGATCATGAATTAGGGCACGAGATTGATAAATTGCTTGACGCATCTTATGATATTGAAATTCAAAAAATGTACTCACATATGATGAAAGGGAATCCGGAGGAGCAGTTGTCAGGATATTCGGCAAAAAATATCCAAGAGTTTATTGCTGAGGCATATTCTGAATATAAAAATAATCCCAATCCAAGACCGACTTCGGTTGCGGTTTATAATCGTTTGCTCGAATTGCGTGATATGAAAAATAAAAAAGGAGCTGATATTGAATGAGCGATAAATTAGTTAGAGTGGATCGTGAGAGAGGAAAAGCCGTTGTGATACGAACATTTACAAACAGCGATGGTTCTACTTATGAAAAAGAGATTGAAATAGATATACCACAAATGCCAATAGCGGAAGGGATTATTAGAAAAGTCAAGCGCGGATCTGATGGGAAAATGTACGAAACAGAAGAAGTTGTAAAGTTTCCGGTGGCAGATAAGAAAGAAAATAATGATTAACAAAAGCAGTTTTCACCAAATAATTGACGATCAGGAGGAAATAATATGCCAAGACCAATGTTAAACAGACCCCAGACCCAAACACAGACAGGTAGCATATTAAGTGCTACACAACAACCGCAAAACAAGCAACAAGCCCAGCAGATGGACAAGATGAAGCTGGACAGGCTTCTTAGAAAAAGCCGTTCAAAGGAATATATGGATGCTTTACATAAGCTGGATGCGGGCGGTCACACTCATAATCAGCATAAGGTAAATGAAATTATCGACACTATTCGAAATGAATTTCCTGAGGTGGAACTCAGCGGAATTTTACTTGGATATGTTTCAATATGTTACTTGGGTAAGCCCTATGAAGTTCACACACTGGACATGACAGGTCAGATTATAGAGCATTACAAGAGTGGGCAGGCACTTCCCGGAGGGCTTGAAAAAGCTCGTTCTATTGCCATGCGCGGAGGTTACGAATTTATAGAGGTATATGTAGACTGTTGCCGTGCAATCAGTTCAAACGGATCTGTTTCCGTAATTTCTTGTTAGTTATTTGTGAATTACGGTTATTCGAATATATTTACAAGTGTTTTTAGTGATGTTATAAAAAAGTAAGGAGTGTGTCATATGGATATAAGCACAAACGTTGCAGCAAGCCTCAGCCCTGATGTTAATAATATGCTTTTGGTTATTGCTGCACTTTTACCGGCAATTGTTCTTTGCGTATACGTGTTTAAAAAAGACAGGGTTGAAAAGGAGCCTATGGGATTGTTGATAAAGCTTCTTGTAGCAGGGGTTGTTATCTGTTTCCCCACTGCTTATGCCGAAGGCTTGATTGGAGATTTGATTGGTAACATATTTGTTTCGATTTTTGGTTCAACCTCAATTCCTCGTTTGGCATATTACGTTTATCTTGCAGTTACATATTTTATTGGTGTTGCCCTTATTGAAGAAGGCTTCAAATGGCTTGCACTTGTATGGTTAACAAAAAAGAATAAAGAGTTCAACTGCTTCTTTGACGGATTGATTTATGCGATTTTTGTATCTTTAGGCTTTGCTGCATTTGAAAACGTTCTTTATGTTACACAGTATGGCTGGGTTAATGCTTTGATGCGATCAGTAATGTCTGTTCCGGGTCATATGTTCTTTGCTGTGTTTATGGGGTATTATTACAGCCGTTGGCATGTTGTGGAAAAAGCAGCAGAACTTGAAAGCGACTGTATAAGAAGAGGCATTCTTATAGGAAACAAGCCTCCCTTTGACGCAACTGAATATAAATGGTATTCAATTATTGTTCCGGTGCTTTTCCACGGTGCTTATGACTTCTGTTGTGTCGCAGATTTATGGTGGGCGACACTCGGTTTGTACGCAATTTTAATATACATGTATGTTGATTGCTTTGGTAAGATTAAAGAAATGTCACGTGGTGACCGTGAAAACAACCATTATGCAGTAGGCATGCTTTTAAAAAAATATCCTGAGCTGGCTGCATATGCTCAGCAGTCAAGACAGAATAATGTGTAATTAAATATATATAAAAAATACCTGGCAGATAATTGAGGTGCCCCCTGAAAGTTAGATTTTTTAGGTCTAACTTTCAGGGGGCAGTACATAATCCGTCAGGTGTTTTTTATATGCTTATGCTTAATGCTTTTATTACTTCCTCCGCATTCTTTGACAAGTCGCGGTACTTGCAGTTTACAATAACATCTGCATATTTTTTGTACAGCACAACACGTTCGTTATACAGGTCTTCAAATGTTTGACCTTCCTTTATGGAAATGCCTCTGGTTGCCATGTTGTTAATGCGCCTTTGCAGCTCCTTTAATGAAACATTGAGATAAACAACCGTGCCTATTTCTTTCAAATGCTCCATTGCTTCTTTACCGTAAACAACACTGCCGCCTGTGGCTATAACCGTGTTTTCGCATTTGATTGAAGCATTGACCTCGTTTTCTACTTTGTCAAAATACTCCAGACCGTTGTCTGCAATAATTTCATAAAGCTTTTTTCCTTCCCGGGACTGTATTAAAAGGTCAGAATCAATAAATTCGTATCCTGTCATTTTTGCTAAAAGTACACCAACTGTGCTTTTTCCGCTTCCGGGCATACCAATTAAAACTATATTATTATTCATAAGTTCCTCCGAATTTAAGATAAAATAATTATACTCCTTTTTGCATTTTTGTCAATGTTTCATATTATTGATATGAAGGGAGGTGATGTTATGAATAAAGCTATTGCAAGGATAAAGGGGAGCGACAAATATCCTGAACTGATGGGAGTTGTTACCCTGTGCCAGACAAAAGACGGAGTGCAGATTAGCGCAAAAATTTGTAATCTACCGCAGAGTAGTTCAGTTTTTGGGTTTCACATCCATGAAGGCAGATGTTGCAGCGGTGATATTGAAGATCCTTTTAAAGATGCAAAGGGTCATTATAATCCGGAGCGGTTGCCTCATCCGTATCACAGAGGGGATCTGCCTCCGCTTTTTTCAAACCACGGAGATGCTTCAATGTGCATGGTTACTGACAGGTTTAAGTTACAGGAGGTCATAGGCAGGGTTATAATTATACATTCCAAGCCTGATGACTTTACCTCACAGCCTTCAGGAAATTCCGGCGAGAAAATTGCATGTGGTATTATTGAGTACTTGTAAAAAAATTTAAAAAATTTTAATACAAAAATCTTGAAATTTGCATAAGGGGGAGTATAATAAAAGGCAAAGTGTTTTGTGAGCACTAAACGGTGTAAAGGAGTAATGAATTATGAGCATCAAGATTGGTATTTTAGGCTACGGTAACTTAGGCAGAGGGGTAGAATGTGCAGTAGGGCAGAATCCCGATATGGAACTGGTTGCTGTATTCTCAAGAAGAAATCCCGAAACGGTTTCTATTCTTACAAAAACCGCGGCAGTATGCCATGTGTCAGACTTGGAAAACTGGAAGGATAAGATTGATGTTATGATTTTGTGCGGCGGCAGTGCAACAGATCTGCCTGTGCAGACTCCTGAAACAGTTAAATTGTTTAACGTTGTTGACAGCTTTGATACTCATGCACGCATTCCCGAGCATTTTGCAGCTGTTGACAGCGCTGCAAAGGAAAGCGGTAAGGTGGGTATTATATCCGTTGGCTGGGACCCGGGTATGTTCTCTTTGATAAGAATGATTTCAGGTGCTGTTCTTCCCGAAGGTAAAGATTATACTTTCTGGGGTAAGGGTGTAAGCCAGGGACACAGCGATGCCATAAGAAGAGTTGATGGTGTAAAAAATGCAAAGCAGTATACAATCCCGGTTGAAAGTGCGCTTGACAGAGTGAGAAGCGGCGAAAATCCCACTCTTACAACACGTGAAAAGCATATCCGTGAATGTTTTGTTGTAGCGGAAGAAGGTGCAGATTTGGCAAAGATTGAAGCAGAAATTAAAAATATGCCTAACTACTTTGCAGATTATGACACCACTGTTCACTTTATAAGTGAAGAAGAGCTTAAGAGAGAGCATGCGGGTATACCTCACGGCGGATTTGTAATAAGAAGCGGTAAGACAGGCGCAAACAAGGAAAACAATCATATTATTGAGTACAGCCTTAAACTTGACAGCAATCCCGAATTTACTTCTTCTGTTATTGTTGCATATGCCAGAGCGGCATATAAGCTGGCAAAGGAAGGAGTCAGCGGTGCAAGAACTGTTTTTGACATTGCTCCGTGTTATTTAAGTGCAAAAAGCGGAGAAGAATTGAGAAAAGAGCTTTTGTAAGATAAAAAACAAAAATAATACTTGAAAAAAGTTAAATAATGTGATATAAATATTTGGATAGCATTATTTTAGGAGGAAATACCAATGAAGGTTTTAAAGAATGAAGCAAGAGAAAACAGTCAGGTTTATCTTGAAATAGAAATCGAACAGGATGCCTTTGAAGCTGCAATTGAACGTAGCTACAAGAAGAATGTTAAAAACATCAACATCCCCGGTTTCAGAAAGGGTAAGGCTCCCAGAAAGTTTATTGAAAAAATGTACGGTGAAGCAATTTTTTATGAAGATGCAATAAACTTTGCTTTCCCTAAGGCATATGATGAAGCTGTAAAGGAACTTGGTCTTGATACAGTAAGCCAGCCTGAGGTTGACATTGTATCTGTTGGCGAAGGCAACGGCTGCGTCCTTTCTGTTGTTGTAACAGTTAAGCCCGAAGTAAAGTTAGGCGATTATAAGTCCATTAAGGTTGAAAAGGTTGTTGCTCCCGTTACTGATGAAGAAGTAGAAGCGGAACTCAAGAGAGCTCAGGAAAATTGCGCAAGAGTTACAACTGTGGAAGAAGGTACACCTGAAAGCGGTGATACAGTAGTTCTTGATTTCGACGGTAGTGTTGACGGTGTTCCTTTTGACGGCGGTAAGGCAGAAGGCTACAACCTTGAACTCGGCAGCGGCAGTTTCATTCCCGGTTTTGAAGAACAGCTTGTAGGTAAGGCTCTTAACGAAGAAGTTCTCGTTAATGTAACATTCCCCGAAGAATATCATGCAGCAGACCTTGCAGGTAAGGCGGCAGTATTCAAGTGCGTAATGCACTCTATCATCAAGAAAGAGCTTCCCGAACTTGACGATGAATTTGCAAAAGATGTAAGTGAATTTGATACACTTGATGAATACAAGGCTGATATTGTGGCAAAGCTTACTGAGAAGCATGAACAGGAAGCTACTCAGGAATATGAAAATACAGTTCTTGAAAAGGCTGCTGAACAGATGGAAGTTGAAATTCCGGATGCTATGGTTGAAAACCAGATTGATTCTTACGTAAACGACATGAAGTACCGTGTTGAATCTCAGGGCCTTCCCTTTGAACAGTATATGCAGTTTACAGGAATGACAATGGAAATGTTCCGTGAACAGATGCGTCCTCAGGCTGAAAAAGGCGCTAGAGTTTCTCTTCTTATTGAAAACGTGGCTAAGGCTGAAGGCATCACAGCTACTGACGAAGATCTTGAAGAAGAAATCAAGAAGATTGCAGAAGGCTACAACATGGAAGAAGACAAGGTTCGTGAAATTGTTATGGGCAATGCCGATGCAATTAAGCAGGACATTGAATTCAGAAAGACAGTTAAGCTCCTTGTTGATTCCGCATCTTGCTAAAATATAAAATATGAAAGGGATGTGCTCAAATGCCATTAGTACCATACGTAGTTGAACAGACAGGTAACGGTGAACGTTCTTATGACATCTATTCTCGTCTTTTAAAGGATAGAATTATCGTATTAAGCGATGAGGTGAACGATGCTACCGCGAGTGTAATTGTTGCACAGCTTCTTTTTCTTGAAAGTGAAGATCCCGATAAGGATATTTACTTTTACATCAACAGCCCCGGCGGTAGTGTAACAGCTGGCATGGCAATCTATGACACTATGCAGTATATCAAGTGTGATGTTTCTACAATTTGCATGGGTTTGGCAGCAAGCATGGGTGCATTTTTGCTTTCTTCCGGCACAAAAGGAAAGAGAATCAGTCTTCCCAACAGTGAAATTATGATTCATCAGCCTTTGGGTGGCGCGAAGGGTCAGGCAACAGATGTGCAGATTCATGCTAAATGGCTTATTAAAACAAAAGAAAAGCTTAATGCTATTTTGGCTGCCAATACAGGAAAAAGCATTGAAGAAATTGCACGCGATACAGACCGTGACAATTTCATGAGCGCAGAAGAAGCTCTTGAATACGGTATTATAGATAAAATTATTACAAACAGATAAAAGCGGAACGGGAGCCAAACCGCAGGGTTTGACTCCCTTCGTTTTAAAAGAAATTTATTCGGAGGTTTTTCCTATATGAGTACAGGAACAAACGAACCAAAGTGTTCATTTTGCGGAAGAAGCGCTTCAAGGGTAAGACGGCTTATTGCGGGCCCCGGGGTGTATATCTGCGACGAATGTGTTGAATCCTGCCTTGATATTATGGAGGGTGGCTTTGACGATTTTGAAGAAACAGAAGAGCCTGCTAAAGAACAGAGCGAAATTCCCCGTCCTGTTGATATTAAAAACTTCCTTGACGAGTATGTAATAGGTCAGGATAAAGCGAAAAAAGCGCTTGCAGTAGCGGTTTACAATCACTATAAGCGCATAGGCTCAAAAACTGAAAGCGAAGTCGAAATACAGAAGAGCAATATACTTATGCTGGGACCCACAGGTAGCGGTAAAACTCTTCTTGCACAAACCATGGCAAAGCTTTTAGATGTACCTTTTGCAATTGCAGATGCCACAAGCTTAACCGAAGCAGGTTATGTGGGTGAAGACGTTGAAAACATTCTGTTAAAACTCATATTGGCAGCGGACGGTGACATCAAAAAGGCCGAAAAGGGTATTATTTATATTGATGAAATAGATAAGATAACCAAAAAAGGCGAAAACGTGTCTATAACACGTGATGTGTCCGGCGAAGGTGTTCAGCAGGCACTTTTGAAAATTTTGGAAGGCACGGTTGCATCTGTTCCTCCTCAGGGCGGAAGAAAGCATCCTCAGCAGGAATGCTTCCGTATTGATACATCTAACATTCTCTTTATCTGTGGCGGTGCATTTGACGGTCTTGAAAAAATTATTTCAAAAAGGCTTGGTAAACAGGCCATGGGCTTTGGTAACGAAATTAAGCCCACAAGTAAGGCGGACATCGGCGAGCTTTTGAAAAAGGTGGAACCTCAGGATTTGTTGAAGTTTGGTATTATTCCGGAATTTATCGGCAGACTTCCTGTTATAGTAAGCCTTGAAACGTTGGATATTGATGCACTTAAGGAAATCCTTACAAAGCCCAAAAATGCTCTTGTAAAACAGTATAAGAAATTGTTTGAAATTGACGGTATAGAGCTTGATATAACAGAATCTGCTCTTGATGCAGTGGCTAACAAAGCATTGGAGAGAAAAACCGGTGCAAGAGGTCTTCGTGCAATTATGGAAGAAACCGTTAGTGAAATTATGTACGAAGTGCCCTCAAGGGAAGATATAAAAAAGGTTACAATAACCGATGAAACTGTTAATACATGCGGTGCGGAATACGAAACTGCATAATAAAACGGTGTTGCTTATGCAACACCGCAGCATGTCGATAAAGTCGACACGCGACCTCAAAGGCGGACTAACGTCCTTCAGCACTTTGAGGTCTATTTTTTTACAAAGAACAAAGTACCGATTTCTCGTGCAAGGAATCGACCGGAGGGGACTGTCCCAACAAAGGCTCGCAAGTCTTCTTTGGTAAATCGTCTCCCGATTTACCAAAGGGGGACTGTCCCCAACGGTAGATGACAATTAATCGGTCGCCCCAAAAATCGGCACTTTCGGAGCCGAAAATGCGATTTTAGGCTCCTATTTCATATGGGAAACCTTCTTTCCCACACCCTTCGCGGTTGTGTAAAAAATAAGTTTATCGACAGTCTC
>CAZRZU010000021.1:0-22390 GCA_964604615.1 uncultured Oscillospiraceae bacterium
TTGGCGGTTTGACAGGCGGCAGACAGACAGCATCAAGCGAATTTCCTACAGCTGTACTTTTTGATTACCCCGCTGCCGCACAGCCTGAAATTTCTGAGGCTGCAAGTGTGAGCGCGCCTCAGTCAAGTCTTATTGTGAGGGAACAGGAAACAAATGTTGTGCAGATTCATCAGGAGGTTGTTAACCTTACATATATGAAGATGTCCAACAGCGGCAATATGTCGGGCTTGAACAGTACAGGGGCAAACAGTGTAGAAGACGAAAAGGCTTTCCAGATTCATCATAAGCTTGTTAAGATTGCCCGTGATGTGGAACACAGCTTTTTAAACGGCATATTCCACAAGGCTACAAGTGCTGATGATGCAAATAAGACAAGAGGCTTGATTGAGCTTACAAAGAACGGCACTACAATTGATGCCGAGGGCGGTATGCTTTCAAAGAGCATGCTTGACTCTCTTTACCGTTCAATGGCAGAAGCAGGCGCATATTTTGATAATATGGTAATGTTCTTGCCTGCATATCAGAAGCAGATGATTACTGATATTTATGCAAATCAGTTTAATGCCACAATGGGCACAAGAGAAACAATCGGCGGTGTGAATGTTACACAGATTGAAACAGACTTCTTCAGAATGGGTGTTGTATGGGACAGATTTATGCCAAAGGACACAATTCTTATTGCTGATGTGGCTCATATTGCGCCTGTGTTCCAGGCAGTACCCGAAAAGGGTGTTATTTTTGAAGAGCAGCTTGCAAAAACAGGCGCCTCTGACATGATTCAGATTTATTCTCAGATTGGTCTTGCTCACGGTCCTGCGTTTTTACACGGCTCCATCACAAACCTTGGTGTAGCATAATTTGTAAGGGTGGATTAGCATGTTTGAGGTGGAGCAGTTAAGAGAAAGGCTTCTTGACATGGGCTTTGAAACAGAGGAAAACGAAGAGGATATTCTTAAGAATGCCATTGAACGGGTTGAACAGACCATTTTAAATTATTGCAATTGTGAAAATGTGCCCCAAGAGCTTTACTTTGTTGCTCTTGACATGGCATGCGGAGAATATCTGGCAGCATCACGGTGTCAGGGAAGCGAGAAGTCGGCTTTAAAGAGCATCAGTGAGGGCGATATTTCGGTAACCTTTGGTGACGAAGAGCCTGTTGAAGTGCTGGCAGACAAGCTTCTTTGCAAGGGCAGAGAAGAGATGGTTTCCTTCAGGAGGATAAAATGGTAGAAAAATTTAAAAATGCCATTGAACCCTTTTACACGGATGTGTGCACTGTTTACGAAAAAACTGCCGTCAATAAAGACGGCAGAACAGTGTTTGAAGAGGTTAAGGTATATGAAAACGTTCCGTGCAGAATGTCGGCAAAGGCATATTTGTTTGGTGAAAATGTTGCCAATGAAAAAAACAATATTACCAGCCTTAACAAAAAGACAAAGCTCTTTATGCCTCCTGAGTACGTGATAAAGCCGGGAAGTAAAATTGTTGTGGAGAGCCTTGGGCAGGTAAGTGTATTTGCAAAAAGCGGAAAGATGAGCTGCTATAATTCACACAATGAGGTTATGGTTGATTTGTTGAAAAATTACGCATAGGGGTAGAAAAAATGGTTGACTTGTTGATTTGCGCAGTAAGCAAAAAAATACGTGATGCATGGAGTGAGTACGAGGTATACACGGAAAACGTGCATCAGGGTGTTAAGAAGCCCTGCTTTTTTGTGCAGTGTGAAAAAACAGAAAAGGTGGACATGCTGCAAAGGCGGTTCTTTGTGAGGGTAACTGTAAAGATTGTTTTTGAAAACGATAATGACAGTGCACTGTATGACGGGGAATGCATTACTGCCCGTATGTTTGATTTGTTAAGTGCTCTAGAGATTGACGGGCAAATTTTTAACGGCAGAAAGGTTTACGGAAAATGGGAAGACGGCAGGCTTGTTGTAAGGTGCTGTTATGACGTGTATACCGTAAACGAAAAAGAAGATACTGCTCTCATGGAGAGTGTAGAGGTAAAGGGGATATACAATGGAAGAGAAGATGTACTCCAAGAGTGACATAAAAGCAGCGGCAAGATTTAAGGCGATGAGAGATGTTGTTGAGGCTCTTTTAAAGGATGGGGAGCTTTACAGCATCGAAGAGGTTGAGGAAATTATAAAAAAGTTTATGGAAGGATGTGTGTGATATGGCATTGGGCGGAGGCAGCTTTACCAATTATAATAAACTGTTACCCGGTACATATATAAACTTTGTGTCGGCACAGGGCATTTCCGGTGAGGTTAGTGACAGAGGCATATGTATTGCTGCAATGAATTTAAGCTGGGGCGCTGAAGGAGAAGTTGTGGCGGTTACATCGGAAGAATTTTTAACCGACAGCATGAAGCTGTTCGGATATTCCTATGTGGATGGTGCCATGTATCCTTTGAGAGATTTATTTTTGAATGCCTCAAAGGTGTATGTGTACAGACTTGGCACAAGTGTTAAGGCAACAAGCAGTTTGGGCGAAGCAAAATACGGCGGTACGTGCGGTAATAATATAAAAATAAAGGTTTCGGTTAATATTGACGATAATTCTCTCTTTGACGTGACAACCTATTACAAAAACATAAAAAGAGATGTACAGACGGTGGCGGACGCATCGGAGCTTTCGGACAACGACTATGTGTGCTGGAACAAGAGCGCAGAGCTGAGTGTTGTCGGCGGTGTTAATATGACAGGCGGTGCCAATGCCACAGTTACCGGTGCCGATTATCAGAATTTTCTTAATGAGGCGGAAAAGGTGCAGTTCAATACAATGGCGGTTGCATCAACGGATGAAAGTGTGAACAGCTTGGTTGCGGCATTCACAAAAAGAATGAGAGAAGAAAGAGGAGTAAAGTTCCAGAGTGTGCTTTACAACTGCCCGGCGGATGACATTGGCATTATAAATGTGGACACTGCGGCAGCCGGCTCAAATGCGGCAAATCTGGTGTGGTTTGTGGCAGGTGCTGCGGCAGGATGCGCAATTAACAAGAGCCTTACAAACAAGGTTTACAGCGGCAACTATACCGTGGCGGATACATATACCCAGACGGAGCTTGAAGAGGGGCTTAAGGCAGGCAAGTTTATGTTCCATCAGGTTGAGGACGAATACAGAGTGCTTAAGGATATTAATTCCTTGGTTAACACCACAAGTGAGCTTGGAGAGGTATTTTGCGAAAACCAGACAGTGAGAATTGTTGACCAGATTGCTTACGACGATGCAAGCCTTTTTAAGAGCAAGTATTTAGGCAGTGTGCCCAACGACGAAGCAGGCAGACTTTCGTTGTGGAACGATATTGTTGAACACAGAAAGACCTTGCAGAAAATGCGTGCTATTGAAAACTTCAGCGATGAAGATGTTGTGGTTGAAAAGGGCGACAAAAAGACAAGCGTTGTGATTACAAGCTGTATTTGTCCCATTAATTCCATGACGCAGCTTTACATTACGACAACGGTAGAATAAGGAGGGGTAGTATGGCAGCAATAACCATGAAGGGCAGCGATGCTGTATCTGCTTCGCTTGCGGAATGCTACGTTACCGTGGGTGACAACAGATACAACTTTATGCAGATGATTAATTTTGAAGCCAGTGTATCTAAGAACAAGAATACGGTTCCCATTTTGGGGCAGACAGGCAGAGGTAACAAGGCAAACGGCTGGAAGGGTGTGTTCCGCGGCAAAGCGCACTATAATCAGTCTGTGTTCAGAACCTTGCTTATGGAATACAAGGAAACAGGCGAGGACATTTACTTTGACATTCAGGTTACAAATTATGACCCTGCAAGCCAGGCAGGTACGCAGACTATAATTTTTACGGGATGTAATATTGACGGCGGAGTTCTTGCCAAGTTTGATGCGGAGGGAGATTATCTTTCTGAAGATATTTCGGGTACGTTTGAAGACTTTAAAATGCCCAAAAAGTTTAATGTTTTAAGCGGAATGCAGTAATAGAGGCGAGGGGCGAGAGCCCCTTGCCTTAATAAAAAAAGAGGTGAATGTTATGGATAGTCTGAAGCTGTTTTTGAAGGAAAACAAAGTAAAAAGAGACAATGTGTTTTACCCGGCGGCAAAGTCTTTTACGGACGAAGAGGGAAATGTTCTTTTGTGGGAAATAAGACATATAACCACAAAAGAAGACGAGCAGATACGCGAAGACTGCTTAAGAGAAGCAAAGGGCAGAGGAGTAAGGGTGGATTACAATTTGTATTTAAAAAAGCTTGCGGCGGCAAGTGTGGTGTTTCCGCCTTTGTATAATGCCCGGCTGCAGGATTCTTACGGTGTTAAATGCCCCGAAGAGCTTATAGGCGAGCTTATAGACAACCCGGGAGAATACCAGGAATTTATTAAATTTATACAGAAGATAAACGGCTTTGACGTAACACTTGAGGAAAAGGTGGAAAAGGCAAAAAACTGATATGTGAAGGTGACGGAGGTGCAGTTTATGCATACTGGTGCCTTCACAATTTGGGAATGAGACCTTCTGAGTTTGCAGCTTTGTCGGAAAATGAAATGGCTTTTATTATTGCTGCCATAGACATTTACATAGATAGGAGGGGGAAATAAAAATGTATATGATTTATATTGACGGTGTGCTTTTTCCAGTGGCTCCCGATAAAATTACAACGGAGCTTGAATCGGATAATAAGATGTACACTCTTATTGACGGCAGCCGCGTCAGTCAACCCGGAGGAAAGGGATTAAAGAAAATTTCCTTTGATTTGCTCCTTCCAATGAGTCCTTACCCCTTTGCCAATTACGAAAACGGGTTTTGCAGGGGAGAGTACTACATAGACCATTTGTCTCTTGCGGCAAGCAAAAATCAGCCTGTGACACTTGACGTTTACAGAACATATAACGGAGGGGCGGACGTTTACCTTACCTCGGTTAAGGTTTTGGTGGAAAAGGTAACAGTTACCGAGGATGCAGAAAACGGAGCTGATATGATTGCAAGTGTTGTGCTGAGAGAGTACAGGCATGTGGAAAGCATAATTGCAAGGGAAAGAACAAACACCTACCAGGCGCGGGAGGACGATTATACAATCCCCGATACTTATACTGTAAAAGCGGGCGACAGCTTGTGGAGTATAAGCAAGAAGGTTTTCGGAGACGGGTCAAAGTATATATATCTGGCTGAAATAAACGGCATAAAAAAGCCTTATACCATTTATAAGGGTCAGGTTTTGAAATTAAAGGAGTAGATTATGTCTACACGGATAAAGAATACTGTAAATTATGAAAAAGGCGGATACCGTGAGGTTTTTGACGTAGAGGAAAACGACAGCAGGCTGAAGGTGTACATAAAAAGTAAGCTTGTGGTATACGACGTGCCTGTGGCTGAAGAGGCATGCATCGAAAAGGAAGAATTTTGTGCATCAAAGTTTACGTTTAGTGTTATGAAGGATAGTGTTGTAAGCTTTAACCAGGGCGATGCTGTGAGTGTAAAGTACGACTCGGAGGGCATTTTTTATGGGTATGTATTTTCAAAAAGCCGCGATAAGGATGGGCTTATTAAGGTTACATGCTATGACCAGATGAGGTACATGAAAAACAGACGTACCTACACACGAGGGAGTATGAGGCTTGATGAAATTGTGGAAAAAATTGCTTCTGACTACTCCTTGAGAGTGGGCGAGATTGAAAAAAGCAGTACCACACTCCCCTCGGTGGCGGCGGATAATGTGAGCCTGCTGGATGTGGTGAAAAAAGCATGCAAGGACACGATGCATCTTACGGGAAAGCGGTTTATACTTTATGACGACTGCGGTAAGCTTGTGCTGAAAAACGAAGAAAGCATGTATGTAAACCTGGTGATTGATGCTTCCCAGGCGGAAAACTATGTGTACAGCGATACCATTGACCGCGACGTGTATAACATGGTGCAGATTTACTCGGATAACAAAAAGGCAAATTTGAGAAGTGTGACAACATTAAGCGATAAGAGCAATATGGCGCTGTGGGGAACACTGATTTTGTCTAAAAAGGCAACAGACCCTGACAACGCGTACAGCGAAGGGAAAACCCTTTTGAAGGAGTACAACAGAATAAACAGGGAAATTGTTTTTAAAACCGTGAAGGGTGATTTAAGGTTTGTGCCCGGATGCCATGTTTACGTGAAAATGACAATGGGAGATTTGTATTTTGACGGATACGTAAGGGTTACAAAGACAGTGCACAAGTTTAAAAACAATTTTTACTCTACCGACATTTACATTGATGGGAGTGAAGCAGAATGAATTTTGCAGATGTTATTAAAAAGTGTTCAATGGAGGCTGTGGAGGCATCTGTACCGTGCGATGCTGTGTTGGGAAGTGTTGTTCAAACGGACCCTTTACGGATAAATGCAGGGGAAATGGAGCTGCCTGAGGATGTGGTGTTAATAGCGGAGCATCTGCTTTACAAGGAAGAGGAAATAAGCCTTGGGATTTATGACAGAACGGTTGTTATAAGTGAGGGACTCAAGGAAGGAGACAATGTTGTGCTGTTAAGAAAAAGAGGCGGAGAAAGCTATATTGTTATAGGGAAAATATGATAGGAGATGAAATATGTTACCTCAGACCGATATCGAAGACGCAGAGACAAAAACTGCATCGTACAAAACTTTTTTGATTGATTTTGAAAACAAAAGCATAGGCGGAATGATTGACGGTAAGGAAGCATTGGTGCAGTGGGTGAAGATTGCACTTATGACTCCAAGGTACAAATATCCTGTGTTTTCCCATTCCTACGGGACAGATTACACCGATGTGTTTGAGGGCGGCTATTCAAAAGCCATAGGGAAGCTGAAGAAGGCTATATATGACAGCCTGATACACGACGAAAGGATAAAAGCAATAGATGACTTTGTGTTTGAAAAAAGGGGAACAAAGACGATTGTCAGGTTTAAAATATCGTCTGTATACGGTCCTGTAAGTTATGAAACAGAGGTGGAATAATGGCGGTAAAAACATATACTTATGACGAGCTTATGGAAAAATATGCAAAGCTTTTGCCTGAGGATGTCGACACTCGAGAAGGCACTCTGGCGCATATGGTGATGAGCATGACTGCAATGAGTGTTGCTCAGCTGTATGAAGAGCTGAAAATAATTGAAGAAAATGCCTACGGTTCTACTGCTATGGAGGAATATCTTGACTACACGGTGGAGCTGTTGGGACTGGAGCGAATTGAAAAAAGCAGAGCTGTGGTAAAGATTGTGGCTGACGAAGGCTTTGTGGTGGGTCAGTGCTTTGTGGGCGGAGATTTAACATACAGGATAAAAAGTGTACATGACGGATATTATCTTGCGGAGTGCACCACGGCAGGCAGTGTGGGCAACAGTTATCTCGGTGAGGTTTTGCCTGAGTCCAGCAGTGTTTTCGGGAACGGTAAAATAACCGAGATTATTGCCCCCGGCATGGACAAAGAGGATGATGAAACTCTGAGAAAGCGGTACTTTGAAAGAATTTATTGCCCCATATGCACAGGGAATGTGAGCTATTACAAGGAAGTTTTAAACTCCGTTCCGGGAGTGGGAGGCATTAAGGTTTATCCTGTGTTTGACGGTGCAGGAACCGTTAAAGTTGTGATTACTGATGAGGATTATGCCCCTGCCGGTGAGGAGCTTTTAAGTTACGTTAAGGAATATCTTGACCCGGAGGAAACCTCGGGTCTGGGATACGGTGTTGTGCCAATCGGGCACAGTGTGACGGTGGATACCGTTGAAAAGGTGGATATAGACATTCAGTTAGAGGTGACCGGTGATGCAAGTCAGAACAATTATCTCCGCACTGCCAGAAGCTATTTGCCGCCTGTGCTCCATGAACTTAACAAAAAGTGGGACAGGGAAAGCAATATTGTTATATGGAACAGAATTATTGAAGATTACTTCTTCTCCCTTGACGGGGTTAAGGATGTTAATGTAATTTCCATAAACAATGTTGCAAGCAGGTTAATATTGGGAGAAAACCAGATAATTGGAGAGATTACATTAAATGGAATATGATGTTTTTAATCAGTATCCTGACTATTTACAGGATTTTGACATAATAAAAAGCTTGCTTGCCATGCAGTGGGAAGGCATAAACAGTGTAACGGTTAACGGAAGAACCATGCTTAAGTATTTAAAGTTTGTGTATCAATCGGGCGGCATATGGGACGACATCATAACTGTGCCTGATGGAAAAGCGCTTGGGAAGATGATAAAAATTTTACTTAAGCGGCATGAGGTTGTTCACTTTGATGATGTTTTGGAGTTTGTGTCGGCATGGATTTCGTCCTCGGGCTTTGAGCTTGAATACCACAAGGACAGCATGACGATGACCCTGAGGGTGGACAAGGGCTACTACCTCTCGGGGGTTTACGAGAGGATAAGAGATTTTATACCCTGTAACATGGTGCTGGCAGTTGAAATAAGGGAATAAACAAGTTGACAAATAAATCCTGCAACTGTAAAATGGTAGTAGTATAAAGAAAGGTTGTGGGAATATGAAAAAATGTTTATCTTTAACCATTGTGCTGGTAATGATATTGTCCGTGTTTGGGGCAATGCCGGCAATGGCGGAAGAAGCTACGGATTTTACAAATAAAATCTGCACTATTGAAAATGCAGACGGAAAGTATTTGGTTGCATCGGGTCCTGACAGAGGCAATGCCCTGACAATAGGCGACGAAGCAAAGAACTGGCGGTTTAAGAGCTTTGTGGGCGGAAAGTATTCGTTTATAGGCGAAGGCGATTTGGCTGCTGACGTTAACGGTGCATCCACTGCCGAAGGTGTTACAATTATCCAGTGGACAAGCACAGGCGCAAATAACCAGAGATGGGAGTTAGAGCCTGCCGAAGACGGTTATTACTATATCATGTCGGCATTTTCTTCGCTTTACCTTACAGAAACCGATGGTGCTATTACACAGGAGGTTAAGGCTGAAGATAAAAATCAGCTCTGGAAGATAAATGTTGTGGGCGAGTATGAGCCTGTGGTTGAAAGGATGCTGGAAAGTGATGCTGCAAAGAACCTTTCCGATTACAAATATGACAGACTTTATGCGTTCATAATGTCAGGCGGCGAGTTCAACATGCTCACCTATGACAAGGTTGAAAAGATGATTGAAGAAAGAGACTACTTTAATCTTAGTTATGAAGAGCAGGTTGCTTTTGTAGAGGAATGCTTTAAGGTTGAGCCTACAAGCCTTATGTACGGCAGTATGGCGACAAAGCTTAAGAGGGACATAAGTGTTAAGTTTGTGGGCATTGAAGAAAACATCTGGCAGGGCTGGCACGGTATTCCCGAGGAAGAAGCAAGAAGATATGATGTTACAATAACAGACATAGAAACAGGGGACAGCCATACTGTGCTGTATTATTCTCCTTACGATAATGACGAAGAGTATGCAGCGGTTGTGGGCGAAGCTGTGGGCTGTTTTGAAATGCCCGTTGTAAAGGTGTTGTGGAGATTTATTTACACAAGCATGAACACCTCCAGCTGGAACGGCGGCGACGGAACAATTTGGAACAACACAGGCTACCGCGGCGACGTTAACAACATGGTGCAGATGTTTGCTCATGAATTGGGTCACGTTATGGATGACGGTGTGAGACAGGCAACAGACGTATGGTACAGAGCAATTGCACAGGACATGGTACCCGTGACAGGCTACGGTAACACAAACCGTTGGGAGGATTTGGCTGAGTTTTCAAGGCTTTACCTTCTTGCAAAGGGCGATAAAGACAGAATTTGGGCAATTGAAAACACATACCCTGCAAGAACAAAAGCATATAAGGCGCTTTTGTATGCTCTTGACAATGAGTTCTATGCAGACTATGCCGGCGAATATAAAGCTGTAATGAACGAAACAGGGGACTACGACAAGAGCGAATGTGTTATGTTGAGCATCGGCGGAAAATACCTGACAGATGCGGACGGGGAAATGGTTCTTTCCGAGAAAAAGGATGCTGCGAAAAACTGGCAGATATGGGAAATTTATTCCAAGAGTGCAGGAGTAAGCATCGTAAGAAACAAGGCAACCGGTAAGTACATGACCATTGAAAACGATATTCTTACCCTTGGCGAAGCTGCCAATATAGGCTTTAAGAGCAGCGGCGACGGATATATGATTATACAGTCTTCAACAGGCTTTGCCGTTGATGAAAATTTGGGCATAAGCATAGGAAACGGTGCTGAATGGTTAATGGAAAAAGCAGGGGATATTCCTTATGCGGGAGACTGGTCAATCAAGGTTTATACAACAGGCAAATATTTGGCTTATGAAGAAGGAAGCGGTATTACACTTGCAGAAGAAGGCAGTGTGTGGACATTTGTGCCTGTTGACAAGGATTATTACCTTATTATGGATAAGGCAACAGGTAAGGTGTTCGATATTTCCGGTAACAGTGTGGAAGAAGGCGCAAGCGCAATCCTCTATTCTGTTACAGGCGGTACAAACCAGCATTTCAGCCTTGTGAACAACGGCAATGGTTCTTATAAGCTTACTGTTCGTCACAGCGGACTGTGTCTGACGGGAACAGATGAAGGAATGTGCCAGTCTGACGGCAGCATGGGTTATGTTGACTTTGTGCTTGAAAGAGCAGAATAAATTAATTAAACGTCGGGATAAAAGGTCAATAGTACTAAGATAGACCATTGGGGACAGTCCCCATTTGGCGAAATCGGGCGACGATTTGCCAAAGGACATCTGCGGATGTCTGTTGGGACAGTCCCGAAATGGTTTAAAGGTTAAATGACTTAATGGCAGCCTCATACCAAGGCAAAAGCCTTGGTATTTTTGTGAATAAAAACAGGCGGAATATTATAAAATAGTTTGTGGAAAATACGGCTTGATTTTAAAGGGAAAATATGGTTAAATATATTTAGATTTTTATAGTTTCCATATCAAAGGAGGATCTGCTATGATGAATGAAAAGCCTTTGGGAGAGTATTTTGGCTGTAATGTCTTTTCTGATGATGTTATGCGCGAAATGCTTTCGGATAAAACATATGAAGAGTTTAAAAACGGAGGGCCTTTGTCCAAGGTTGCGGCAGACGAAATTGCTGAGGCAATGAAAAGCTGGGCAATGAGTAAGGGCGCTACACATTATACACACTTGTTTTTACCCCTTACGGGACTCACTGCAGAAAAGCACGATGCCTTTATTAACCCTGACCCTAAAACCGGTAAAGCCATTATGGAATTTACAGGTGAACAGCTTATAAAAGGCGAGAGCGACGCGTCAAGCTTTCCTTCGGGAGGCATAAGAGCCACATTTGAAGCAAGAGGCTATACCACATGGGACACAACGTCGCCGGCTTTTTTGAAGGAAGATGCGGCAGGTGTTACACTTTGTATACCTACGGCATTCTGTTCCTACACAGGGGAAGCATTGGATAAAAAGACTCCTCTTTTGCGTTCATGCGATGCGCTTAGCAAAGAAGCCTTGAGGGTGCTCCGTGCGCTGGGAGATAACGAAACAAAGGAAATTATTGCAACTGTGGGCCCCGAGCAGGAATATTTTTTGGTTTCCAAGGAGCACGTTGAGTTAAGAAGAGACATAAAAATTACAGGCAGAACCCTCTTTGGTGCACCTGCGCCCAAGGGGCAGGAAATGGACGATGCATATTACGGTTCTTTGAGAGAAAACGTTGCCCTTTTTATGAAAGAGGTTGACACTGAGCTTTACAAGCTGGGTATTTTTGCAAAAACAAAGCACAACGAGGTTGCACCCTGCCAGCACGAACTGGCTTGTGTTTACAGCTCTGCAAACACAGCTGTTGATGCAAACTACATGGTTATGGAAACCTTGAAAAAATGCGCCGACCATTTTGGATTGGTATGTCTTTTGCACGAAAAGCCCTTTAAGGGACTGAACGGTTCGGGTAAGCACAATAACTGGGCTATAAGCACAGATACGGGCAAGAACCTTTTAAAGCCCGGCAAGGACCCTGTGCATAATATTGAATTCTTGGTGTTCCTGGCAGCTACAATGGAGGCAGTTTCACTTCACGGAGGACTCCTTAGGGCATCGGCAGGCAACCCGGGTAACGACCACCGTCTTGGAGGCAACGAAGCACCTCCCAGTGTTATTTCCATGTTTTTGGGCGATGCCTTGGACAAAGTGGTTGAGAGCATAATTTCGGGTGACGAAAAGGTTGACCTTGATTGCGGCACCTTGGATTTGGGTACATCCACACTTCCCGCCTTTAAAAAGGATGACACCGACAGAAACAGAACAAGTCCCTTTGCTTTTACGGGAAATAAGTTTGAGTTCAGAACAGTCGGTTCATCGGCATCAATTGCCGGTCCCAACACGGTTATAAACTCTATTGTGGCACACAGCTTAAAGCGGATTGCCGACGAAATTGAAAAGGCTGACAACCCAAGGGAAAAAGCTCGTGACGTTGTGAGAGAAATATTTAAAAAGCATTATCCCAGAATAGTGTTTAACGGCAACGGTTATAGTGAGGAATGGGCAAAAGAAGCTAAAAAGCGCGGGCTTCCCGTGTTGAAAAATTCCATTGAGGCATACGGCGAATACACAAAGGAAGAAAGTGTTGAGCTGTTTGAGTCTATGGGTGTGTACACACGTAACGAGCTGGAAAGCCGTTATGAAATCCGAATGGAAAAATACTTTAAAATCAATAATTATGAATGTCTTACCATGCTTGACATGGCAAAAACAGAAATTATTCCTGCTATAAGCGCATATCTGAAGTATCTGGCAGGTGCGGTAAGCACAATGAATCAGCTGGGATTGGATGCAGTTGTTGAAACAGACGTGATATACAGAATAAAGCCTTTGTTTGAAAAGCTTTATGCTGCCACAGCCAAGTTTGAAATTGAAATAGAAAAGGCTGAAAGCATGAATGTTATGGACGGGGCGAATTATATGCATGACGTTGTGCTTCCTCTGGCGGAAGAGGTAAGAGAATATGCAGACAAAATTGAGCCTATGGTAGGAAAGGACTACTGGCCTATGCCTACATATGCAGATATTTTGTTCTATTAAAAAATTGCGGAAGAGAGTATAGAAATGATTGGTTTTTTATACTCTCTTTTTTTGCGGTCTGTACTATTTTACTTTCACCTTTGTTTATAGAAAGTTTAAAATTATATGTAGTGGGGTTCAAAAATTAATGGTAATGTTTCAGTGTAAAGTGAATATAATACAATGTTAGGTTTTTAAGAAAGGAAAATGAAAGAATGTTGAAAGAAGCTGTAAACAGCCTGTATTTTGACTACTATAAAGAGAAGCTTTTTCTAATTGAGGCTGTGCTAGAAAAACTTTTGGAAAGAATACACGACATAGACGACAGGCGGGAGCAGAGCGGAGAGCGAAAGCTCAGCGATAATGTGCGTTACAGAATAAAAAGTCCCGAAAGCATTCAGGCAAAGCTTAAGCGGAGAGGGCTTAAGACGGACGTTGACTCGGCAATGAAAAACCTCTACGATGCGGCAGGAATACGGATTATATGCCCTTATATGGACGATGTATACCAAATGGCTGAAGAAATAGCAAAATGCTGTGACATTGAAGTGATTGAAATAAAGGATTACATAAAAAATCCTAAGGAGAACGGTTACAGAAGCTACCATATGATTGTGCAGACACCTGTTAAGTATAACGGAGAAACTCATTTTGTGATGGCAGAAATACAAATACGAACCATGGTTATGAATTCTTGGGCAAGTGCAGAGCATCAGCTCAGGTACAAAAGCAAAAACCCCAAGGATAAGGAACATATGGAGATGCTTAAAAAATGTGCGGACGAAATGCTTAAAATTGATATGTCCATGATGAAAATACGCGATATGATGAACGGAACAGAGTAACCTTACCCATGGGGACGTCCCCATGGGTAATTTTTGTGTAAATAAAAATCCACCCGCTATTAGCTTGGTCTATTTATTTGCTTGCAAAATAGGGCAATTTATCGTATAATATAAAAAAGTGTTTTTGGGGAGGATGTACAAATGATTGAAGTGATGAAAATTATAAATACTCACGGTGTTAAGGGGGAATTAAAGGCTTTGTACTATGCAGATTCTCCTGCGTTTTTCAAAAAGGTGCCTTACTTATACGACAAAAAGGAAAACAAATACCACATAACGTCAGTGAGAGAGCACAAGGGCGCACTTTTGGTTTTAATTGAAGGTATCGATGACATGAACGGTGCCGAGGCAATGAAGAACGTTCCTCTTTTTGCAAAAAGAGAGGATTTCCCTCCTCTTGGTAAGGGAGAATATTATCTTATCGATTTAATTGGTCTTACGGCACAAACTGTTGACGGCGAGTGCATAGGCGAGGTTGTTAACATTATTGAAAATGCTGCTCAGGATTTGATTGTTATAAAAAAGGGAGACAAGGAGGTTTACATTCCCAGATGTGATGCCTTTGTTGACCGTGTTGACCTTGAAGAGGGAAAAATATATATTACACCTATTGAAGGATTGATTGACTGATGAAGTTTTCTGTGTTAACCCTGTTTCCAGAGATGTTTGAGTCTGTTTTAGGTGAGAGCATCATAGGCAGGGCGCTTAGTAAAGGCATTATAGAAACCGAATATGTTAACATAAGGGATTTTTCCGAGGGCAATTACAGAAGGGTGGACGATTATCCCTACGGCGCAGGTGGCGGCATGGTTATGCAGCCTATGCCCATTTACAAGGCATATAAATCCGTTTGCGGTGACACAAAGCCTTATGTTATTTACATGTCTCCTCAGGGGCATGTTTTTAGCCAGCAGAAGGCAAGAGAGCTTAGTAAAATGGAGCACGTTGTAATACTTTGCGGTCATTACGAGGGTGTTGACGAAAGAATTATCGAAGAAATTGTTGACGAGGAAATTTCGGTGGGGGATTACGTTTTAACAGGCGGTGAGCTGCCTGCAATGATTGTCATTGATGCAACTGCAAGAATGTGTAATGGCACACTTGACTCCAAGGAGACCATGGAGGTTGAAAGCCATTATAACTCTCTTTTGGAGTACCCACAGTACACCCGCCCGGTGGAATTTATGGGAAGACGGGTGCCTGAGGTGCTTCTCAGCGGTCACCATGCAAACATTGAAAAATGGAGACGTGAGCAAAGCCTTATAAGAACAAAGTTAAAAAGGCCCGACCTTATAAAAAAGGCGCAGCTCACAGAGGACGAAAAGTCTATGCTTAAAAAAGTCAGAAGGAAAAGAAAAAAATGCTCAGAATAATAAGCGGAAGAAGCGGAAGCGGCAAAACCCGTGAGATGCTTAACCTGATGAGAAAAAGTGAAAATGCCGTATATATAGTTCCCGAACAGTACAGCTTTGCCGCTGAAAAAAAGGTGACGGAATTTTTTGGCATGAGCGGAATGGGCTTTCCTTCGGTTTACAGCTTCAGACGGCTTGCATATTATTTTGAAGAGCTTTACGGCGGAGTTTGCTCAGAGAGCCTTGCAGGTGCAGGCAGGGTTATGGTTTTAGGCGACATTGTGCGTAAGCTTTCGGACAAGCTCACTCTTTTTGGGGGCAGTGCTCGCCGTGGCGAAATGGCAAACGAGGCGGCAGTTATTGTTACAACCTTCAAGCAGTACGGAATAACCGAAGAAAAAATAAAAAGAGCCATGGAACAAACGGAAAATGCCCTTTTAAAGAAAAAGCTCAATGACTGTATGCTTATAAGATGCGCATATGCAGAATTTATGGAGGACGGATACCGAGACGCAGACGATGTGTTGGAAGGGCTTAAGAAAAACATTGCCCAAACCGATTACATGAAGGGCAAGGATGTTTTTATAGACTCGTTTCAGGCTTTTACACCTTTGGAATACGGAGTAATAGGCGAGATGCTTACAAAGTGCAAAAGTGTAACGGTTGCTCTTTGTGCTCCTGAGGGCGGAGACGAATTTGTAACTGCAAGGCGAAGCTGCGATGCTTTGGAAAAGCTTGCCAAAAAGCACGGTGTGCCTTTTGGGGGAATATGTGAGCTTGAAGGAGCTATGCTCACCGGGGCAGACGAAATGAAAGTGCTGGAGGAAAGCTTTTTTGACGACAGCAGTGTGTATGATAAAAAAACGGATAATATTGTTTTGCACCGTGCACGTGACGAATACGGTGAGGTTGTGAGAGCAGCCATGGAGATTGAAAGGCTTTGCCGTGACGAAGGGTATCGGTTCAGAGACATTGTTGTTATTGCAAGGGATATGGCGCCTTATGAAGAAAGCCTTGTGCGTGTTTTTGAAAATTTTGACATACCTTTGTTTATGGACAAAAAAACACCGCTTTCCGGTGAAGCGGCGGCAATTTTTTTGCTTAGTGCAATAAAAACCATTTCCCATGGATGGAAATTAAGAGATGTTTTCAGTTACATGAAGTCTGCTTTTTCGCCTATTGACCCAATTGGAGCCTCTGAGCTTGAAAACTATTGCCTTGCAGCAGGCATAAGGGCAAAAGACTGGAAAAGTGACGAAAAGTGGGATATGTCTGTTTCGGTTAAAGAGGAAGAAAACCGCGAGGACTACATTGAACACATAAACAGCCTCAGGCTTGCAGTGGCAAAGCCTTTGGTAAAGCTGGAAGCGAAAATTAAGGGTAGGCACACAGGTCGTGAATTGAGCATTGCTTTTTATGAATTTATGGAAGAGTGTGCCGTGGAAGAAAAAATAAACACAATTGCAACAAGGCTTGCCGAGAGCGGCGAAAGCGAAGAAGCACTCCGTATGAAACAGGTTTATGACATGATGATAGGTGTTTTAGAAAGCTTTTGCGATGCATTTTCGGAAAAAGTTCTTACAGCAGAAGAATTTCTGAACATAATAACCTCCGGCATTGAAAGTGTGGAGATTGGTGTTATTCCTGCCACAACCGACAGTGTTTGCGCAGGAAGCATTGACCGTGCCAGAGGACACGGCGCAAAGGCAGCTATTGTTATAGGCGCGGCAGAAGGGGTGTTCCCTGCGGTGCCTAAGGACACAGGCATATTTACAAATGCGGACAGGCACGAGCTTGAAAAATACGGCATTGAACTGCCGCCTGACACCTTGGGCAAGGCATACATGGAGGAAAGCCTTGTGTACAGCGCCCTTACCTGTGCAACAGAAAAGCTTTTTGTGAGCTTCCCCGTTGGCAAGGATGGGGCAAACCCGTCAACCATTATAAAAAGGCTTAAAAGAGTGTTTCCGTATGCCGTGTGTACAGACGAGTTCAAGCCGAGCGGTGCCATGAATCAGATTTCTCACGATAAGAGCACCTACGAAAACTTTGTTGTGGCATACTCAAAGGCACGTAAGGGCGAAGACATTGGAGACGAGTGGCTTACGGCGCTTGAGTATTACAAAAACAGTCCCCTATGGAAGGACAGGGTTCGTGAAATTGAACGGCACACCTCCTATGAAAACCGCAGTGAGCTTATCCGAAGCGAGCTTATTGCAAATCGTTACGGGGATGGGATAAACACCAGTGTTTCCGGGCTGGAGAGGTATGCAAAATGTCCGTTCTCGTATTTTGCAAAGGTAACACTGGGGCTTAAAGAGCGAAAGGAGCTTGAGGTTACCGCCGCTGACAGCGGAACGTTTTTGCACGAATTTGTGGACCTTTTCGGAAAGAGCCTGGCAGAGGACGGCAAAACCTGGCGAGATGTTGACCCGGGGTATATTGACAAAAAAACAGAGGAAATTTCCCTGCAGCTTATAGCAGGGCTTAACCGACATATGCTGGAAACATCCCCAAGGCTTATGCAGCTTTTTGTAAGGCTCAAGCGCATTGCAAAAAGAAGTGTAACGGCGCTTTCGAACCATATGAAAAAAGGCATGTTTGAGCCTTTGGGTTACGAAATTGTGTTCGATAAAAACGGCAGTTTTAAGCCCCTTACAATAGATTTGCCCAACGGACAAAAGGCAGTTTTGCGAGGCAGGGTTGACCGAGCAGATATTTTAGAAACAGAGCGAGGTAAATTTGTAAGAATTATTGACTATAAAAGCGGCGAAAAGAAGTTTTCGCTTTCAAATATTTATTACGGCTTTGACCTTCAGCTGGCAATTTATCTTACATGTATATGTGAGGGCGGCAATTACCGTCCGGCAGGAATGCTGTACTTTAAAATTGATGACCCCGTGATTGAACGAAGCAGTGCCCGCGATGAAGAAAAGCTGGAAAAAGAAATAATGAAAAAGCTAAGGATGGACGGCTTGGTTTTAGAAGACGACGAAATCCTTACAGCGATGGATGCAATGTATGCCTCGGGAAGCGACGTTGTGCCTGTTAAGCGCACCAAGGACGGCACCTTTACAGAAAACTCCAAGGTGGCAACCGAAAGCGAGTTTAAGGCAATTTCAAGGCATGCCAAAAATGCTGTGCGAAAGCTGTGCGAAGAAATACTCTCCGGCAGAAGCGACATAAGCCCCACAAAGAGCGCATGTAAATACTGTGAAATGAAAGCCTTGTGCGGCTTTGACACGGCTATAAAGGGTTGCAGCATCAGAAAAAACGACAAGCTTAACGACAAGGAAGCTCTTTTAAAAATTATAAACGAAGAGAAAGCAACAAATCAGGAGTGAGAATGAATGAACATGGAATTTGGAACAGTATAGAGCAGGAGGGCTACACCTATTATGCATTTATAAGCTACAAACGTGAGGACGAAAAGTGGGCAAAGTGGCTGCATAAAAAGCTCCAGGAATACCGCTTGCCGAGCCAGATTTGAAAAAAATATACACAGCTTGAAAAGCGCTTAAAGCCAATTTTCCTTGACCAAAAGTACTTAAAACCCAGTTATCTGGACGGGGAGCTTAAGCATGAGGCTCAAAGGTCCAAGCACCTTATAGTTGTATGCAGCAGGTATGCTTGCAGCAATCCTGAATATTTAAACAAGGAAATAACCTATTTCTTAGAGGGCGGTAACAGCCCCGAGCGCATTATTCCCTTTATTGTAGATGAGTCAGAAGCCCCTGAGGAGGAATGCTTCCCCTCAAAGCTTAAGGAAATCAATGCCCAAAAAACTCTTTTGGGCATTAATATTCACGACCAAGGGGGAAAAAACAGGGCATTTTTAAAGCTTGTTGCCAACCTGCACGGTTTAAGTGTTGCCGAAATTGAAAACGATGAAAAAAAACGCAGATTCCTTAACAAGGTTATGGCATCTGTGTGCGCAGGTGCAATGCTGTTGGCCTTTAACCACTTTGTGCCCCATAAGGCATATTTTATGCGTTCTGTCAGCGGAGTGAGCGAAAACGAATTTGACTCCGGACATCTGATTGACACCGCAAGCAGAAGCAGCATAACAAGAAAGCTCATAGAATACGATGAAAACGGATATGAAAAAGAGGTTCGTTATTCGGATTCGTACAATAGTGCCGTAGCAGACCAAAACGGTGTTTACGGAATCCGTTATGAAAGAGATGACAAAGGCAGAGTAGTAGAGCTCACACTGCACAAAGACGGTTATGCGATTTTGGAAGCAGAGCATGACAAAAAGGGCAATCCTATTGAATTAAGGTATTACGGCTTGGATAGGGAGCCTGTGGCTGTTCAGGACGGCTTTTATGCCATGGAGTTAGAGTATGACAAAAACAACAACGTAACTGAGTATCGTTTGTACGGAGAAGACGGTGAGCTTAAAGACGGTGCTGCAATTCAAAAAAATGAGTACAATAATGAAGGCTATTTCTTAAGCGAAGCATATTATAATAAGGATAACGAGCTGCAAATGAACGAAGATGGGTATGCATATGCCAAGGTAGAACGCGATGAGAAACAAAGGGTTACAAAGCTTTGTTATTATGATGACAGTGATGCACTTACCAACATAGAGAACGGCGGTTATGCCATTGTTAAATATTTTTATGACAATGTAACCGGAAATGTGTACAGGAAGGAATATTACGACAAGGATGAAAACCCCGTGCTTGTGGATGGAGAATATGCCGCCATTGAATGGGAGTATGAAAAGGGAAAAGTTGTGGCGGAAAGATATTACGGCACAAACGGAAAGCTTATGATTAATCCGGCAGAAGGCTTTGCAATTGCCAAGGCAGAATATGATGAAAAGGGCAGACACATAAAAACAGCCTATTACGGTACAGACGAAAAATTAATCGTGGGGACAAAGGGCTATGCCGTGGTGGAAATTGAATATGATGAAAAGGGAAAGATAACTAATATTGTACACTACGACGAAAACAACAATGTAATGGAAAGGTAAGCCTTCGCTGCAATTAAAAAAGAGATAGTTACTCTCTTGAAGAAAAGCAAAAAACCGGTTAGGGATTAGTCAATATCCCTAACCGGTTTTAACTATTGTTGTTTTTTATGTCTTTCAACAAATTTTGCAATACGACGGAGAGCCTCTTCAATATTTTGAATTGAGTATGCATAGCTGCAACGTACAAAGCCTTCGCCCGATTGACCAAATGCATTGCCCGGAACAACAGCAACCTTTTCTTCTTCTAAGAGCTTTTTTGCAAACTCCTCGCTGGTAAAGCCTGTTGAAGTTATGTTGGGGAACACGTAAAATGCGCCCTCAGGCTCAAAGCAACTAAGTCCCATTTTCCTGAACCCGTCAACCAAAACTCTTCTTCTGTGGTTATACTCACGGCACATGTTTTCCACGTCTTTGTCGCAGTTTTTTAATGCTTCAACAGCTGCAAACTGGCTTGTTGTGGGTGCACACATAATAGCATACTGATGAATTTTGTACATAACCTGTGCAATGGGCTCAGGTGCTGCCGCATAGCCAAGCCTCCAGCCTGTCATGGCAAATGCCTTACTAAAGCCGTTTATTGTAACGGTTCGCTCTCTCATGCCGTCAATGGATGCAAAGGAAACATGCTTTTTGCCGTTGTATGTAAGCTCGGAATAGATTTCGTCGGACAAAACAATTATGTTTGTTGAGCGGAGCACCTCGGCAATAGCCTCTAAATCTTCTTTTTCCATAATGGCTCCTGTGGGGTTGTTGGGGAAAGGAAGTATTAAAACCTTTGTTTTATCTGTAATTTTTTCAATAAGCTTTTCCTTTGTGAGGCGAAAATTATCTTTTTCTTCTGTTACAATGGGCACGGGAACACCGCCTGCCAAAGCGGTGCAGGGCTTGTAGCACACAAAGCTGGGCTCGGGAATTAAAACCTCGTCCCCGGGGGAGAGAAGAGCACGGAGTGTAATGTCAATAGCTTCACTGCCGCCAACGGTTACAATAATTTCGCTCTTGGGGTTATAGTTAAGGCTGTACTTTCTGTTAATGTAACGGGAGATTTCCTCGCGAAGCTCCATTGTACCTGCGTTGGAGGTGTAATGGGTTCTGCCTTTTTCCAAAGCATTGATGCCTGCTTCACGTATGGGCCAGGGAGTTACAAAGTCAGGCTCGCCCACACCTAAGCTGATGGCATCCTTCATTTCGCTTACAATGTCGAAAAACTTTCTTATGCCCGACGGAGGTATGTCCCTGGCGGTTTTGGATAAAATTTCGTCGTAATTTATCATAATGTAATAACCTCTCTGGGGTCTATTTCGGGATTTTCAAAAATAACGTTTTCTTTTTTGTATGTTTTTAAAACAAAATGAGTTGTTGTTGCAATGACAGAATCCATCTGTGAAAGCTTTTCGGACACGAACATTGCCACGTCACGAAGGGTTTCGCCTTCAACCTCCAAAAGCAAATCATATGCGCCGCTCATAAGAGTGAGGCTTTTTACCTGGGGGTATTTATAAATCTTTTCAGCAACACGGTCAAAGCCTTTTGCCGCCTGAGGTGTGATTTTAAGTTCAATAAATGCCTTTATCATGTCCTTGTGTACATGTTCCCAGTTAATGAGAGTACGGTAGCCAAGGATAATTTTTTCATCTTCCATCTGCTTGATTTCCGCTTTAACGGCATCCTCTGTTGTTCCGAGCATTACCGCAATTTCAGCATGGGAAATGCGACTGTTTTTTTCAAGTATTGACAATAATTCTTTGTTCATAACCGTCGTCCTTTCAATATAAAAGTCCAAATTACAGTTTATTATATAATAATAAAAGAGAAAATGCAATAAAAAATTGAATTGCCGGTGATGTTCTTATAAATTTCCCGCTGTAAGTTGCAGGGACATTCCTCACCCAAAGGTAGGCAGTGTGTTTGCACTTCCTAATCGTATGCAGGAGGTGTGTCCCTGTTCCTTTAATGTAAAAGTTGTTGTACTTACCTAATCATAGTAAATTGGTGTGATTTTTTTAAAAAAAGTATTGACAAGGCTTCAAAGGTGTGGTAATATAACACAGAACAAAGAAGAAGTAACCGCTTCTCACCTCAAGCGAAACGCGGCTGGGGTCAATAAGGTAATACCGGAAAAGTACCGGGGATTTATTTGAGTGCGGTGAAATTTGTTTCATCGTATTTTTTGTTTTGTTAAAAATTTTCGGAGGTGTTTTTTATCAGTAAGGAATTGTTGATAAACGAAGAAATTCGTG
>CAZRZU010000022.1:0-22016 GCA_964604615.1 uncultured Oscillospiraceae bacterium
CGTTTTCACCGCCGGATAAAACCTTCATCTGGCTTGTAATATGCTCTGTGGTAAGACCGCACTTTGCAAGAGCCGCTCTAGCCTCAGCATTTGTCAAAGAGGGATACAGCTCCCAGATTTCCTCCAGCGCTGTTTTTGAGGAGGCAATCTCCTCCTGTTCAAAGTAGCCCACGCTCATGAATTGGTCGTGTTCAATCTCGCCCTCATAAGGCGGTATAATACCCAAAAGTGTTTTTAAAAGTGTTGATTTGCCCAGACCGTTAACACCGCGAATTGCAATTTTTTTGTTTCGTTCAACAATAAGGTCCCACTTTTTTGTAAGGGGTGAGTCGTAACCTATTACAAGGTTTTTTGCAGAAATTACAACCCTGCCGGGAGTGCGGTCACTTTTAAAATGGAACTCTGGCTTTACCTTTTCGGGCGCAAGAGTAATTCTTTCCATTTTATCAAGCTGTTTTTGTCTTGAACGGGCAAGTGTTGCCGTTGCGGCACGAGCCTTATTGCGGGCAACAAAGTCTTCCAAGTCGGCAATTTCTTTCTGCTGTTTTGCATATGCCGCTTCCAACTGGCGCTTTTTTAATTCATAGCTCTCCATAAAGAAATTATAATCACCGCTGTAACGGGTTAATACTGTGTTCTCCAAGTGATAAACAACGTTAATTACACTGTTCAAAAAGGGTATGTCATGGGAAACAAGAATAAACGCATTTTCATAGTTCTGCAAAAAGTTAGTAAGCCAACGGATATGGTTTTCGTCAAGGAAGTTTGTAGGCTCGTCCAAAATTAAAATCATGGGGTTCTGCAACAAAACCTTTGCCAAAAGAACCTTAGCTCTCTGACCGCCCGACAGTTCGCTTACGTCTCTGTCAAGACCGATTTCCGTAAGTCCAAGCCCTGTTGCATACTCGTTAATTTTTGTGTCGATTGTGTAGTAGCCTGACATATCAAGCATTTCCTGCATTTCGCCAACGTCTTCCATCATGGTTGCAATTTCATCGTCAGATGCAGTTGCCATTTTTTCGTAAGTGGTCATGATTTCCTGTTCAATTTCGGTAAGGTGCGAAAATGCTTCCCTAAGCACATCGTAAACGCTTTTGCCCTTTGTTAAGGTGGAATACTGGTCAAGATAGCCTGTTGTTATTCTCTTGCACCATTCAACCTTGCCCTCATCTGGGGTAAGCTTGCCCATAATAATGTTCAAAAAGGTGGACTTACCTTCACCGTTTGCACCCACCAGACCTATATGTTCACCCTTTAAAAGACGGAAAGAAGCGTCTTCAAGTATCTGACGACCGCCAAAGCCGTGGGTTACGTGTTCAACATTTAAAATACTCATTTATATAATTCCTTTCAGGATAAATTTCTCCTACTTAATATACATTATTTCCCCGAAATTTGCAACAAAAAAATGCGGCAATAAACGGCTCGAGAGTTCGTTTTATCGCCACGAAAAAGGACACATCTTACATTCTTTAGTTTAGCTTTGTTATTGCCTCATTCGAATCACCCGTTTGTGGTGCCCGACACAAGCTTCCCTCACGGTCGCGTGTTGTCGACCACTGCACCGCCATCGCCCTCCTTCCTCCGTCCACAGGACGCAGTCGGGCTCGGCACCCGCGCCTTTGCGCGAGAGTTCGTTTTATCGCCACGAAAAAGGACACATCTTTCGATGTGTCCTTTTCGTGGCGGAGAAAGAGAGATTCGCCCTTCGGGACTGTTGTAACATCAATTCAATTTCGCCGCACTTATGGCGGCTCATTTCATTGTGTTACTGCCACTCGAAATTACTCACTTCATCTGCCACCGGCAGCATTCGTAATTTCTCCCTCTCTTGCCGGAGCCGGCGCTCGAGTTCGAAATTCCACTTTACTCACACCAAAATAAAAACAGCACACCCTAAAGTGTGCTGTCCTGGCGGAGAAAGAGAGATTCGAACTCTCGCGCCGGTTACCCGACCTACGCCCTTAGCAGGGGCGCCTCTTCGGCCAACTTGAGTATTTCTCCATTTAGAAATAATAGCGGCAAAGCTACCAATCGTGAATAAGCTCACGCAACTATTTAATTATACGGATGCCCGACAGCTGTTGCTGTGGGCTATCCGTGGCGGAGAAGGTGGGATTCGAACCCACGGCACTTTCGTGTCACTGGTTTTCAAGACCAGCTCCTTAAACCACTCGGACACCTCTCCATAAGCTGTCACGCACATATTATTATAACCATTTAACCCATGTTTGTCAAGTAATATTTTCAAAAAATTAAAGGGCGCTTTGATGCGCCCTTTACCTTTAGCTGAATGCTTTTACCAGCCTGTCGTATTCTTCCATTGAAATTGTCAATACCCCGCCGTGACGGAACTGGATTTCGGTGTGGAAATCTGCGTCAATCTTTGTGAACTGACCCTTGTCAAGATCATCTGTAACAAAAGGTGCATAACCTAAGTTTGCGCCATACTGGTCAAGGAACAGACACCATCTTCCGTCAGGAAGCTGACAGCACTGAGGACCTTCCACTCCGTGTACCTGGCTGAGATTTGAATCTACAATCTCAAATTTACCGGAGAGAGATTCACTCTTTGCCATAAGAATGCACTTACTTGTTTCGTCTTTACTGAAACGATAATATACGCCGTTATGCTCAACAATGTCTGTATCGATAACGTCACAGTCACGTTCTATGTAAACTTCGCAGGGTGTAAATGTCTTGAAATCCTTAGTTCTTGACTGGAAAATCTTATGGTGGCCCTTACCGTTATCAACACGAGATGCCCAGAACACCATGTAGTTATCCTGTTCCTTATCGTAGATCACTTCAGGCGCCCAAGTACAACCTGCATCGGGTCTCGAAACAGTAACGGCACGTGTTTCGCTCCAGTTAACCAAATCGTCAGATTCCCAAACCAAAATATCGTGGCTGCCGTTCTTTGTGGCGCTGCCCCAATGGTCGGGACGAAGGAACACGTTAAGGTCTGTACCGATCATATAGAACTTTTTGCCGTCATGAGAACGGATAATGAAAGGGTCACGGATACCTTTTTCGCCGATTTCGGAAATGATGATAGGCTTCTTATTATTAAGAGTTTTCCATGTGAGCCCGTCAAGGCTTACAGAAAAATAAATCTGCTCACTCATAGGTGTATTGGGATGTGTATCTGTAAAATGGACAAACAAAAATGCTTCTTTTTTTGCGTTACTCATACTGATGCTTCCTTTCTGTCATTCGCAGGTTTTGCCCTGTAATAATTTTAGGGAAATACCCCTACTAACTTATCCTATCACTTTTAAATCGGGGTGTCAACCTTTAAAATCAAAGATTTTCTCCATTTGAAAGGATTATGTCGCGATAAGCATATGCGCTGTCCTTAATTATACGTTCTTTTGTTTCAAAATCCACATACACAATACCGAATCTTTGGCTGTAGCCGTGCTTCCACTCGAAATTGTCCAAAAGCGACCAGAGGAAATAGCCCTCAATGTCCACGCCTTCATCAGCCGCTTTCTTTAAATTGGAGATGTGCCGCTGAATGTAATCTGTGCGCATGCTGTCGTGAACTTTTCCGTCACGGCACACCCAATCGGGTACAGCTACTCCATTTTCGGAAATTATGATGGGCTTTTTGTAGCGCTCATAGAAAAACTTTGCGCCCCAATACAGACAGGACTCATCTACAGGCCAGCCCATTGTTGTACGGGGGTAACCTGCATTGCGTTTCACGTAGTAAACCTCGCCGTTTTCATTCATGTCCACAATTTCGCCGTGGTACGTGTTAAAGGCGAAAAAGTCCAGTCCCGTGTGGATAGTTTTCATGTCCTCGTCACGTAATCGGGGCATAATGTGACCAAACTTTTCAATCATTTCGTCGGGGTATTTGCCAAACATTATAGTGTCAGACCAGGGTGTGTTTGCCCACCACGGTTCATCAAATACACGCATGGTTTCAAATCTTGCAGCTTCAATGCTCCGGGGTGTATTTCTTGCCGGAATTCTGACCGCTGTGGCAGGAGCATAGCCGATACGTGCCGAATGCACATTTGCTTTTATTGCCCTGTGTGCATTACCGTGCGCGAGAAGAGTATTGTGTATGCCCAAAATGGCGTCCCTTGCAGGCACATTCAGAGCAGGGGCATGCTCGCCGTTCACATAACCTGCTCCGATAACGCACTGAGGCTCGTTTATTGTGAAAAAGTTTTTAACCCTGTCGGAAAGCTTTTCCGACACAATGTAGGCATATTCTCCAAACTGTTTACCTATGTCGGGGTTTAACCAGCCGCCTTTTTTGTGAAGCTCGTAGGGCAAATCCCAATGGAACAGCGTTACGTAGGGTTCAATGCCCGCATTTAAAAGCTCATCGGTGAGGCGGTCATAGTAGTCAAGACCTTTTGGGTTAACCGCTCCCGTGCCATCGGGCATGACACGAGACCATGATACGCTGTAACGGTAGGCCTTTAAGCCAATCTCTTTCATTATCCGCACGTCTTCTTTATATCTGTGATAGCTGTCGCAGGCGGTGTCACCGTTGTGAAAATCAAAGGTATAGTTGCTTTTACGGGTTGTGGTGTCCCAAATGTTAAGACCTTTTCCGTCTTCAAATGCAGCCCCCTCAACCTGATAGCTTGCTGTGGCACTGCCCCATACAAAATCTTTTTTGAAAGGCATAGTTTTTCACTCCTAATATTGAAAACTTCTTACGTATTTACATCTTAAACCGTCATTCCATACCATGTTGTCGTCAGGTTCTGATTCCCAGCCGCCGATACCCGTATTAAGGATAAGGCGAAGATTTTTCTGGAAGTTTAAAGTGGAGTTGTTATGTGTGCGCTGGAAAAGCTTGCCGTCTACGTAGAACTTAATGTAATCATAGCCCCAGTCCATGGCAAAGGTGTGGTAACCTGTTGTGATATTTATACTGCTTGTCTGCTTACCGAAAAGGTTATTAGAATCGTTTTCGCCGTGGATTGCCGTGTGCCAAGCATAAGCGCCGTATTTTGAAGAAAGGGTTTCAAAAATGTCAATTTCGGGAGGCCAGGAATCCCTGCCTGCAAGCCAGAAGGCGTTCCAGTAACCAATGGGGCTTTCGGGTTGTTTAAAGCTGCCCTCGATGTAGGACTGCTTGTTGAAAACCTTGTTCTGGATACTTACAACACCAACATAGCCCTGCCATTTTTGCCAGTCTGTTCTACCGAAATCGCCGTTATACTGGATGCCTGTATCGCCGCTCTTATTTGTGGGCCAGCCTGATGCCTTTGTTGCCTTAAGCAAAAGCTCATCGTTTTCTACGATAACGTTATTTTTTGTAATAAGAGCAGAGAAGTTGTAGGAATCATTTGTGGGATTGTTACTCTTCCAGGGGTAATTTGTCCACCACTGAGAGGATATTGAATTGCCCTTGAAGTTATCTGCCACGTGATGAGAAACCTCGCTCTTTACATAGAAAGTTGCCTGAGCTTCCGACCACATCTTATATGCACCTAATTTGCCGCTCTTATGGTTGTTGTCTGCGTCGTAAAGGTATCTGTCAACCTTGTCACGGGGAATGTATGTTCTGTAAGAATAGGTATCACCTGTATAGTAGCCCACGTTTTCGGCATCTTCTTTAAAGAATGTGGCTCTTGCGTAAAAGTTGCCGTTGTTCTGAAGTTTTCTTAAGTAGACGGTGTCTCCCTCCATAACAAGGAAATGACCGGGTAATGTTACGGATTCAAGTGACACACCCACGCCTATAAGACCTTTACGCTCAACAAAACGTGTGAGAGCAGGGTTTTTATCTGCCGCAACGGCAAGCGCTTCATCTGCACCGTTATGGTAGATATATCTTCCGTAATAGTCACCCGAAGAGGTGGGATATGTATCAAGTCTTACAGCCTCAAGACGGATAATTCCGTTTGCAGGATCACTGCCGTAAGTTTCTTCACTTTGGTCTGCCTCTTTTACTGTTAAATTTGAAACCGTCATTTCGCACAAAGCACCTGCACCGGTATTGAACACAAGATAATTTGAATCAAGCCATGTCCAATGACTGCTGCGTGTGAGCTCCTCATCGGAATGATTGAAGTAGAGTACCTGTGTTTCGGTTTTTTCAGAGTCCGAAACCGTTATGGTGTATTTTCTGTCTTTTCTTGAGCTGATAATGGTGAAATTAACGTTTTCCCCACGGTTAAATGTGTTTGTAAACAGCTCTATGGGGTCACCCTCATTGAAATAATTGCTCTTTATGTAATTGATGCTGAATTTATCTCCGCTGTTTAAAAATCTTAACTGCATCGCCGCATAACCGTTAATGTCGGCTCCGCCTGTGACATAATCGCTTGTAATTGAAACGCCACTGTAGTGTGTGTTGGCGCTTTTTGAAATATTCAAGTCAAAGCTTAACTCAAAATCACCTTTATCGGAGGGTAGGGTGAGCTGTTTCTGCGCCATTACACCGCCTGCACCCGCAAAGCCTTCAATTCCGTACACTTCGATTTCGCTTACCCTTATCCAGCCCGCTGTTGAATCTGCTCTCTGATAGAAAATAAACTGCACGTAGTTTGCCCGAACCAAACCAAGGTCAAAATACTGCATGTCATTAGTCATTGATGCTGTTGTTTTACTCATAATCTGAGTATAGTTAACGCCATCTTCAGAAACCGCAACACCTAAGGTGTACTTTCTTTCTGCACCCAAATCAAAGGCGATACCCACTTTTGAAACGTGCAAATCTCCGTTTAAAGAAGCAGTAAGAGTTGCGGGAGCTTGGTCTGTAACACCTGACGCTGTCCATATTGTTGCTTTATCTCCGTCTAATGTATTCGATGCTACATTGCCACTGCTTGCCTCAGGCTCCTGGGAAACTGTTACAGATGAAATTTCAAGTTTTTCACCATCTGCTGTGGTTCGTCCAACGTTATCATAGAGTAAAAGTCCGTTTTCTGTTTTTTCCGCATAAAGTTCTCCGCCCAAAGAGGGTGTATAGTCAGTATATGTTGCCTCGTCCATGGCATTAATATGCCAGTCTCCGTCTTCGGCATTGCTCATAAGTATGCTGTAATCGTCAACTTTTCTTCCGTAGACCTCAACCTCGGTTACCTGGCAATATGTGCCGCCGTCTTTTCTTCCCAGAATGTTGTATCTTACAAATTTTGCTTTTACGGGGGCTACGTCAATATACTGAACATTGTTGTTTCTTGCATTATAGCGTGAGTCTGCAATCTCCGAGAAATTTACCCCGTCTTCGGAGGCGGACACAGAGAACAAATAGTCTCGCTCATTTCCGAGACCAAAAGCAATGCCCACCCTTGATAAAATGTAGTCCTCACCAAGGTAGAGTGTAACGTAGGACGGGTCATCTTCGTTTATATCTTTGCCAACCCATTTTGTGTCTAAGCTGCCGTCTGCAACGTTACCGGCATTATTTGCTTCCTCGGGCTGAGAATTTGTCCATACGTCATCAGGAGAAAGCCGGATTTTTTCACCGCAGTTTTCACTGGTGAAAGCAGGTGCAGCAGGACGGAGACCGTCCTCCCACACATAAAATTTTGCAATATATTTACTTACATTTGCCGTATAAGCTTCCTGAACCGAAGCTTTTCCCCCTACGGGGAGAGAATAGCTTTCTGCTTTATAAACAATGCCGTCAGCATCGCAATAAGATATATAAACGTTCAGTTTGTTACTGCTTGATGCCAGGTTTTGTGCAAAAACAGTAAAGCTTGCTTCATTGCCTATTTTTGTGCCGTTGACTTCCACAATCAAATCATCTGCCGCTGCAGGAAGTGTAATAAGGCTTATTACAAGTATAAAAGTCAATAATACAGATAAAACTTTTTTCATTTAAACCAAATCCTTTTAGAAAAGGGCGACAGGCAGAAGCCCACCGCCCTTTTTTAATTAATACTGGAAGCTCTTGAACCATTCAAGAGACAAACCTTTTCCGTACTCAGAAGGAAGAGAAGATTCCCAACCGCCGATACCTGTGTTAATAACAAGAACACAACCGCCGGAAGAGTTCTGTACATCTACAATATCGCCTGTGTAACGTTTGTAAAGTTTACCGTCAAAGTACATATCCATGTAATCGTAACCCCAGTCAAGGGCATAACGGTGATAACTTGTACGTATATTGCTTACACCGTAGGTAGATGCAGAATACCATGCACCCGACGACGAAGAGGAGGACTTGTGCATATTTGTATACCAGCCATGCGCACCTGCGCTGCCTGAGGAGGACAGATATTCAAAAATATCTGTTTCGGGAGGCCATGAGTCCGCACCGGAAAGCCAGAATGCTGTCCAGTAGCCGTAACCGCAGTCCGGCTGCTGGAAGCTACCCTCGAGATAGCTCTGTCTCCAGTACTTAACACTGTTATCGTAACCGTTATAGTTCTTATGAGGACTGATTACACCAACATATGCCTGCCACTTTTTCCAACCGCCGAAGCCATAGCTTGAAAGGTCTATACCTGTTGCTCCGGAATTTTTACCCGACTTACTTGTGGGCCAAGAATTGGCATCAATCTTATTCGCGTTAAGGTAAATGTTACCTCCGCTTACTTTGATTGCGCTTGAGCTGCACAAACCGTAATGGTTATGGCTATCGCCCCAGGGATACTGAGCCTGCCACTTGCTTGTATCAAGGCTTGAGCCCTTAAAGCTGTCACTTACTCTTGATGCGGATGCTTCGTTTCTAAGATAGAAAACGGTTCTTTCTCTGGAGTGACGCTTCCACACAACAGTATTTCCGGAATCGTTATACAAATAACGTTCACGGTCACGATAAGATGCATAGGAAACAGTGCTCTTCCCGTAGCTCTTGGGGTCAACAACACCGTCCAACTTTATAAAGGTTGCATTGGCCTTAAAGCGTACAGTATTACTGAAAGGCTGTACCTGAACCTGGTTATTTGTACCGGGCACAATAGTTAAGAAATATCCGGGACGATTGGCAACCTCGAAGGATACGCCGTCAGAGTCCATAAGACCTGTTCTTTCAACAAAACGTGTATAGGCAGGGTCCTGCTTTTCCGCAAAGTCACTTGTTTCATTGTTCTGGTGATGAAGCATGTTGCCTGTACCATGGCTTGCAACCAAGCGGAACATGCCATTGATTGCGCTCTTAATATTTTTAGATGCGCCAAGGTCTGTTACGGTAACATCACCAATATAAATGTCTGCATAACCACCGATACCCGTATTTATTGCAAGGCAGTTAAGCTCCTTATCAACCCAGTTTTCATAATTTGTGGACATAGCCACAGTACGGGTCTGACTGTTCGCACCGTCATCAATTGTAATTTCACTTTGAAGCACGGAGGGGTCAACCACAATGGAAACATTCCAAGAATTCCCCTTAATTAAGGGAGTATATCCCCCTACAAGGGCAGAATAGTCACCACCGTTAAAGGTGTTACCGGTATACTTATTAAGTTGAAGATTATTTTCATCGGCGCTTGAAGGTTTAAAACGAAGCTGCATACCGTAGCTTCCGTCAACACCGCTACTAAGGCTGAAGCCGCCGTATTCATCAGCTACGGGAGCATAAAGCTTGAAATCAAGCTTGTAAGTGTTGCCATTTCCCGGTGTGGGGAAATTAACATAAGCCATAACACCGCCCGCACCGTTTATTTCATCGGTTGTTCTGCCAACTTCATCATAAAGATGAAGTGCATTTCCCTTAATTCCGCTTTCTGCGGGAGCTTCACAAAGTTCGGCATAAAGCTTTTCGCCAAGTGAACCCACGTATGCTGTATCGCCGTTATTATCGGAAATGTTTTTAAAAGACATATCCCCGTTATTTTCCTCGCTCATATCAATCTTAGCGAGAACCGTTTCAAGGTTATAATCTTCTTCCTCTTCAAAATGAGTAATGCTCACTTCGTCCACATACATTTCCGTGGACTTACCTGCACCTGTGTTAAAAATAAGCCACTTTGCTTCCAAGCCCGACCACTGTGAGGGTCGAGTCTGCTCTGCGCTGTTGTAGGAGAAGTACAGGGGTCGCTCTTCTGTGTGGATACCGTCAGTAACTGTCATATCCACTCTTCTTGCGGTGGGGTCAACATCAAGTGTAACAGTCCAGAGTCTATCCTTTTCAAAGGCTGTGTTCATAAAGCTGATAAGAGAGCCTTCGTTAAAGTAGTTACTTGTAACCTGCTTTAACTTAACCTTACCGTCCGAGTCTTCAAAACGAACCTGGATAGCCGCATAGTGAGAATAGTCAGCACCGCCGGATACCATTTCGTCTGTAAGAGAGAAGCCTGACCAATATGTATCACTTTCTGCACCGTTTTCCATTTCGGAGGGAATAAACATATTGAATTTAATTGTGTATTTACCTCGATTGGGAGCAGTATCGTACTGCTTTGCCACAAGCATACCGCCTGCGCCGTTTGTTGCGTCAGTTGTTCTGCCCACATAGTCAACCATGTGAAGGGCAGCTTCTGTTACACCCATTGCGGCTTCCTGAGGAAGATAGTTAACCTCAGCATAAAGCTTGTCACCAAGACTTGGTGTGTAGTCTGTATAGTTTTCTTCTGTCATTCTGCGCATAAGCCAACCATCAGCAACAGAAGAATCGGAAGACTGGGGCAGAACTGTTCCTGCGTCGTCATTAAATGCGAAAAGGTCAACCTCTTCGCCCATGTCAACAGGAAGAAGCATACCGTAAGCCTCAATTTCAGAAATCTGAACCCAGTTGTTTGAGTCGGGAACAACTCTTTCAACCATTGTTATTCTCATGAACTTACCAACAGAGGTTTCAAGGTCAAAATACTGCACGTCTGCTGAAAGTTCACTTGTTGTTTCACCCAAAACTTCGGTGTAATTATCTCCGTCCTTTGATGTGGACACAGTAAATACATACTGTCTTTCATCTCCTGCACCAAAGAGGATTCCCACCTTTGTGATTACGTGGTCATATTCAAGATATGCTGTAACAGAAGCTTCACTTCCTCTTGCAACATCTCTTGCCGACCAGTATGTGTCCACGTCGCCGTCTGCCGCATTTGTTACACGGTGAGCGCTTTCAGGCTCAGCAGAGGCAAACACCATATCTGATGTAATTGCAATCTGAGCTTCCACAAGAGGACCTTCGGGAACCTCGTCGGAGGATACTACACCGCACAAAGGCTCCATTGTATCGCCTTTCCAGAAAAATATTTTAGCAATTTCACCGTTTGTGGAATCATAGTTTACAGTTATTTCTTTTGTAACCGAGGAAGTTTCAGTATTTGTTCCTATGGAAATTTTTTCCTTTTTTGCACTTTTCTCAATGCCGTTTTTGTCAAAAACTGCAGAAACTACGGTTACCTCGCCGTCAGTTCCGGAGGTATTGGCAATTTCAGCAAAACAGCAAAGCCCAAAGCCATCTGTTAAAGCTTCTGTTTTTATGCTTGCATCAAATTCATCGGAAGCATTGATCACAGGAACAATGGACACAATCAATGCAGCGCAAAGAACCAAGCACAGAAAAGGTCTTATTACTTTTTTCATTTATACTCTTCCTTTCCCGCAAAACATCAATCAAGAGATTTTATTTAATAACCTTAAGTCCGCCCATATAAGGAACAAGAGCATCGGGAATTGTAACAGAACCGTCTGCGTTCTGATAGTTTTCAAGAATTGCCGCAACAGTTCTGCCCACTGCAACACCGCTGCCGTTAAGTGTGTGAACAAGCTGAGCCTTATCGCCTGCGTTGTCCTTATATTTAATGTTAGCTCTTCTTGCCTGGAAGTCTTCAAAGTTACTGCAGGAAGAAATTTCAACATATCTGCCGTAAGAAGGCATCCATACTTCAATATCGTACTTGAGTGCAGCTGTGAAACCAAGGTCGCCTACACAGATGCGAACAACTCTGTAAGGAAGACCAAGTCCCTGCAATACATCTTCTGCATCATTTGTGAGCTTTTCAAGTTCTTCATAGCTCTGTTCGGGCTTTGCAAACTTAACAAGTTCAACCTTGTTAAACTGATGCTGACGGATAAGACCACGTGTATCACGGCCTGCAGAACCTGCTTCTGCACGGAAGCAAGCTGTATAAGCCACATGCTTAATGGGGAGCTGGCTGCCATCAAGAATTTCGTCACGGTACATATTTGTAACGGGAACTTCTGCTGTGGGAACAAGGAAGTAGTCTGTATCTGCTACCTTGAAGGCATCTTCTTCAAATTTGGGAAGCTGACCTGTGCCAACCATAGAGTTACGGTGAACCATGAAAGGAGGGAATATTTCTGTATATCCGTGCTTTCCTGTGTGCATATCAAGGAAATAGTTTGTAACTGCTCTTTCCAATCTTGCGCCGAGACCACGGTAAAGAGTAAATCTTGCACCTGTGATTTTAGCTGCTGTTTCGGGGTCAAGTATGTTTAAACCCTTACCCAAATCCCAATGTGCCTTAGGCTCAAAGTCGAATGCTGTAGGTTCAGAGAACTTTCTGATTTCAACGTTATCTTCGTCTGTATCACCGTCGGGAACGTTTTCGTTGGGAATGTTAGGAATTGTGTACATCATCTGAGAGAGCTGTTCTTCAACTTCCTTTGTCTGGTTGTCCAATTCCTTAACCTTATCGGAAATCTCCTTCATTTCGGCAAAAATCGCCGTTGTATCTTCGCCTGCTTTCTTAAGCTGAGGAATCTGCTTGGATACTTCGTTCTGCTTCTTCTTAAGCTGTTCAGCTTCAAACACAAGCTCTCTTCTCTTGTTGTCCAGCTCTAATACAGCATCAATATCAACATTTTCTTTTCTTCTTGCAAGAGCAGCTTTTACCTTTTCTGTTTCTGTTCTGATTAATTTAATGTCTAACATTTTATATACTTCCTTTCAATTGTTTCACGTGAAACATTATAAATTCTGAATAATATCTATAAGCCTTATCAGGTCTTCCTCTGAGTAATAATAAAGTTCAATTTTACCCTTCGATTCACCTGTTATTTTAACTTTTGTACCGAACTTATCCTTCAAGTCCTTTTCCACATCCACATAATGACGTTGCCTCGACCCTGTTTTTTTAGAGGGAGCCGACTTTGTTTCACGTGCAAGATTTTCCATTTCTCTTACCGTAAGATTGTTATCAGCAGCTTTTTTTGCCATTTCAAGCCTCTTTGCCGTATCTTCAATACCCAACAGAGCTCTTCCGTGACCGGAAGTGAGAACACCTTCAACAAGCATTTCCTGAATTTCATTTTCCAGCGACAGCAGCCTCAAAGTGTTTGCAACAGCAGGACGGCTTTTACCAACCTTTTCACTGACTTTTTCCTGTGTTAAACCAAACTGTTCCATCAAGGAATGATATCCCATAGCTTCTTCAATAGGATTCAAATCCTCTCGCTGAAGATTTTCAATAAGAGCAACCTCTGCCTGAGCTAAAGCATCGTAATCTCTTATTACAACAGGAATTGTAGCAAGCCCTGCCATACGGGATGCTCTCCACCGACGTTCACCTGCTATAATCCTGTAAATACCATCTTCGCCTTTTGTAACAATAATCGGCTGGATAACACCATGCTGAGCAATAGAATTTGCTAAAAGCTGCAACTGCTCCGGATCAAAATGCTTTCTGGGCTGATCACGTCTGGGCTCTACCTCTGTAATTTTAAGTTCTTTTACCGTATCTTCCGCTTTTTTTCCATCCTGTATAGGATCGCTGCCTGAAAAGAAGGCATCCAAACCTTTTCCTAAACCCATATTTCACACTCCTTTATACGTCCATACCAAGAAACTCATCAGCCAAATCAAGATAGCTTTCCGAACCCTTCGATGCAGGATCATAATATATAATAGGTTTACCAAAGCTTGGAGCTTCTGATAAACGTACATTTCTTGGGATAAGAGTTTTATAAACCTTATTAGGGAAGAACTTTTTAACCTCTTCAATAACCTGTGCAGATAAATTTGTTCTGGAATCAAACATAGTCATTACTATACCCTCAATTTCAAGCCCGGGATTCATAACCTGTTTAACCTTTTTTATGGTGTTCATCAACTGTGCAACACCTTCCAATGCGTAATATTCACATTGAATAGGCACAATCACACTGTCCGCTGCCGTAAGAACATTAATTGTTATAAGACCAAGGGACGGCGGTGCATCTATAAGCACTATATCAAATCTGTTTTTAACCGATAATAAGGCATTTTTCAATTTTGTTTCACGTCCCATTTCGCTAACAAGCTCAATTTCCGCACCGGAAAGAGATATATTAGAAGGACACACACTTAGATTCTCATAAGGTGTTTCCACAACTACATCTTCCATTTTAACATTGTCAATGAGCACATCGTAAACCGTTTTTTCGCATCTGCGTTTATCCACTCCAACACCTGATGTAGAGTTACCCTGAGGGTCGCAGTCTACAAGAAGAACCCTTTTACCTTTCTTTGCAAGACATGCAGAAAGATTAACAGCCGTGGTTGTTTTTCCCACACCGCCTTTCTGATTTGCAATTGCAATAATTTTCATCCTTTAAATCCTCCGTATAGTTTGGCTATAATATCATAATTATATTATACCATAACAGGAGCAAAATTCAAGTATAATTCATAAAAAAGGCAGTTTTAACACTTCAATTGCTCAAGTTTCGCCAGCAGAGTGCGAGCATCAACTCCAATTATTCATTGTATGCTGTCAACCATAATAAAGCTTTTTAAAAAACAGGCAATGTTTCACGTGAAACATTGCCTTCAAATTTACTTCTTTTCTAATTTAATTGTATATTCAATGTAATCCTCCGACTCTTTCTCTGAAATCAAGGGGGAAATTCCGCTCTTTTTTAACATTTCCAGTGTCTTTTCCAACGTGTTTTTAAATAACCTTCCTCTTTTTTCAAAATTTGAGCTTTCTTTTTTCATAAATTTTCGTTTCGGCTCATTTTCCAGCATTTTTTGCACCATTTTTTCAGTTGCAGAAACTGTCATTTGCATTTGAGCAACTCTGTTTACTGCTGCCAACTGCAATTCTTCAGTAGGCAAACGCAACAAAGCCCTGGCATGACGTTCGCACAAACCGCCTTCTGTCACAACACGTCTCACACTTTCAGGAAGCTTTAAGAGACGTATTTTATTTGCCACTGCGGCTTGACTTTTACCAAGCTTTTGAGCAACCATTTCTTGTGTTAAAGAGTGATATTCTATTAAATTTTGCATGCTTTCTGCTTCTTCAAAGAAAGTAAGTTCTTTTCTTTGCAAATTTTCTGTTATAGCAATTATTGCAGAATCTTTATCAGATATTTCTACAATAATTGCAGGAATTTTTTTTAAACCCACAATTTTTGCCGCTCTAAGACGTCTTTCTCCGCACACTAATTCATATCCGCCGGGAGCCAGTCTAACACTTATCGGTGTTATAATTCCAACCTGTGCAATTGACTCTGCAAGTTCATTTAAAGCAGTTATATCAAAACGACGTCGGGGTTGATAGGGATTGGGCATAATTTCATCAATAGGTATGTGTACACATTTTTCTTTACATTCTTCTCCGTGTCCCATTATTACTTTAAACTTATTTTTTAATTTTTTTATCTTTTGTTCTTCCTGCATACAAAAATCCTCCTGTGATATTTTCCAGTTTTTTACATTATATCATAGGAGGATTATAATTTAAATAAAATGTTTTCGTATTTTTCCCTTATTATAAAGGATTTTTCGACGGTGTTCCTGCTTTTCTGGGATAAATCGAGGGAGTTTTACTTATTTTTTTAATAACAACAATAGTGTGATTAAGCTCAAGAGGTTGTATTTTTATTTCACTGACCTTTTCAATCTGACCACCTAAGATTTTTATTGCTTTTTTTGCTCTTTCAACTTCCTCTGCAGGAGCTGTACCTTTCATTGCAAGGAAATATCCGCCCACTTTTACAAAAGGCAGGGCATACTCGCTCAATACAGTTAAATCTGCCACGGCACGGGCAACGGCAACGTCATATTTTTCACGCATGGTTTTATCTCTGCCGCCGTCTTCAGCACGCATATGCACAGCCTTTGCGTTTTTAAGATTAAGCCGTGATACAACATCGTTTAAGAAATTGACCCTTTTACCCAAAGAATCCAGCATAGTAAAATTAACGTCATTTCTTACAATTGCATTTGGGAGAGAGGGAAACCCTGCTCCTGCGCCAATGTCAATAACACTGTTCCCGCTCTTTAATTTATCCTCACACAAAAGAGTTATTGAATCCAGATGATGCTTTATTTTTACTTCATAAGGGTCTGTAATTGCAGTTAAATTCATGAAAGAATTGTACTCCAACAGCATATTTGTATAAACCTGAAAATTATCAAGCATTTCATCTGTAAGCTTTATATTGAATTTTTCCGCTTCTTTTCTTAAAATTTCCATAATTTACCTCTTAAAGGATGATAAGTAAATAAGTAAAACACCGATATCGGCAGGAGATACACCCGATATTCTCGATGCCATTCCTACATTTTCCGGGCGCATTTTACTAAGCTTTTGCCTTGCTTCAAGCCTTAAACCGTAGATTTCATCGTAGTTTATGTCAGAAGGAATCTTTCGTTCTTCATTTTTTTTGAATTTTGCCACTTGATCTTCCTGTCGCTTGATGTAACCTTCATATTTTATTATTATTCCAACTTCTTCTTCAATATCACGGGGAAGCTCAGGACGTGTTTTATCGAAAGGTGCAAGGGATTTATAATCAAGCTCTGCACGTTTTATAAGATCGCATATTTTCGCACCGTTTTCAATATAAGGGGAGTTGCGTTCTTCCAAAAAAGCCTTAATTTCGGGAGAAGGGGGAAGAGCAACACCTTTCAGTCGCTCAACTTCTGCTTCAATTTTTTCCCATTTTTCAACAAAACGGCTGTATCTCTCATCACTTATGAGACCTATCTCATGACCTATTGGTGTGAGACGATAGTCAGCATTGTCCTGACGGAGAAGCAGACGGTATTCAGCTCGAGATGTGAGCATTCTGTAAGGCTCATTTGTACCTTTTGTAACCAAATCATCAATTAAAACACCGATATATGCCTTACTTCTGTCAAGAACAACCTGTTCACGGCCCAACAATTTCAATGATGCGTTAATACCTGCCATCAAACCCTGAGCAGCTGCTTCTTCGTAACCGCTTGTTCCGTTAAACTGACCTGCACCGTAAAGATTTTCAATATCCTTAAATTCAAGTGTTGCAGCCAGCTGTGTTGGGTCGCAGCAATCGTACTCAATGGCATATGCGCATCGCATAACCTGCGCATTTTCCAAACCTTTTATGGAATGAAGAACATCATCCTGAATATACTCAGGCATAGAGGAAGAAAGCCCCTGAACGTAATATTCTCTTGTGTTAAGACCCATAGGTTCCATAAAAAGCTGGTGACGTTCTTTATCAGCAAAACGCATAACCTTATCTTCTATTGAAGGGCAGTATCTGGGACCAACACCTTCAATCAAACCCGAGTATAAAGGGCTTTTATCAATATTTATTCTAAGTATATCGTGTGTGTGTCCGTTTGTATAGGTAAGATAGCAGCACACCTTATTTTCCAGATTTTCGCAAGTTTCAAAGCTAAAAGGTGTTATCTCTTCGTCACCGTATTGAACCTCCATAACAGAAAAATCAATGCTTTTTTCGTGTATTCTGGCAGGAGTACCCGTTTTAAAGCGCATGAGAGAAATCCCCATGTTTTTTAAAGATTCTGACAAACCTTCAGAAGGGAACATACCGTCAGGACCGCCTTTATAGCTTGTTTCACCAACAATAATTTTACCTTCAAGGTATGTACCCGTTGCAATAATAACAGCCTTAGCAGAATATTTTATTCCGGTATGAATCATCATTTCAAAGCCGTCTTCAGTTTTTACAATGTTTTTAACCTCTGCCTGACGGATTGAAAGGTTTTGGGTGTCTTCTAAAAGGCTCTTCATTTCAATACGATACATTGCTCTGTCAATCTGAGCACGGAGAGAATGAACAGCAGGGCCCTTGCCTGTATTGAGCATTCTTGACTGAATAAGTGTTTTATCTGCAAGCTGACCCATGCTTCCCCCCAAAGCATCTATTTCGCGAACAAGATGACCTTTTGCTGTGCCGCCTATTGAAGGATTACAGGGCATATTGCCAACTGCATCAAGATTTATTGTAAACATGACTGTCTTCATGCCAAGTCTTGCTGCCGCCAAGGCTGCTTCGCATCCAGCATGACCGCCTCCTATGACTGCCACATCGAATTTGTTGTTCATAAATTCACCTACTTACCTAAGCAAAATTCCAAAAATATTCTGTCAACTACCTCGTCATTTACACTCATACCTTCAGCTTCGCCCAAGGCTTCCGCTGCAAGAGATATGTCTATCACGGTAAGGTCAGAAAAAAATCCGTCATTTAGAGTTTTGTTTGCATTTTTTATTGCATTGAGAGCCGTCTGTACCGCATCCCGCTGCCTCTCGTTTGCTATCATTGTGCTTGTTTCTTCGTTTTTATATAAAATTTCAGATATTTTTTCCCTTATTTTTTCAATACCTTCGTTATTTTTTGCACTGATTGTAATAAAACCGTCTCTATTTTCGTGGGTTTTATCGCTTTTATTTAAAACAAGAATTTTTTTCTTATTTTCAATCATCAAAAGAATTTCTTCTTCCTCTTTGTTAAGATTTCTGCCCGTTTCGGTAACAAAAATAACAAAATCACATTCATCAATAAGTTCTTTTGCTTTATTTACACCTATTTTTTCAATTACATCCTCGGTTTCACGTATACCTGCAGTATCAAGAAAATTAACAAGTACACCGCCTATTTCACATCTGCCCTCAACAATATCACGTGTTGTGCCGGGAATATGTGTAACAATGGCTTTTTCTTCTTCTAATAATGCATTTAAAAGAGAGCTTTTACCTGCATTTGGTATTCCCACTATTGCACAACGTGCACCATTTGAAAGGTAAATACCTCTTTTTGCAGAATTCAAAAGCTTTTCCAAGCGATTTTCCAAATCACAAAGTATTTCACTGAGGCTTCCATCTGCAAAAGCATCAATATCTTCCTCAGGGAAATCCGTTGAAACCTGTATTGAAGCAAGAAGCTTTATTATTTCATCACGGAGATTTATTATTTTCTCAGTAAGTGCGCCACCCAAACGGTTAACTGCCACAGAAACACCCTTTTGAGTTTTTGCTTCGATAATATCATGGATTGCTTCGGCTTGTGTAAGGCTCATTTTGCCGTTCATAAAGGCTCTTTTTGTAAATTCACCTCTGTCTGCCAGTTTACATCCTGATTTTAATAATAAATCCAGTATTTTTTCTGTAACTATAACACCACCGTGACAGCTTATTTCACATACGTTTTCACCCGTAAAAGATTTTGGTGCACGAAACACACTTACCAATACTTCATCAACCTTTTCTTCGCCGTCGGTTATAAATCCGTAAAGGATTGTGTAGCCCCCTGCTTTTTCAATATCTTTTTTTGAGGAAAAAACCTTTTTAACAATAGAAAAAGCTTCATCGCCGGATACTCTTATTACACTGATACCGCCTTTTCCGCGGGGAGTTGCTATTGCGCAGATAGTTTCCATAATAAAACCTCTTAAATCACAAAGGCTGTTGCGGTGCAACAGCCTTTATTTTTATTATTCTTCTGTTGCAACTGCAGTTTCTTCTCTCTTATAAGAAGAATAACTTCTCTTGTAACCGCCTCTTGTTGAGCGGGAAGAGTTCTTTGAAGATACTACAATTTTTCTGTTGGGATCCTCTCCTATGGAATATGTATTAATATAATCATAGGACTGAAGAGTTGAATGAATAATTCTTCTCTCATTAGGATTCATGGGTTCTAAAGTAATGCTTCTGCCTGTTCTTGAAACAGTGCCTGCAATCTTCTTTGCGAGATTAACAAGAGTTTCTTCTCTCTTTGCACGGTAATTTTCCGTGTCAAGATTTACTCTTACATAATCGTCTTTATTTTTGTTATAAACCAAGGAGCAAAGATACTGAAGGGCATCAAGAGTGTCACCGCGTCTGCCTATAACAACACCCATCATATCGCCGGAAATTTCCATATCAAGGCTGCCTTCGGATTCTTTAACCTCTACCTGTGCCTCAATACCCATTTTTTCAAGAATATTTACAAGATATTTGTCAACACTTACTTCTGTTTCCGCAGAATCGAGATCAAAATATTCTTCCTTTACTGTAACCCTTACCTTAGCTTCGGAAGCACCTAAACCTAAAAAGCCTTTACTGCCTTTATTTAAAACTTCAATTTCAACTTCATCACGTGTGCAATTAAGTTCTTTTAATGCACTCTCAACAGCTGCATCAATTGTAGCACCTGTTTTTTCAATCATTTTAGTCATTTTTTTCTCCCTCATCGGTTGTATTATCCGCCTCAACATCAATAACTTTCTTTGTTTGAGGCTTTTTCTTCTTTTTCTTTAATTCAATAGGCTTCATTTTCTTTACTACAAATTCGTTAATAACAAACTGCTGTACAATTTGTGTCAATGTTGAAATACACCAGTAAAGAGCACAGCCTAAAGGCCATGAATATGTGATCCATGCAGTCATAAGAGGCATCATAATATACATGGACTTGTTCATTGCCGCTGCCTGCTGAGCCTGAGGATCTTTTTTCTGTTTTTCATTCTGACTATTCTTAGCATGCTGCTGAGAAATATAAGTATTGAGAATAGTTAAAGCGAGAGCCAGAACAGGGAGGATCCACATCATCCAGTTTCCCATATTGTCAGCAAGCACCTTACTGAGGTCAATACCAATAAAATCAAGGTTAAGACTTTCAGTTGTTATTCCAAGCTTGTTCATAAGCTCAGGATATTCAACAATACTAAGCTGATTTGACGCAAACTTTGTTGCTTCTAAACCAAGTTCTGTTGCAGCAGCAGAAATAGCATTTTTTGAAATACCTAAAAGAAAAGTATATGGTTTGTACACAATCTGAATAAAGCCCATCAATATTACCAACTGTAAAATCATAGGCATACAACCGCCGGTAGGGCTTACGTCGTACTTATCGTACACCTTCATAAGCTCTGTCTGCATTTTTTCACGGTTATTTGCGTATTTACGCTGAATTTCATTAATAAGCGGCTGAACCTGCTGTAATCTTGCCATGCTTTTCTGACTTTTTACTGTGAAAGGCATAGTAACAAGCTTAATAAGTATTGTAAAAATAATTATTGTCCAACCATAATTCTGAACTATTGAATAAATAGGTCTGATAAATAACGCAAGAATTTCTGCAATAAAATCCATCTTAAAACATTTCCTCCAAAAATGGCTTTATTTAACCGGGTCGTATCCGCCTTTGCAAAAAGGGTTGCACCTCAATATGCGGTACATTGCCATACCGGTGCCTTTAACAGCTCCGTATTTTCCTATTGCTTCGATTGCGTAATGTGAGCATGTGGGATAAAATCTGCAACAGGGCTTTTTTAAAGGAGATAAATACTTTTGATATACTCTTATAAAAAAAATAAGAATATTTTTCATATTATATTCCTCCGGTTAATCTTTTTTAGTTATTCCGCATTTTTTAAAAATCCGCTTTATGCTGCCTGACACATCATTAAATTTTGCATCGGCACATTTGCTTCTCGCCACAATTACTATGTCGTAATTTGACTCAATTTCATTTTCAATGAGACGATAGCTCTCTCTTATAAGCCTTTTAATGCGGTTACGAACAACTGCTCCACCGATTTTTTTGCCGACTGTTATACCAAGGCGGTTGTAAGGAAGCTTTGTTTTCATGTAGTAAACCACAAGAATATCGCACCCTACACATCCGCCTTTGTAATAAAGTCTTCTAAAATCGCGATTAAGCTTAATAGAAAGTGTGTTCTTCATTTAAAACCATCCTCAATTATGCAGAAAGTACTTTTCTACCTCTCTGACGGCGTCTCTTGAGAACCTTTCTACCATTTGCTGTACTCATTCTGTTTCTGAAACCGTGATCCTTTTTTCTTTTACGATTGTTAGGCTGATATGTTCTGATCATTACTGGCACCTCCTTCTATAATTTACGCAATCATAGTGCTACCACAATAACACTACCATATTATATAGAAAGTC
>CAZRZU010000023.1:0-21637 GCA_964604615.1 uncultured Oscillospiraceae bacterium
GCATCGCAGTATTCACCTGCAACAACCTTGATGGGGTTACGGAAGCAAGTACCCTGGATGATATCCATTACTTCGCCCTTTACCTTAGCTTTGTTGATATCAATCATTACAATTTCAGATGCGATATCGCCCTGGCTTAAGGTGTAAGCGATTGTGGAACCAACACTTCCTGCGCCGATAATAGTGATTTTGCTGCTCATAGTAAAATCTCCTTTTATTAAAAATTTTTTATCAACGATTAATACGTGATACACCACAGTAGATTTTATCATATAGTGGCTGTCGTAACAAGTCTTTTTTTCAAAAAAATAAAAAAAAACGCAAAAAACTTATAATATAAGTAGTATTTTAGGAAAAAATAAGGTTTATGTAGAAAATTAAGTAAAAAACAGTAATCTTTTTGTTGTTTTTTTACATTGAAATTATAAGGTGATAATGCTATAATTGTTGTGTATTTCCAAATTGTTGTTTTGAGAAAGGAAAGGGTATAACAATGGGCGGTTTTTTCGGTGTAGCAAGTAAAGATGACTGCGTTTTTGACTTGTTTTTCGGTGTGGACTATCATTCTCATTTAGGTTCCCGTCGCGGAGGAATGGCAGTTTATGACAAGGAAAACGGTTTTTCAAGGTCAATTCACAAGATTGACAATGCGCCGTTCAGAACAAAGTTTGAAAATGAAGCAAATACAATGCACGGACAGATGGGTGTTGCAAGTATATCCGACTATGAGCCTCAGCCCATACTTGTGAGAAGTAATAACGGTACTTTCGCAATCACTACCGTGGGCAGAGTAAATAATATAGACGAAATTGTTGAAAAAATGCTGGAAAAGCATACCCATTTTTACGAAATGCAGTCAGGGGGCATTAACCAGACTGAGCTTATTGCTGCGCTTATTAACCAGAAGGATAACCTTATCGAAGGCATTCAGTATGCACAGGAGGTTATTGACGGGTCCATAAGCATCTTGCTTTTGACCCCCAGAGGTATTTATGCTGCACGTGATAAGTACGGCAGAACACCTGTTGTTATAGGCGAAAAGGACAACGCATACTGTGTTTGTATGGAATGCTATGCTCACAACAAGCTTGGCTACCATGACTATAAAGAGCTTGGCCCCGGGGAGATTGTTGTTATTGAACCGGACAAGGTTACAACACTTGTTGACCCCGGAAAGGACATGAAAATATGTACCTTCTTCTGGGTGTACTACGGTTACCCTTCATCCGCATATGAAGGCATGAGTGTTGAGCAGATGCGCTACAACTGCGGCAAGTGTCTGGCGGACCGTGACGGAAAGGTTGACGTGGACATTGTTGCCGGTGTGCCGGACTCAGGCTTGGCAACGGCAATAGGCTACTCCAATGCGTCGGACAAACCCTTTGCCAGACCTTTTATAAAATATACTCCTGCATGGTCCCGTTCCTTTACACCTACCATACAGGAAAAACGTAAGCAAATTGCAAAGATGAAGCTTATTCCCATTCGTACACTTATAGAAGACAAAAAGCTGCTTTTGGTTGACGACTCCATCGTGCGCGGCACACAGCTTGGCGAAACTACCGATTTCCTTTATGAATGCGGCGCCAAGGAAGTTCACATCAGAACGGCATGCCCTCCTGTAATGTTCGGTTGTAAGTACCTTAATTTTTCTACGTCTTCCTCAGAAATGGAACTGATTACAAGGCGGACCATTTCAAAACTTGAAGGTGTTGAAAAACCGGACAGGGGTACTATCAATAAATATGTGGACCCCGAGAGTGAAAATTACAAAAAAATGGTTGAAAGTATACGCGAACAGCTTCATTTCACCACACTGGAATATCTCAGGCTTGACGACATGCTCTCCTCAACAGGTGTGGACAAGGAAAAGTTGTGTACATATTGCTGGGACGGCAGAGAATAAAACAACAATGAGCTTTTGTATTTGCAAAGGCTCATTTTTTCGTATAATCATGACCTTCTATTTGGCAGGTTGTGTGTTTTTTTGCACTTGAAATTGTATGAAATATATGGTAAAATAGGTTAAAATTGTTGCGAAAGGGCGAACTAAAATGACATTTTTAGAAAAATTTGCAGAAATTAAAGAATTATGTAATGTAGATGTAAAATTTGACAGAGATTTTGCAATACAGGTAAATATGACGGATGAGGACTGTTGCGGTGCTTTTTATGTTGAACACCGTGGCGGTGTTGTAAAAGTTGAGCCTTACGATTACCGTGACCATGATGCTATGATGACCTTGACAAGCGATATTCTTTATTGGATGCTTACAGGTGAAATTGACTCTATTGCGGCATTTTTTGAAGGCAAGTTTACAATTGACGGTAACGTGGAAGCTGTTCTGGAGCTCATGAAGGTTACTGCTGCAATCAAGGAAAAGAGAAAAGCTGAAGAAAGAGCAGCCAAAGAGGCTAAAAAAGCAGCCGAAAAAGCAGCTAAGGAAGCGAAGAAGGCTGAAGAAAAGGCGAAAAAGGAAGCTGAAAAGAAAGCTAAGGAAGCAAAGAAAGCTCCCGAAAAGAAGATTGCTGAAAAGAAGACAACAAAGAAAACAGTTGAAAAAGAAGACAAGCAGTTAAAGTTAGATATATAAATAAATTTAAAGACAGTCTTGTGTCTGTTTTTCTGTGGAACAAAGTGTCGATTTCTCGTGCAAGAAACCCGAGGGCGGACACTTGGGGTTCCTAAAATTGGCACTTTCGGCGGGGTGAATGCGATTAACCCCGCCTTTTTTGATATGTTGAAATTGTAAAAATAATATTGTATAATTATTCAGGGGGTGGTGTTCTTGAAAGAAATGTTGAACCATATGGTAGGTTGGATTGTGCCTGTTCTTTTGGGTGTAATATGGGTTTTGTTTATTGTGAAAATAATAAAAAACAGATGTGCTCCCGTTAAAAAGGTTAAAGCACAGCTTGTGGAAAAATATCACTACACACCGGTTTCGAAATATAATGTTAAAGAAGTTTATGTTATTGTGTTTGAGACTGAAGGCAAGAAGCTTTCATTTAATGTCCCCGAGTTTTCATATAACGGCTATAAGGTTAAGAAAAACGGAACCTTAAAGTACAAGGGCGACAGGATTATAGGGTTTGAATAAAAAATTTGCGAAAGAATTGATAAAAGCTATAAGTTAAAATAAAGCGAGGTTTTAAACTTTGAATAACAGAATTGTAACAGGGCACATTGCGGCACTGTTCACATTGATAATATGGGGAACTACATATGTTTCCACAAAGGTTTTACTTACAGATTTTCAGCCTGTGGAGATTTTGTTTTTCCGTTTTGTAATGGGGCTTATAGCTCTTTTTATAGCGTACCCCCACAGATTAAAAGGCACAACAAAAAAGCAGGAGGTAACATTTGCACTGGCAGGGCTTTCCGGACTGACACTGTATTATCTTTTGGAAAATATAGCTCTAACATATACCTCTGCTTCAAATGTTGGTGTGATAATTTCCGTTGCACCGTTTTTTACGGCGGTGCTTTCAAGCATTTTTCTCAAAGAGGAAAAACCCTCATTTAGCTTTTACTTAGGCTTTGTTGTTGCCATGGCAGGCATATGCATTATAAGCTTTAACGATGCGGAATTGAACCTTAATCCCAAGGGAGACTTTCTGGCTCTGATTGCCGCTTTTGTGTGGGCACTCTATGCGGTGCTCAGCAAAAAAATAGCAGGCTACGGGTATAACATTATTCAGTCAACAAGGCGCATATTTATATACGGAATTTTGTTTATGATACCATCTCTGTTTTTCTTTGATTTTAGTTTTAATTTAACAAGATTTCTTGAAAGTGTAAATTTCTTGAATATAGTTTATCTGGGGCTTGGTGCATCAGCACTTTGCTTTGTAACATGGAATTTTGCAGTTAAGGTTTTAGGAGCGGTTAAAACCAGCATCTATATTTATGCAAGCCCCGTTATAACCGTTGTAATGAGTGTGATAATACTTGATGAAAAAGTAACGTTTTTGTCGGCAATAGGTATAGTTTTAACTTTATCGGGACTACTGTTGTCGGAAGCTAAGATGTTTTCAAAAAAGAGGGTTGAGCATGAAAAAGTTTGATATTACCGCATTGGGTGAGATTTTAATTGATATGACATATGCGGGAAAGAGCGAAAATGGGCAGACCTTGTTTGAGCAAAACCCCGGTGGTGCCCCTGCAAACGTGCTTTCTGCAATAACAAGGTTGGGCGGAACGGGTGCATTTATAGGCAAAGTAGGAAGCGATATGCACGGAAAATTTCTTTTTGACACATTGAAAAATGAGGGAATTTGTACAGATGGTGTTGTTACAGATGACAAATGCTTTACAACACTTGCCTTTGTAAACCTTGACGAAAAGGGAGAGAGAAGCTTTTCCTTTGCACGAAAGCCCGGTGCGGACACACAGCTTGATGAAAGCGAAGTGAGATTTGATATAATTGAACAGAGCAGAATTTTCCATGTGGGGTCATTGTCTTTAACTGATGAACCTTGTGGTCGTGCGACATTTGCAGCATTAAAGTTTGCAAAGGAAAAAGGATTAATAATATCCTATGACCCTAATTACCGTGCTCCTTTATGGGAGAGCGAAGAAAAGGCAACGGAAGGAATGAAGTCCATACTTGAATATGTTGATATAATCAAGGTGAGTGACGAAGAAACAAGGCTTTTGACAGGCTTTGAAGATATTATAAAGGCATCGGAAGAGCTTTTGAATATGGGAATAAAAACCGTTATTGTAACCCTAGGGGAAAAGGGAGCACTTGTCCGCACAAAAGACGGATATGTATACTCTGAGGCAGAAAAGGTTAAAGCTATTGATACAACAGGCGCAGGCGATGCTTTCATGGGTGGATTTTTATACAAGGTTGCAAAAAGCGGAAAAAGAGAATTTACCCTTGAGGAAGTAAAGAAATTTGCAGATTTCGGAAACTGCGTTGCAGGCTATAATGTACAGCACAGAGGCGCAATGTGTGCAATGCCTTATGCTACGCAAATGCAGAAGGAAGAATACAGAGTGCAGAATTAATGAACAACAATTATTAATTTTATAAACGGGGGTGGTATTATGTTGGAATATATACTTGCGGTTTTGGTTTTAGGATTGATAATTTTGTGTTATTGGAATCTATTCAGAAAAAGATTTGCGAAGGTAAAAAAGGTTAAGGCACAGCTGGTGGAAAAGTATACATATATGCCTGTTTCAAGAAGCAATCCAAATCCGAAGGTTTACGTTTTGGTGTTTGAGACTGAAAAAGGAAAGAAGCTATCCTTTAATGTGCCCGAATTTTCCTACGGAGGTTACAAGCTGAAAAAGAAAGGTACACTGAAATATAAGGGCGATATGATATTGGAGTTTAAGTGAGGAGAACACCATGAAAAAAGATACACTTTTTAATTTAGGACGATTTGCAGGAATATTGATTATTGTTGCAGGAATTTTTTGCAGAGAGTGGCTGCCTGATGATAAAGAATACATTGCTCTTGTATTGATTATGCTTGGTATTGTGATAAATACGATTTCCTTTTTTCATACAAAGAGAATTTATGTATGCTCCGAGTGCAAAAAAGATTTTGATATGCCCGAGAAAGAAATTGCATTGGCAGTCGGAAAATACAGAAGTGTATTTAGCGCTGCTGTGCTGACGTGTCCTTATTGCAAAAAAACAAACTTATGTATGGGAAAAAGAGTTGCCGGGATAAAGGAGAGATAATTATGTTTAAGTATTTAATGCCCACAAAGGTGATTTGCGGGGAAAACAGCATTAAGGAAAATAAGGATGAATTAGTTTTGGGCACAAAATGCATGATTGTGACAGGGAAAACATCGGGTGCTAAATCAGGAGCGCTCCTCGATGTTACCTATGTTTTAAAGGAAAAGGGGATAGAGTACCTTGTATATGACTGCATAGGCAACAATCCCACTATTGAGGAATGCGCCGAGGGAGGAAGGATAGCAAGGGAATTTGGGTGCGACTTTTTAATAGGCATTGGCGGAGGCTCGCCGCTTGATGCCTGCAAGGCAATTGCAGTTTATGCAGTTAATGAACCCATAGAAGGCTCAAGCTTTGAAATGCATGATATTTTTAAGGGTAATTTTAAGGTAAAGCCTCTTCCCATGGCGGCTGTACCCACAACGGCAGGCACAGGCAGTGAAACTACACCTTATTCTATCTTAACTCTTCATAAAATTAATAATAATCAAAGCTTTTCACACCCTGATGTATTCTACCGTGTGGCATTCTTAGACGGACGGTATACACTTAACCTGCCCTTGCAGGTAGCAAGGAACACAGCGATTGATGCAATGAGCCACCTTATAGAAGGCTTTACCGATAAAAAGAGCAGTCCTGCAAGTGACTATATTGCGCTTGAAGGGTTAAGAATAATAGGAACATATCTTGAAAATTTAAAAAACGGTAATTTTACTGTTGATATTTGCACCCGGCTTTTATGGGCGGCAAGCCTGGGCGGTATTGTAATAAGCCAGACAGGCACAACTATTGTTCATTCAATGGGCTATGCTTTAACTTACAATAAGGACATACCCCACGGCATGGCAAACGGTCTTTTATTGGGCGAATACGTTGAAAGAACAAACAAAGTACTGCCCGAAAAAATTTCCCGTGCCATGGCTGCACTTGGAATGACTGTTAATGAATTCAAGTCATTTCTTAAAGAGTGTTTGCCCTGTGATGTGAATTTTACTAAGGAAGAAATTGAACAGTGGGCAAAAACAAGCATCAAGGCAAAAAATGTAGCTGTTTGCCCATTTGAGGTTTCCAAAGAGGACGAGATTGAAATTTATAAAAAGTGCCTTTTGTAAATTAATTAACAGGGAAAAACGTAACAGTATTGTTATCGTCACACACACCTAAGAATATTTCCTTTGAGCTTTTGTAGCCTTGGTCTGCAAGCTGTTTTTCAAGCCAGATTAAGTCAAGCCCCTTGCGCTTGATGTTTTCGTGAAGAATTTTGCCGTCCATAATAATTTCGGTGAAAATATATTCTTCCTGAGGAGCTAAGTTCATGTCAAAAGGTGTGGCGGGCCGTTTGTCGCTTTTGGGGAGGATTGTCAATCTTCCGTTATACTCAAACACGGCTGTCTGTATGTCATTAAGGTTAAAAAAGCCTTGTTGACGGCACATAACCATAAATTCCGATAAGTCCAGCTTGGATTTTTTCATGTTCTTACGGTAGATTTTGCCGTTGTTCATAATTATTGCAGGGGCGCCGTTAATGTATTTGCGGGCTTTGTGTGCCTTGGACGTGATAAGGCTTAAGGTAAATGAAACGGCACCGTAAATTGCCATAGCCAAAAGAGGCTTCCATGGCTTTTCCAACTCGGTTGCCAGCTCTGCGGCTATTGACCCGATGGTAATTCCTGTGATATAATCAAAGAAATTAAGCTGTGCCATTTGTTTGTGTCCTATAATTTTGGCAATGAGAAAAAGTGCTAAGGAAGATAAAAGTGATGTGGCAACTATTTTTAAAATGTCCATATAAATCTCCTGTAAAAAATGAGGATAGCTTATGAAAATGTATTTCGCGCCTTTGGAGGGCATAACAACATATGTATACCGAAACACGCACAAAGAAATGTTTCCCGGTTGCGACGAGTATTATGCACCTTTTATAACCCCCAGCGAGGATGATAAGGTTAACCGAAAAGGACTTAAGGATATCATTCCCGAAAATAACCCCAATATTCTTATAAAGCCTCAGGTTTTAACAAACAGCAGCGAAGCCTTTTTAAAATTTACCGAAAAAATAAAAGCGGTGGGGTATGACGAGGTTAACTTAAACTTTGGTTGTCCCAGTCAGACTGTTGTTAAAAAGGGCAAGGGTTCGGGCTTTTTAAAGGAGCCTGATAAGGTTGACAGCTTTTTGAACCATGTGTTTGAAGTAAACCCCATGAAAATATCTGTCAAAACAAGAACGGGATTTCTTGATGGCAGTGAAATGGATAATCTTATGGATATTTATAATAAATACCCATTGGAGCTTTTAATAATACATCCCAGAACAAGAAGCGATTTTTATAACGGCATGCCGGATATTGAGGTTTTTAAAAAAGCCTTTTATAAATCGAAAAACACCGTGTGCTACAATGGTAACATTAACACTAGTGACGATTACGAACGTATAAAAGAAATGTTTCCTGAACTTGGAAGTGTTATGCTTGGACGCGGTGCGGTTACAAACCCTGCATTGTTCCGTGAGATAAAAGGCGGCAAAAGAATAACCACAGAAGAGATTGTTTCTTTTACAAAAAAGCTTAGTAAAAACTATCAATGTGCGCTTAATTCCGAAACCTTTACAATTAACAAGCTTAAGGAAATATGGATGTATATAATGGGGAATTATCCCGAAGAAAAGAAGATTTTCAAAACAATAAAAAAAGCCAACAAAATAGTGGACTTTATAGGGGCAATTGAATGTTTGCCTGAAATTTAAAAAAGCGCCTTTTGGCGCTTTTTTAAATTAAAGATATGATACTACTTCCTCAAGAGGACGGAACTGCGAATGCATTTCGATAGGTGCTGCATCGGGAGCAGGGTGACCCATAACCAAAAGTGCAACGGGTACAATGTTTTCAGGGATGTCGAATGCTTCAACCATTTTTGCAGGGTTAAAATGCATTACCCATGTGGAACCTATACCAAGCTCAGTTGCTTCCATCATCATGTGTGTTGTAACAATGGATGCATCCACAAAGCCTGAATTTTCGCTGTCGTACTTTCTTGTCCAACATTCCTCCTTGTTGTAGCACACAAGCATTGCACATGAACAGTCAAAGTGACAGCGAGTGCAGTCTTTTAATTTTTCCAACCCCTCGGGAGAGTTTATAACAAAAATCCTCTGAGGCTGGTAGTTACATGCTGTGGGGGCAACGTGACCGGCTTTTAAAATTTTGTCAAGAACATCTTGTGCAATTGGTTCTTCCGTAAATTTACGAACAGAATATCTTCCCTCTGCTAATGTTAAAAAATCCATTTTAGCATCTCCTTTATATTTATTATAAAAATTTTACCGGCAACGGGTCGCAGTCCATGCTTTTTAAAATATCGGACACTGATTGTCTGCCGTGGAGGGTCATAAGCTTGCTCACACCGTAAGCAATAATTTTTCCGTTTTCGTCAGTTAAGGTAACCTCGCAGAGGACAATGCTTCTGCCTTCCTTAATGGCAGTTGCGGTTGCTGTTAACTTGCCCGAATATGCCATGGCAAGGTTTGTTACCTCTAAATCAAGGCTTGTAAAGCCACTGTCTTCTTCTTTGTTGCAGTATGCAGCCCAATATGCGGCAGAGTCAATAATTGAGGCATAACAACCGCCATGGACACTGCCGAAGGGGTTCATGTGCTTGGACTCTATGCCCATTTCAATAATTGAAAACCCGGGGCCTAAATCCACCAGCTTCATACTCAAAAGCTCTGAGTACGGGCTTTGGTTTACAACTTCCTTAAGTTTTTCTATATGCAGAGGATTAATTTTTTTATTCATAAGTATCACTCCTTAAACTGATTGTACCACAAAACGGAAAAAGTGACAAGTGGAGATGTATCATTTGTAATGTTATAATTTATATTGTCTGAATTATTATGATATTTATATCTGTTTGGGGTGCTGCAGACGGCTTTTTTGTTTCTGATTTTGTTGACAAAACACCTTTTATTGCGGTAAACTTTATATTATCTGTACTTATGACTGTTGTATGAAAGAGGATAAAACATGAAAAGATTTTGTTTATTTGCAGTTTTACTGTGCGTGATACTGTCTGCTTGCGGGCAAGACAGCAGTGAGGTGAAGGAATATATGTACGAAAATATAACACCGCAGGAAGCAAAACAAATAATGGACAACAAAGAAGATTGCATTATTCTTGATGTGAGGGAACAGGATGAATACAACGAAGGGCACATTGATGGAGCCGTTCTGATACCTCACGGTGAGATTGTTAAAAAAGCAGAAGATGAGCTTCCCGATAAAAATGCACTTATACTTGTATATTGCCGAAGCGGCAGGCGAAGCAAAATCGCATCGGAAGCACTTGTTAACCTGGGTTACACGAACGTTAAAGAGTTTGGAGGCATTATTGACTGGCCCTATGAGGTGGTAAAATGAATTTCAAAAATAAAGCTATCCTGTGGGCAATTCTTGCGGCAGCGCTGTATGCACTGAATGCCCCATTGTCAAAACTGTTGTCAGAGCATGTGACCCCTGCTATGATGGCGGCATTTTTATATTTGGGTGCAGGTGTGGGGCTTTTGATATATGCACTTGTGAGAAAAGCTTGTGGTGTTGAAAGTAAAAGCCAGCCTCTTACCAAAAAGGAATTGCCCTATACTCTGGCAATGATAATTCTTGATGTTGCCGCACCAATACTTCTTATGATAGGTATAACAAAAACCACTTCGGCAAATGTATCTTTGCTGAATAATTTTGAAATTGTGGCAACAACCCTTATTGCACTTTTTGTTTTTAAAGAGGCTGTTTCAAAAAGGTTGTGGGTTGCCATAATTCTTGTAACTGCGGCAAGCATTGTGCTTGGGTTTGAAGGTGCGGAAAGCTTTAACTTCAATGAAGGCTCCCTTTATGTGCTTGGTGCGTGCCTTTGTTGGGGCTTTGAAAATAGCTGCACGAGAATGTTAAGCGGTAAAAGCAGTACGGAAATTACAACAATTAAGGGCTGTTTTTCGGGATTGGGAAGCCTTGTTGTTGCCTTTATTGCAGGGGAGAGACTGCCCCAATTTAAAATTGTTTTAGCCATAATGCTGCTGGGCTTTGTTGCGTATGGGTTAAGCATAAAGCTGTACATAACTGCGCAAAAGGACTTAGGCGCCGCAAAAACAAGTGCTTTTTATTCTGTTGCACCCTTTTTGGGTGTTGCTTTCAGCATGATTATTCTTGGTGAAAGACCCACACTTCAGTTTTTCATAGGCTTTGGTATTATGATTGCGGCAACGGTTGTTATGGTTAAGGATACAATTTCATCAGAACAAATGTAATTTATGGCTATTTAGAATTTTTTCTAAATAGCCATTGACTTTTATATGGGGAATCGATAGAATATATTTAGAGAAATATCTAAATACAAGAGGTGATGAGATGGGAATGAATGAAACTTTAAAAGCAATCAGTGACCCTGTGAGACGTGATATACTGTCAATGTTAAGAGAGGGCAGAAAATCGGCTGGGGAGATTGCGAGTGCATTCAATTTAACCGGGGCAACGGTTTCATATCACCTGGCAAAGCTTAAAGGTGCGGACTTAATCTGCGAAGAAAAGCAGAAAAACTTTATCTATTATGAAATAAACACTTCTGTTTTTGAAGAGGTACTTGCATGGATTTATGGGTTAGGAGGTAAGAAGTGGTGAAATTTATTAAATGGAAAAGTCTTCTCACAACCTGTGCGGTATGCCTATTGCCAATTCTTTTGGGTTTGGCATTGTGGGATAAATTGCCTGAGACCATGGCAATTCATTTTGATATTAATAACAATCCCGATAATTTTGCAAGTAAGGAATTTGTTGTTTTTATATTGCCTCTTTTAATGGTTCTCTTGCAGGCTTTCTGCTGCTTTATCAATGACGTAAATGCGGCAAAGCACGGTGAGAGAAAAAAGTTTGAACGGGCAACTAAGTGGATTATTCCTGTTATGACGGTGATACTTCAGGTGGTAACACTGGGGTATGCACTCGGATGGAGCTTGGATATAAGAAGGATTGCGGCTTTTATTGTGGGTGTTATTTTTCTTGTAATAGGCAACTATTTGCCTAAGCTTGACTATATAAAAAATTACGATGTGAACACAGAAAAGGCGAGAAGGATAAACAGATTTATCGGCTATGAAACAGTTGTTATGGGTATTTTGTATTTAATAAGCATATTCCTGCCACCTTTGGCTACGGTTGTTTGCTTGTTTTTGTTAGTGCCTTATGTTGTTATATCTGTTATAGTCGGTATTAAAATTGGGAGGGCATAACAATGTATCAGTTTTTTAAAAGCATGATTGACGAGGATAAAGCGGCAGTTGTAGTTTGCAATTTAGAGCATGAAATTATTTACATGAATCCTGCTTCTTGCAAAAATTATGAAAAGTACGGCGGTAAAAACCTTTTAGGACGCAGTCTTATGGCTTGCCATAACCCTAAAAGCCGTGAGATGATTGAGAAAGTTTTGGATTGGTTTAAGAAAAGTGAGAGCAATAACCGTGTTTACACATACCATAATGAAAAAGAAAACAAAGATGTGTATATGATTGCCCTCCGTGACGAAGAGGGGAATTTAATCGGTTACTATGAAAAGCATGAACACAGAAACAGAGAAACAGGGAAAATGTATGATTTTGGGTGATAAAATACAAAAATAAGCTTATGAATAAAGAGATAGTGTTAAACGGAAGAACAATTGAATATAAGTTGGAATATAAGAATGTTAAAAACATTAACGTGAGAATAGTGTGCGGAGGGGTTTATGTTTCCGCAAGCAGATGCGTGGGAGAAAAAGCGGTGGAAGCTTTTTTGCAATCAAAGGCGGAGAGGATTTTGATTGCAATTGAAAAACAGTCTGAAAGGGAAGCGCCAAAGCAGTATTTCACCGAAGAAGAGCTTAAAGCTTTCATACTTTCATGCTGCGAAAAATATTATCCCCATTACGAAAAGCAAGGCATAAAAAAGCCGTTGGTCAGATTTCGCTCCATGGTATCAAGGTGGGGAAGCTGCAACTACGTGAAAGGGATTTTGACTTTTACAACAAAGCTTGTGTATGCACCGAAGGATTGTGTGGAGTATGTAATATGGCACGAGTTTACTCATTTTTTAGTACCCAATCATTCCAAAAAGTTTTACGTGGAGCTGGAGAAGGTTTGTCCGGATTGGAAAGAGTGCAGAAAAGTACTCAAAAAAATTAATATAAGATAAGGAGTATTTTTATGAACGCAATTGTAATTTACAAATCAAAATACGGAGCAACAAAAACATATGCACAATGGATTGCCGAAGAGCTTAACTGTGAGGCAGTGGACTTTAAGAACGTAAAGATTAATGACATTTTAAAGTACGATACCGTTATACTTGGGGGCGGTTTATATGCAGAAATGATAGCCGGTGCTACCCTTATTACAAAAAACATTGACAAGCTCAGCGGCAGGAAACTCATAATCTACACAACAGGTTTAACACCTCTTGATTGCCGTGAATACTATGACAAGCTTGTTTTTGAAAAAAATTTCAAGGACGTGGATATGACAAACATAAAAGTATTCAATTTCTTAGGCAAAATGATTATTAATGAACTATCACTGCCTCACAAAATGGCAATAAAGGCATTGAAAAAGCTTATGTCCGATAAGGAAAATCCCACAGAAATGGAAAAGCTGTTAATTGAACTCTGTGATGCAGACGGTGATTTCACCGACAGAGAAGCGATTAAGGACTTAGTTACATACGCGAAAGGATAAATGTACAATCTGAACGATTTTATTTCAGACTTAATATGAAAGGGATTTTATAATCATGATTAAAGAATTAATGCATGACCCTATCTTTTTGGGGCAGAAGTCGGAAAATGCAACAATTGAAGATTTGCCCACAGCAAAAGATTTGCTGGAAACCTTAACTTTTCACAAGGACGGCTGTGTTGGCATGGCTGCAAATATGATAGGTGTTAAAAAGAGGATTATCGCATTTGTAAACGGCAATGAATATATGGTAATGTTCAATCCCGAAATTGTGAAGTGTTCTGAGCCATACAACACGGAAGAGGGCTGTCTTTCCCTTTTGGGCGGGCCAAGGAAAACAAAAAGGTATAAAAAAATCAAGGTTCAGTATCAGACGGAGGATTTTAAAGTAAGGGTGAAAACCTTTGAGGGCTGGACTGCACAGATAATCCAGCACGAGATAGACCATTGTGATGGAGTGCTCATATAAAGATATTTATTGAGGGAAGAAAAAACCAGGCAAAGGAGAGATTTTATGAAATTTATTTGCTACCCAAAATGCACAACTTGTCAGAAGGCTAAAAAATGGCTTGATGAGAATTGGGTGGAATACACTCTTCGTGATATAAAAGAATACAATCCGACCTATGAAGAGCTGAAAGAATGGTATAAAAAAAGCGGACTACCCTTAAAGAAGTTTTTTAATACATCAGGGCTTTTGTATAAGTCCATGGAGCTTAAGGACAAACTCTCCTCCATGAGTGAGGAAGAACAGCTTGTACTTCTTGCAAGTGACGGAATGCTTGTGAAAAGACCCCTTGTAATAGCCGAGGACTTTGTTTTGGTTGGCTTTAAGGAAAGCGAATGGAGTGCAAAATTTAAGGTGGGAGAACAGTGAAAGAAGCTGAAGTTAGTATAAGAGTTGCAATTTATTATATACGTAATGGTCTTACACAAGAAAATGTCAAACTCTCAATTGACGGCGCTCATATTAAAACTAAAGAAACTGTACATTTCGATATTTTTAACTTTCTAAAGGAAAATGGGTGCAGAAAAATTGGAAAAAATGATACCCGTTGGCAAGGGGTATATGAAGTAGATAGCTGTGAACCTAAGATTGAGATTTCCTCTCGACCGGGCATCGGAGATGTTAATATCATATTAACTGATGGTTATATCTTGCATGTTGAGAGCAAAAGAGGAGCTTACAAAAAAGGAAATGACGAATATCCGTTAATGCGAGAAGCAATCGGTCAGTTGATGACAATACAGTATGATGAAAAAGACATCATTCCCGTTGTTGCTGTTCCATATTCTCAAAAGAGTTATGAATTAGCAAAGCGCTGGAGTGGATATAAGCAAATACAAGATGCTAATATTCATTTTATACTTGTATATGAAAACGGTGAGATTTTATATATTTAGATTTGGAGGATTATTCTATGAGAAAAAATTTTGGCGCGAAAGCAATTTTATACCCTATGCCTGTATTGATTATAGGCACATACGATGAAAACAATGTGCCCGATGCAATGAATGCGGCATGGGGCGGAATAAGTGAAGAAACGGAGATTTCCATTTGCGTTGACGATAGTCATAAGACTGCCGAAAACATAATTGCAAAAGGGGCATTTACAGTAAGCATTGCAGATAAGGAAAACGTTGTTGCGGCAGATTATGTGGGCATTGTATCAGGCAATGATGAACCCGATAAAATTAAAAAAGCAGGCTGGACGGCAATAAAGAGCGAGTTTGTTGATGCACCGCTTTTTGAAGAATTGCCCATGGCGCTGGAATGCAAGCTTATAAGCTATGATAAGGAGCATTGCCGTTTGGTTGGCGAAATTGTTAACGTGTGTGCCGATGAAAGAATTCTTGGGGACGACGGAAAGATTGACCTTGCAAAATTCAGCCCCATTACCTATGATGGGGTGCATCATACTTACAGAGTGTTGGGGGATGTGGTTGGCAAGGCATTTTGTGATGGCAAGAAGCTTAAATAATGTGTTATTAATCGCCATAGGGCATTTTTCCCTATGGCGATTTTTGCTTTTTAAAATCTTATCTTGATGAAAAATGTGGGGTGTGATATAATTGCATTAATGTGGAAAATTCATTATCATACAAAAGGATGCGATTGAATGAAAGTTCGGCTTGAAAATCTCACAAAGACATTCACTGCAAGAGGAAAAAAGGGAAATGAAGTTATTGCTGTTGATAAATTTGATTTTGAAATACCCGACGGTACTTTGGTGGGGCTTTTAGGTCCTTCGGGATGTGGTAAAAGTACCACACTTAATCTTATATGCGGCTTAATTAAGCCCACGGAAGGCAAAATTTACTTTGGTAATGAAGATGTAACTGAGCTTCCTCCCGAAAAAAGAGGTGTGGGCATGGTTTTCCAGAACTATGCGTTGTACCCTCATCTTACTGTGAGGGGTAACATTATGTTTCCTCTTGAAAACCTTAAGGGGAAGGACAAGCCTACAAAAAAGGAAATGGAAGAAAAAGTGCTTGAGGCGGCTTCACTTGTTCAGATTGAAGAACTTTTAGACAGAAAACCCGGAGAACTTTCCGGTGGGCAGCAGCAGAGAGTTGCCATTGCAAGAGCTTTGGTAAAGCTTCCGAGAGTACTTTTGCTTGATGAACCTCTCTCTAACCTTGACGCAAGGCTGCGCCTTCAGACTCGTGAAGAAATTAAGCGAATTCAGCGCAAAACAAATATTACAACCATATTTGTAACCCATGACCAGGAAGAAGCTATGAGCATATCAGACATGATTATTGTAATGAAGTCGGGTGTTGTTCAGCAGATAGGAAAACCTCAGGAGGTATATAAAAATCCTGTTAACCTTTTTGTGGCTAAGTTTTTGGGCACTCCGCCTATTAATGTTTTTAAAGGCAGGGTAGAAGGCGGAAAACTTTACATAGGCAGCGAACAGGTTCTCCAAGTGGAAAACGTGCCTGACAAGGACGTATACGTTGGAATACGTCCGGAAGGCTTTATACCCTGTGAAAACGGTGCCCTCACATGTTCAATGGACGAAATTGAGGTTATGGGCAGGGATATTACAGTTGTTTCTCATCACAGCGAGTGCGAAAATGCAGAGGTGCGCTCCATAATCAGTTCCGAAACTGATATTTGTGAAAATGCATCCGTGGTAAAGTTTAATCTTAAACCCGGCAAGGTATTTCTTTTTGATAAAGAAACAGAAGAAAGAGTGTTTTAGGAGGCAGCTATGAAAAACAATAATTTAAAAGCATGGTTGTATTTGCTTCCTGCCATACTCTTTTTGGGTGTGTTTATGGTGTACCCTCTTGTTGATGTTTTTATATATTCTTTCGAAGAAGGGTATAACTCCGTTTCCCAAACCTTTTTTGGTGTGGGCGGATATAACTATTCCTACGTATTGCATGACCCGTATTTTTTACAGGCACTGAAAAACACTTTTATTCTGGTGGTCATTACAGTGCCTGTTTCGACGGCATTGGCACTCCTTATTTCTGTGGGGTTAAGCTCAATAAAAAAGCTTCGGGAGCTTTACCAGACGGTGTTCTTTCTGCCTTATGTTACAAACACTCTGGCGGTGGGCTTGGTTTTTATGGTGCTTTTTAAGAAAACACCGTATTCTGATGGTCTTATAAATCTGATTATACAGTTTTTCGGCGGTGTGGGGGTTGACTTTATTACAGGTCCCTACTGGGCAAAAATGCTTGTGCTTTGTGTTTATACAATATGGGTTGTAATGCCTTTTAAAATACTTATACTCACAAGTGCGCTGGCAAGTGTCAATCAGAATTATTACAATGCGGCAAGGGTTGACGGTACGGGAAAATGGAGGATTTTTACAAAAATAACTTTGCCCATGATTTCACCTATGCTGTTTTATCTTATTATTACAGGGTTTATTGGTGCGTTTAAGGCATACAGCGATGCGGTAGCACTGTTTGGCACAAATCTGAACAGTGCTGAAATGAACACCATTGTAGGTTATATTTATGACATGCTTTACGGTGACAGCGGCGGATACCCCTCGTATGCTTCGGCGGCTGCGGTAATCCTCTTTGCAATTGTGCTCACTATTACCACAATTAATTTGCTTGTGAGTAAAAAGCATGTGCACTATTAAGGCGGTGAGAATGTGAAAGAAAAAATTATAAAAACAATTACATATTCTCTTTTAACCCTCTGGGCGGTAAGTGTGCTGTTTCCCTTTTATTGGATGGTTCTGACAAGCTTTAAGAGTTATTCGTCTTACAACGGGGAATTTGTGCCTAAGTTTTATGTGACAAATCCCACAATACAGAATTATGTTGACGCATTTACTGCTGTAAATCTTGGTCAGTACCTTATTAATACACTTATTTTTACAGTGCTTACAACATTGTTGATGCTTGTTGTGATAATACCTGCGGCATTTGCCTTTTCTCGGCTTGAATTTAAGGGCAAAAATTTTGTGTTTACACTGTTTTTGTCACTTATGATGATACCTAATGAGCTTGTTATTATTACAAATTTTATGACGGTTACCAACCTGGATTTAAGAAATACATTTTTAGGTCTTATTTTGCCCAGTGTTACCTCTGTCTTTTACATTTATCTTTTAAAGGAAAACTTTTCGCAAATACCTGACGAGCTGTACTATGCGGCAAAGGTTGACGGAACGGGGGATTTTAAATATCTTTGGAAAGTAATGCTTCCCATTTGTAAGCCCACGGTTATTACCGTAACAATTCTTAAAGTCATCGAATGCTGGAACAGCTATGTATGGCCCCGCCTTATTACAGACAATCCCGAATACTACCTTGTTTCAAACGGCATACAGGAAATACGTGAAAACGGCTTTGGCCGTGAAAACATACCTGCAATGATGGCGGCGGTTGTTGTAATAAGTGTTCCGTTGGTTGTGTTGTTCCTTATTTTCAGGAAGAAAATTATGGAAGGTGTGGCGAGAGGGGGAACCAAGGGATGATGAAAAAGTTTTTGTCTGTAACTGTTGCTGTTATAACCCTTTTGTGTTCTGCCGGTTGCCACGGCTCAAAGAAAACGGCGGATTTCGCTGTGCCTGATAGCTTTGACGAAGAACAAACATATGAAATATCCTTCTGGGCTAAAAACGATACAAATAAGGTGCAGACAGCCATATATGAAAAAGCCATTGAAGAATTTCAGCAGCTTTACCCTAACATAAAGGTGAATCTTAAGCTGTATACCGACTATTCCAGAATTTACAATGATGTAATTACCAATATTGCAACAGGCACTACGCCGAATGTGTGCATAACATACCCCGACCACATAGCAACTTATCTTGAGGGCGACAATATTGTTGTTCCCTTGGACGAGGTTTTTAAAAGTGAAAAATACGGTCTGGGCGGTAGTGAGCTTAGGTTTGATTCGCCGCACATGGAAGAAATTATTCCTCAGTTTTTGGGTGAGTGTGTTCTTGGAGACAGTCATTACGCAATTCCTTTTATGCGCTCAAGCGAGGTTTGTTATATAAATGTAACCCTCCTTGAAAAAATGGGCTATACATTGCCCGATACTCTTACATGGGACTTTATATGGGAAGTCAGCGAAAAAGCAATGGAAAAAAATGCAGACGGAACATATAAAGTTAACGGGCAGAATGTTTTAATCCCTTTTATTTATAAATCCACAGACAATATGATGATTCAGTGGCTTAAACAGAAGGGGGCAGGCTATTCTACCGATGAGGGAGAAATTTTAATTTTTAATGACACCACCAAGGAATTGTTGGAGCAGGTAAAGATTCACTCCGGGAGCTATGCGTTTTCAACGTTTAAAATATCCAGCTATCCGGGCAATTTCTTAAATGCCAATCAGTGTATTTTTGCTGTTGACTCCACGGCAGGCGCAACCTGGATAGGCGCTGATGCTCCTTTGTCGGACATTGCAAAGGAAGACATAGCAACCTTTGATACAGAGGTTATGATGATACCTCAGGCAGACCCCGAAAACCCAAAGATGATTTCCCAGGGTCCGTCAATCTGTATTTTTAACAAGGCAGATTCAGGTGAAGTGTTGGCATCCTGGCTTTTTGCGCAGTATCTTTTAACAAATGATGTGCAGATTGCATATTCAAAAACTGAGGGCTATGTACCCGTGACAAGTAAAGCGCAAAATGCTGAGGAGTACGTTGATTATCTCTCAAGAGGCGGAGAGGACAACGACACCTATTATGATGTGAAAATAAAAGCAGCAAAAATAATACTGGAAAACACGGAAAACACTTTTGTTACACCCGTGTTCAACGGTTCTGCATCTTTACGTAATGCGGCAGGGCAGATGATTGAAAACGTAGCTAAATCTGTAAGACGAAAAGAAACAATCGATGATAGTTATTATGAAAAACTGTTTGATGATATGGTATCGCTTTACAGGTTAAATGAAACAGGCGGTGTAAGTAAAAGCGAAAAGGATTTGGGTCCCTTGCCGACAGAGTCTGTTGTTCTGATAGGGACACTCGCAGTTGTGTGGATGTGCATTATACTTTATGTTATACGGGAAAAAATTAAGAATAAAAAGCGGAATATGTAGACAGAAATATTGACTTATTGAAATTTTGGTGTATAATATGGAGGATGTAAAATTTAAATATAAGGAGTAGATTAAGATGAAAAAGACATTAGCATTGGTTTTAGCACTTTGCCTCGTTTTTGCATTTGCAGCATGCGGCACTAATGACGAAGAAGTGGCAACAGAAGTAGCTACCGACGCAACAGAAGCAGAGCAGGTTCAGGTTATGAGCTATGAAGAATACATGGCAGCAGAACTCGACTCTTCCGTTGTAATTGAAGCTTACGTTCAGGGCAAGCAGTCCTGGTGGGATAACAAGGCAACAGTCTATGCACAGGATGAAGACGGCGCATACTTCCTTTATGAAATGGCTTGCTCCGAAGAAGACTACGAACTTCTCACAGTTGGTACAAAGATTCGCGTAGAAGGCTATAAGGCTGAATGGTCCGGTGAAATTGAAATCATCGACGCAACATTCGAAATTGTTGAAGGCAACTATGTTGCAGAAGCTCTTGACGTAACAGAACTTCTCGGCACAGAAGAACTTATCAATTATCAGAACCAGCTTGTAGCATTTAAGGGTATGACAGTAGAAGCTGTTGAATATAAGAACGAAGAACCCGGTGACGACATTTATCTTACACTTTCTCTCAACGGTGAATCTTACAGCTTCTGCGTAGAAGTATATCTCACAGGTACAGAAACAGATGTATACAACACAGTTGGTACTCTTGAAGCAGGCAATAAGGTAGACGTTGAAGGTTTCCTTTACTGGTATAACGGTGCTAACCCCCATATTACTTCTGTAACAGTTGTTGAATAAGTAAATTGTAAAAAATATCCTGCTTCATATTGAAGCAGGATATTTTATGTTCAAAGTGAAATCAAATGTTGACTAAAATGATTTTTTGTGGTATCCTAGACAACTGTAAGGGGTTTAAATTATGACTAATCGTTTTATGATGGAAGCTATGGTTGAAGCACATAAAGCACTTGATATTGGCGAGATTCCCATAGGGGCTGTTATAGTTAAAGATAATGAGATAATTGCTCGTGGGCATAATCTCAGACAGACACTTCGTGATGCAACTCTTCATGCTGAGGTTGTTGCAATTCAGGAGGCGTGTAAAGTGCTGAAAGACTGGCGATTGGACGATTGTGACCTGTATGTTACACTTGAACCGTGTACAATGTGTGCGGGGGCAATAATTAATGCCAGAATGCGCAGAGTGTTTTTTGGTGCATATGACTCCGAGTACGGTGGTGCGGGCGGAAAGATTGATCTTTTTGCTCCTTGCTATTTTGGAAGCAAAACTGAAGTTTACGGCGGTATAATGGAAAAGGAATGTACAGATTTTCTGAATGATTTTTTTGCATCAATCAGAAAAAAGAAAATAGATTGATTTGAGTTAATCTTTCTTGTGAAAGTTAACATATACGGAGAAGTATCGAAGTGGGGACGTTTGCGAGCGCGTCCTGCGGACGGTACAGCGAGCAAAAAGGAGTGGCAGCGGTCAAAACTTTTGTATGAAAACAAAAAGTTTTGGGCACCGCAACAGGACATAACGGACATTTCCGTTATGAGTACAATAGAATATTGTGAGTTAATTTTTCTTGTGAAAGTTAACATATACGGAGAAGTATCGAAGTGGGGACGTTTGCGAG
>CAZRZU010000024.1:0-21350 GCA_964604615.1 uncultured Oscillospiraceae bacterium
TACTTGTAAATTCGGGGTTATGAGTAAGGTCCATACCTTCGTTACGGAACTGTCTGCCCATTTCGTACACTCTTTCCAAACCGCCAACGATAAGTCTCTTAAGGTTCAATTCTGTGGCGATACGAAGATACATGTCAATGTCAAGGGCATTGTGGTGTGTAATGAAAGGTCTTGCTGTTGCACCGCCGGAGATAGAGTTTAAAACGGGTGTGTCAACCTCTAAGAAATCTCTCTCATCAAGATAATTTCTGATTTCACGGATAATTGCGCTTCTCTTTTTGAAAGTTTCACGCACAGAGGGATTTGCAATCAAATCCATATATCTCTGACGGTAACGAATGTCGTGGTCGCTTACTTCGTTCTTAACATATTCATTGCCCTTAACGGGGATAAACAAATTCTTTGCGAGAAGAGTAAAGCTTGTTACGTTAATGGAGATTTCGCCTGCTGCTGTTCTGAAAACAACACCCTCTGCACCGATAACGTCCCATACGTCAATTTCAAGCTTGAAACGGTTAAATTCTTCTTCACCGATTTCGTCTCTCTTTAAATAGAACTGAATTTTTTCGTCACGGTCCAGAACGTCTGCAAACATAAGTCCGCCTGCACGGCGCTTAGCCATAAGACGACCTGCTGCGCGAACAGTTTTGCCTTCAAGCTCTTCGAAATGTTCTTTAATATATGTCATTGAATGAGTTACGTCATATTTTGTCACTTCATAGGGGTCTCTGCCTGCTGCACGAAGTTCGTTAAGCTTTTCTTCACGAGTCTTCTGCTGATTGGGATTATTATTCTGCTGTGCCATATTAATTCATCCTTTCAGTTGTACTACGATAGAATATTATATAATAGATTTTTCCTTTTTTCAAGCTATATTTTATTTCTTGAGTCAACAATTATTGTAACGGGGCCGTCATTTACAAGGCTGACCAGCATATCGGCACCGAAAATTCCTTTTTGGGTTTTCTTTCCCAATGCCTTCTCGCACTCAAGACAAAACTCGTCATAAACCTTTTCTGCCATATCGGGCTTCATGGCAAGGGTAAATCCGGGACGGTTGCCCTTTTTTATCTGCCCCAACAGGGTAAACTGGCTTACCGCTAAAATTTCTCCGCCCACATCTTTCACGGAAAGATTCATTTTGTCGTTTTCGTCACAGAAAATACGCAGGTCCACGCATTTTTTCACACAGTAGTCAAAGTCTTCCTTTCCGTCGCCCTCTTCAGCACCAAAAAGGATAAGCAGACCTTTTCCTATCTGTCCTGTTATTTTGCCGTCAACCTCTACCTTTGCACTTTTAACTCTCTGTATTACCGCTCGCATACTCCACCTCAATTGAATCAGTAGTTTCTGTATACATGTCAGCAACAGTACCAGTACCTTCTCTTGCGTTAATATAATATTGCTGACTCCGCGCAAGAATGTTGTTTACCTGAAGCACAACAGCTTTGTCTGTTGCTTTTTTTGCAAGGCTGTCCAACGTATTGTAAAGCTCTTCGATTTTCTCCAAACCAACCGGGCAATTTGCCATCACATCATATATTTTTTCTCCGTACATTGGGTAGAGATACTCTTTGTCATGTCTTAAAATTATGGTATCCCATGTTTCAAGTGCTTTGAGATAATCCCCTTCATCGGTATACACATCTGAAAGCTGTCTGAGATACATATAGTCCTTAGGATTACATGACAAAGCCTTTTTGAGGCACATGCTCCGTTCTGTGCTTATGCCGGTCTCTTCAAACTCTTTTTCATATGCCGCATATGCCTGTTCCCATCCGTGAGCATTAAAAAGCTCCATCTGTGCACCTATGCTGTACCAGCTTGCACTTTTACCGTAATTTCCGGAATCATGATAGTTTGATGCCACAAAATAAGGTACATGTGCCAATGCAAAAAGAGCACAAAAGCCCACAGGCACTATCATAACAAGACTCACAGCCTTATGTACATCCACGCGAAAAGCTTCGTCACGGGCTGTTGAAAACATACCCAAAATTGGAATCATAAACACCATTGCCGACGAACTTGATAAAAGAAATACTACAAGCAGAAGCAACATTATTGCATCTTCAAGGGAGCGGGTTTTTATATACCTGCCAGCAAAACAAATAATGCTGATTGCGATTACAGCTACACCTATAATGCCAAAAGCCTCAAGCAACAGACACAACACCGACGAAAATCCTTCATAGCCTCTGTCCACTATGCTTACGGCTGCATTATATCCGCCCGCACCTACACCTGCAATATTCACAAGACCTTTGATTGCGCCGTTAAGTTCCTCGGGGTTCTTAATAATATTTGCAACTGCAAATATTCCGTTTACAGCACTTAAAACAACCGTTAATATCAGTGCGCCCAAGGCTTCTGCTTTTTTGTGTTTTTGCTTCATCGCATACACAAACAAAACAGCTGTACAAAAAGCATAACCCGGAAAACTTTTTGTCATGACAAACACATATGTCATCAAAATAGTACTTGCAAAAAACACGGGTTGTTTTTTATTTGTTTTAAATACCCTCATGGCACTGATAACACCAATTGCCATAAGACATGCTGCCGCCGTGGACGAGCCTGCACCAAAGTCCATGTTACAGCTCCAGAAACTGCTTTCTATAAATACCTGATACAAAACGGCTACAATGGCATAAATAAGTGCAGCGGAATAAATGAGCTTAGTCCATGTGGAAACCAACTTTTCTTTTCCCATGCATGTTTTATACTCGCCCATAACAAGGCTTGCAGCTGCACCCAGAAGAAAAACCGTACCCAGCTGAATCTGACATCCCTTGTCACTCACCCAACAAAGCTGAACAAATGCGAAAAGGGCTACTGCTACCTGGAAAAGGAAGGTTTTAGTCAGAACAAAATACCCATCTTTAAATATCCTGTATCCGATGCATACTGAAAATGCACAAAGAGACGCATACAAAACAAGGCTTTTCTCCAACCCGGAGCCTAACACAGGCGCTAAAAAAACAAAAACCGTAAGCGCTGTATGTAACAGGTTTATTTGCTTGCCTTTTGTCATTTGCATCCCTTCTTTTCCTTTTATTTTACAAATGGTGGAGAAGCATCCCCACCATTTAAAGTTTCTATTGAACTTCCCCCACTGTCTTAACCGTTACCGTTGCACGTACAATCCGTCGGTCCTTCGCTTCCGTAACGGAAATTTCCAAGCCGCATGTATCTACGGTAAATGTGGCACCATCGTCGGGGATGTATTCTATACTGTGAAGAACAAGACCCGAAAGTGTGTCAAACTCATCTACCGGAAGTGTTGCACCGGTTATTTCAGCAACCTCTTCCAAAGATGTAAGTCCGTCCATATCCCACGCATTTTCACCAACGGGAATAATATCTTCAATTTCGTTTACATCTTCCTCGTCATATTCTTCGTCTTCGATTTCGCCTACGATTTCGCCCAACAAATCATCCATGGTAACAATACCGGCAAAACCGCCGTACTCGTCTGCCACCACTGCAAAATGGGTTTTCTCCTTCTGCATGTTGGCAAAAAGCACATCGGCAGGAATAGTTTCAGGCACAATATATGCCTGGCGAATAATTTCTTTAACGTCCTCGCCTTTATCGTAAAAGAACTCGTAAAGCTCACGGGCATATACAACACCCACGATATCGTCAATATCATCACCGCAAACAGGGAATCTGGAATATCCGCTTTCACGGATTTTTTCTTCCCATTCCTGGGCGGTTTCGTCCATCATAAGAACCTCTACGTCCTTACGGTGTGTCATAAAATCATCGGCAGACAAATCGCCGAACTCAAATATATTTGTGATGAACTCTTTCTCTTCCGGAGCAATGGTACCTGTTTCGCTGCCAAGGTCTACCATCATCATAACGTCATCTTCGGTAACACGGGCATTTTCACCGTTGGGGTCGTTGCCTGTTAATGCTGTGAAAACTTTTGCCACAATGTTATAAACAAAGGACAACGGTCTGAAAACATTCCATACTATACTCACAAAGCCTGACAGTGCCATCGCGCATTCATCAGGTTTTGATGCACATATCTTCCTTGGAACCATATCTGCACAAACGGTAATAAGAGTAACGTAGAAAACAGCACATATCGCCAAAACGGCATAAACATTTTCTGTCACTTTCACAACCAACAGGTTCAGCCAAAAAACACTCACCAACAGTGCAAGAACACTGAATGTTGTTACGGCAGTTCTTAAAGATGCCAGCACACGGTTTTCCTTGTCCATGAGCTTAATAACACTTTTAGCTTTTTTATTGCCGTCCTTGGCAAGTTCCTTCATCTTGTAGTCGTTAACTCCTTCAATTGCCACCTTGGCACCCTTACAAAGAGCCGCCAGAAGCAAGAGCAAAACAAGAAGTATGACGACAGGTAACGGATCAGTCACAAAAATTCATCCTTTCAAACTTTATTGCCAAATTATTTTATCATAAATTACGCATTATTTCAAGGCTTTTATACAACGTACAAAAGAATGGAGAAAAAGAAGCAAATGCTTCCTCCCAGCACAAACAAATGCCATATTGAGTGCATGTATTTAATCCTTAAAAGATAGAATATAATTCCCAGAATATACACCGCACCTGCAACACACATGAACACAAGGCCGCCCAAAGGCATAAAGCTTATAAGTGTGGGAAGCTTTAAGAGAATTGCAAGCCCCATTATAACATAAAAAACAAGGCTTATGTTTTTAAATTTATCAAGAGCGATTGCATTTAAAACAATACCCAGGATTGCGCATGTCCATATAGCAATAAGAATTCCCAGTCCGCCATTACCCCAGAGTGTACACAGACAGTAAGGTGTGTAAGTACCTGCTATAAGCAAAAAGATTGAACAATGGTCAAAAATACGGAATACCCTTTTCGCTGTGGGGTTTGTAATCGAATGGTAAAGAGTACTCATAACATAAAGAATAATCATTGTTGCGCCGTATATTGCACCGCCCACAACCCCCATAGGGTTATGATGTATTGCTGCCATCACTATAACAAGTACTGTTGCCGCAATTGCCATAAGAGTACCTACCCCATGGGTAACAGAGCTGAAAATTTCTTCTCCCAGACTATATTTTTTCAATTTTTCAACCATAAGAAACACCTCTTTCAGCTTAATATATTACCACTTTTTTTCACTTTAGTAAAGAGCTAATATTTTTTTAACAAACTGTTCACTTTATCGGTTGACATCCCTACTTTATTATGGTATAAATCAATTAATCACTATATTACGGAGGATTTTATTTAATATGAAAGCAAGAAATCATCATAAGCTTTGTCCCACTCCTCCCATGGGTTGGAACAGCTGGGACTGTTACGGAGCCGCAGTAACCGAAGATGTTGTGCGCAAAAATGCTGACTATATGGCAAAGAAGCTTAAAAAGTACGGTTGGGAGTATGTTATCGTTGACATTCAGTGGTATGAACCCACTGCTGTAAGCCATACATATAACGATTTCACAGCCTTGGAATTTGACGAATATTCACGTCTTATTCCGGCAGTTAACCGTTTCCCCTCCTCTAAGGACGGAATGGGATTCAAGCCTTTGGCTGATTATGTTCATTCCTTAGGATTAAAGTTTGGCATTCACATTCTCCGCGGTATTCCCCGCGAATGCGTAAAGAAAAATACACCCATCAAGGGTACGGACAAGAGAGCACTTGACATTGCAAGAGTTGATTCTACATGTCCTTGGAATACAGACATGTACGGTGTTGACCCTTCTAAGGAAGGCGCTCAGGAATATTACGATTCTCTTTTTGAATTGTACTCAGACTGGGAAATTGACTTTGTAAAGGTTGACGATATTGCCCGTCCCTACCATGCAGGTGAGGTTGAATTAATCCGCAATGCCATTGACAAAACAGGCAGAGACATTGTTCTTTCACTTTCTCCCGGTGCCGCTTTTTTGAGAAATGCCGAGCATCTTTCCGACCATGCCAACATGTGGAGAATGACAGACGACTTCTGGGACAGATGGGAGCCTCTCAAAGACATGTTTGACCGTTGCCGCAATTGGCAGAACCTCAGAATTGACGGTGCATGGCCCGACTGTGACATGCTTCCCTTGGGCAAACTGAGAGTATGTGACGGCAACGGCGGTGAATGGTCTCGTTTTACAAAAGACGAACAGATGACACATATGGCGCTCTGGAACATTTTCCGTTCTCCGCTTTTCTTTGGAGGCGACATGACCATGAACGATGAGTGGACAGACAGCCTTATGATGAATGAGGATTTGATTGAGCTTAACAAGTATTCCGAGGACAACCACGAGCTCTACCGTGACGAAGCAGGTACTGTTGTGTGGTATGCAAAGAGCACAAAGGACGACTCATGCTATATTGCTCAGTTCAACATATCCGACCGTGACATTATAATTGACACTCCCCTTTCTTTAATAGGAAAGGAAGAAGCAACCCTTAAGGAGCTCTTCACAAAAGAAGAATCAAAGGTAACAGACAGAATTTATTCAGTTGTACCTTTCCACGGAGTTAAAATATACAAGGTAAAATAACCACCAAGGGGCGGATAATATATCCGCCCGCTTTACTTTCCCATTTAAAAGGAGGATATAATAATGAAAAACTACGGACCCATAAGCCCTAAAATGCCTCACGTGATACACGGAGCTGACTACAATCCTGACCAATGGCGCCATGTAGAGGGCATAATGGAGGAAGATATGCGCCTTATGAAAAAGGCAAACTGCAACTGTATGAGTGTGGGTATTTTTTCTTGGGCGGCATTGGAGCCCGAAGAGGGCAAATTTGACTTTTCGTGGCTTGACGAAACCATGGATACCTTAGCAGCAAACGGTGCGGTTGCATGCTTGGCGACCCCCACAGGCAGCCGTCCTGCATGGATGAGTGAAAAGTATCCCGAGGTTCTTCGTGTTAACGAAAACCGTGTACGAATTCTTCACAGCGAAAGACATAATCACTGTTACACATCTCCCGTATACCGTGAAAAGGCACAGAACATAAACCGCCTTTTAGCCGAAAGATATAAAGACCATCCTGCGCTTGCGGTATGGCACATATCCAACGAATACGGCGGTGAATGCCATTGTGAGCTTTGCCAAGCGGCATTCCGCAATTGGCTTAAGGACAAATATACAGACCTTGACACATTGAACCTAGCATGGTGGAATAGCTTTTGGGGGCACACGTATACCTCCTGGGAGCAGATTCAGTCACCCTCACCTATCGGCGAGTTTTACTCAAATCCATCGCTTTTCCTTGACTGGAAAAGGTTTGTAACCCACCAGACTGTGGATTTCATGAAGGCTGAAATTGCACCAATTAAAGAAATCTGTCCGGAAATACCCGTTACAACCAACTTCATGGGAACCTATCCCGGACTTGACTACTTCAAGTTCAAGGACACCGTTGATGTTGTATCCTGGGACAGCTATCCCTTCTGGCACAACCCCAAGGGTAATACGACAATAGGAAGCGACACCGCATTTATACAGGATATAAACAGATGTGTAAAAGGCGGCAAGCCCTTCCTTCTTATGGAATCAGTTCCCGGTGCTGTTAACTGGCAGAGTGTCAACAAGCTTAAAAAGCCCGGCATGCACATATTGTCCTCGCTCCAGGCGGTAGCACACGGAAGTGACAGTGTGCAGTATTTCCAGTGGCGAAAGGGCAGAGGCGGCGCAGAACAGTTCCACGGTGCTGTTGTTGATCATTGCGGTCATGAAAACACTCGTGTATTCAGAGAGGTTTCTGCCGTTGGCGACATCTTAAAAAAGCTTGATAGTGTTGTCGGCACAAGCTTAAAAAGCGAAGTTGCCGTTATCTACGACTGGGAAAACCGTTGGGCACTGGATGAAGTTCAGGCCATCAGACGTGACAAAATCGAATATGAGGACACCTGCAAAAAATTCTATAAGCCATTCTGGGAAAAAGGCATTAACGTTGACGTTATTGACATGGACTGCGACATTTCGGGCTATAAGATTGTAGTTGCACCCATCCTTTATATGGTAAAGCCCGGCTTTGCAGCAAAGCTTGAAAAATTTGCCCAAGAGGGCGGTATTGTTGTAGGTACATATTGGACAGGCATTGTAAATGATACAAATCTTTGCTTTACAACAGGCTTCCCCGGCCCCTTGCGCAAGCTCTTCGGCGTATGGAGTGAAGAAATTGATGCACTTTATGACAACGAAAATAACCATGCTGTCATGACAGACATCACCCTTCCTTGCAAGGAATACGAAATTAAGTATTTCTGCGACCTTATCCATGCTGAAGGCGCCCGGGTTCTGGCAGAATACAAAGATGACTTTTTTGCCGGAAGACCTGCTCTTACAAAAAATGTTTTTGGCAAGGGCTGCGCTTACTATGTTGCGTTCCGCGACGAGGGAGAGTTTACAACAGATTTTGTAAACCATATTATTGAAGAGTTCAACATCACAAAAGCTTTGGAAACCACCCTCCCCGATGGTGTTACCGCACAGACAAGAAGCGATGAAGAAAACTCATTTATTTTCCTTCAGAACTATAACGGTAAAGATGTTGATATTGACCTCAACGGCCCTTATTACGACATGGTAGCTGAAAAGGAAATTTCGGGAGTTATTACACTCGAGGGTTACAGTATTAAAATTTTAAAGAAATAAACACAAAAAAGCTGAACGTATTTGTTCAGCTTTTTTGTATATTTATCTTTTCTTGTGAAAGACTACCCATGAGGTGAGAACATGGAATTATCAAAAAAACAATACAAGCTTTTTGTTGATAAAAGAAGTCAGGCAACTTCAACTGCCGTTAATACAGTAAAGGCATACATTGTAGGCGGATCCATATGTATGTTTGGACAATGGTTAAAGGGATTTTATCTTTCCTTGAATTTGTCGGATGCACTTGCGTCTACTTCTGTAAGCATAACACTTATTGCAATCGCGGCAATACTTACAGCCGCACATGTGTTTGACCGTATTGCACGTTTTGCAGGTGCGGGAACACTTGTGCCCATAACAGGCTTTGCCAACAGTGTTGTTTCCCCTGCAATAGAATACAAAACCGAGGGGTATATAACAGGTCTGGCTGAAAAAATGTTTGTCATTGCGGGTCCTGTTATTGTGTACGGAACAGCTACGGCATTTCTTTCTGGGCTTATTTACTATATATTTTTAATGTAAGGAGGAAATATGACAGCATTCGAGAAAATAGGACTTTCCACTCTCAAATTTAATTTATGCCCCTCTGTTTTATCCTTTGCTTCGGTTGTAGGCAAAAAAGAAGGAGAAGGACCCTACGGAAAAAACTTCGACCGCGTTGAAAAAGACCCTTATTTTGGTCAAAAAACTTGGGAAAGTGCAGAGAGCGCCTTATTTAAAGAAACTGTTACAACCGCACTGGAAAAAGGTCGCTTTCATGCTTCGGACATTAGTTTCCTCGCATCCGGAGATCTTCTTAATCAGTGTACTGCCACCGGCTATGCAGCACGTTCGCTTGGCATCCCCTACCTAGGCCTATACGGAGCATGTTCCACCATGGCTGAGAGCCTTTTTATAGCATCCACACTTATCGCAGGGGGAGCTGACAGGGTTGTTGCCGCCACATCGAGCCATTTTTGCGGCAGCGAAAAGCAGTTTCGCTTTCCCCTGGAATACGGTTCCCAACGTCCTCCCTCCTCACAGTGGACCGTTACAGGCTCCGGAGCCGTTGTACTTGGCAAAGAAGGAGAAGGTCCCTTTGTTACCCATGCTACGGCAGGGAAAGTAATCGACCCGGGCATCAGAGATGCCAACAACATGGGATGTGCAATGGCTCCTGCCTTTTGCGATACAATCACCCGTCATCTTGCCGCTGTTAAAAGCAAGCCAAAGGATTACGACATGATAGTATCCGGCGATTTGGGGCATCTGGGCAAAAAGGTTGCCACAGACTTGCTTAAACAGGAATACCACGTAAATATTGAAGACGTGTATCAGGACTGCGGTTGTATGATTTTTGACAACGAAAAACAGGATGTCCACTCCGGCGGTTCAGGCTGCGGTTGCAGCGCTTCAATGCTCGCGGGATACATTCTCCCCGAAATGAAAAAAGGGCATATGCACCGTGTGCTCTTTATTGCAACAGGCGCACTTATGAGCCCCACGTTATCACTCCAAGGAGAAAGTATTCCCTCAGTTGCCCACGCAATAGAATTCAACGTACAAAACCATTGAGCAACAGCTGCACACAGTGCACATATCATGCTTTAGATTTCATTAATTCATACTTTTTCTTGGTTGCCAATCCGCCACGGATATGCCGCTGCTCTTTATTGTGCTCCAAAACCTTCTTTACCTCCACGGCCAGAGCAGGGCTTATTTTTTCCAATCTTGCGGTAACATCCTTATGTACACTGGATTTTGACAAAGAAAACTTTTTTGCCGTTTCACGTACCGTGGAACCGTTTTCTATTATGTAACAAGCAAGCATTCTTGCTCGGTCTTCTATATAATCTTTCATGGTTCTGCCTCCCTTGTTTCATTTATATGGCAGAACACGAAAAAAAGAACTATCAAAGGATAGTTCTTTTTTATTGGCAATCACCTTTTAATTTTACTCTAACTCAAAGGCTCCTGTGTAAAGCTGGTAATAGGTTCCTTTTTCTTCAATAAGCTTTTCGTGGCTTCCCCGTTCAATAATTCTGCCGTGGTCGAGAACCATAATAACATCACTGTTTTTAACGGTAGACAACCTATGTGCAATAACGAACACTGTTCTGCCTTCCATAAGCTTATCCATACCTTTTTGCACAATTGCCTCTGTGCGTGTATCAATGGAGCTGGTTGCTTCGTCCATTATCATAACGGGTGGGTCTGCAACTGCACAGCGCGCAATCGCAATAAGCTGTCTCTGTCCCTGGGACAAATTAGCACCGTTGTTTGACAACAGGGTATTATATCCTTGAGGCAATCTTGTTATAAAATCGTCCGCACCGCTGAGACGGGCTGCCGCAATACACTCTTCGTCGGTGGCATCCAGATTTCCGTAACGGATGTTTTCCAAAACCGTACCTGTGAAAAGATTAGTCTCCTGCAACACTAAGCCCAAAGACCGTCTTAAATCGCTCTTTTTAATTTTATTTATATTGATGCCGTCATATCTGATTTTTCCGTCTTCAATATCGTAAAAACGGTTTATGAGATTGGTAATTGTAGTTTTACCTGCACCTGTTGCACCAACAAATGCAACCTTTTGACCCGGCTGAGCATAAACCGTTACATCCTGAAGCACAGTTTTGCCTTCCTCATAAGCAAAGTCAACGTTAAACATCTGTATGTCACCCTTGAGGAGGGTATACGTTATAGTTCCGTCTCCGTGAGGATGCTTCCATGCCCACTTACCTGTATGTTCCTTTGTTTCAGTAATATTTCCCTGCTCGTCCACAGTGCAGTTAACAAGTTTTACGTAGCCTTCGTCTGCCTCGGCTTCGGCATCCATAAGGTCAAATATACGTTCAGCACCTGCAAGACCCATTACAACAGAGTTAATCTGTTGGCTTACCTGGTTTACGTTACCTGTAAACTGTTTTGTCATGTTAAGGAAAGGAATCATAATGTCAATTGTAAGGGCGCCAAAGCTTCCGCTGATAAGAGCACCAATGCTCACATTGGGAACCTTTGACAGCAAAAGCACACCACCTACGGTTGCAATGATAACATAAAGAATGTTTCCTATGTTACCGATTATGGGACCCAGACAGTTTGCGTACGCATGGGCGCGGTAGCTGTCCTCGTAAAGCTGGTTATTGATTTTATCAAAGTCTTCCTGCGCTGCTTTTTCGTGATTAAAAACCTTTACAACCTTCTGACCGTTCATCATTTCCTGAACTAAGCCCTCTGTTTTACCAAGTGCCTTCTGCTGACGAACAAAGAATTTTGCACTGCCACCGCCCATCTTTTTGGACACGAGCACCATAAACAAAACACCTGCCAGCACAACCAATGTCATCCAAAAGCTGTAATAAAGCATTATGCCAAGCACACTTACAACAACGACAGATGCCTGTAATAGAGCAGGAAATGCCTGAGAAACAAGCTGGCGCAGTGTGTCGATATCGTTTGTATAATAGCTCATAATGTCGCCATGCTTATTTACGTCAAAATACTTAATGGGCAGATTCTGCATTCCGTCAAACATTGCCTTACGCATCTTATTAAGGAACCCTTGCGTAATAATTGCCATAAGCTGGGTCTGAACAGTTACTGCCAGAATAGATGCAATATACAAACCGATGAGTGCGAACACCTTAGGCAAAATAACTTTTGATGCAGCCGCCCAGTTGCCGCTTGTAATGAAAACTTCAATATCGGCAATTATTTTTTGCTGAAAGATTGCGGGAGCCGCTGCGGTAACTGCCTGAAAAAGAATACAAACAGTCGCCAAAGGCAACAGTACGGGATAAAACTTTATAAGCATTTTAAAAGCGCGTGCGAGAGTCCCTTTTTTCGCTTTTGGCTTATTCATTATTATCCCCTCCTTTTGTCTGCTGTGTATAAATATCTCTGTAAATTTCGCTTTCTTCAAGAAGAGTATGATGATTACCCATTGCAGAAACCTTACCGCCATCCATTACAAGAATCAGGTCAGCATCCTGTACAGATGATATTCTCTGCGCAATAATAATCTTTGTTGTTTCGGGAATAAATTTTTTAAATCCCCTGCGTATAAGTGCGTCTGTTTTTGTATCTACCGCGCTGGTAGAATCGTCCAGAATAAGAATTTTAGGTTTCTTTAACAGTGCACGGGCAATACAAAGCCTCTGCTTCTGACCACCGGACACATTTGTACCGCCCTGTTCGATATATGTATCGTAACCTTCGGGAAAACTTTCCACAAAGTCATGAGCCTGAGCCAGCTTACATGCCTCTACAAGCTCTTCGTCTGTGGCATGTTCATTACCCCAGCGGAGATTTTCCTTAATCGTTCCCGAGAAGAGAAGGTTTTTCTGTAAAACCATTGCAACCGAATCGCGAAGAGTTTCTATGTCGTACTCTTTCACATCAACTCCGCCTACCTTAACCACACCCTCAGTAGCATCGTACAAACGGGGTATGAGCTGAACAAGGCTGGTTTTACTTGAGCCAGTGCCGCCTATAATACCAACAGTCTGTCCCGACTTAATCTTTATGTTTACATCAGCAAGAGAATATTTCTCTGCATTTTCCGAATATTTAAAGCTTACCTTGTCAAATTCAACACTACCGTCCTTAACGTTTGTCAAAGGGTGGGCAGGATTTGTAAGAGTCGGTTCTTCTGTCAACACTTCACACAGTCTCTTCATGGATTCCGCACTCATTGTAAGCATAACATAAATCATGGAAATCATGTTAAGACTCATAAGTATCTGCACACCGTATGTGAGCATTGCGGACATATGTCCTACATTAAGGTCAATGCCCATACTTGAAATAGTCATTTTCGAGCCAACAATCATAACAAAGACCATGTTAAAATACATGCAGAATTGCATTATGGGTGAGTTAAGCGCAACAATTCTTTCCGCTTTGGTAAAATCCAAGCAGATATTATCCGCCGCATTTTCAAATTTTTCTTTTTCGTACTCTTCACGGGCAAAGCCTTTTACAACTCTCATTCCGCGAACGTTTTCTTCGATAGATTCATTAAGCTTGTCGTATTTTTTAAACACTCTTCTGAATGCAGGCATAGCTTTACGGCTCACAGCAAACAGTCCAAATGCCATAAAAGGTATTACCACAACAAAAGTCCCGGCAAGTGCTCCGCCCATTATGTATGCCATAGTTGTGGAAAAAACAAGCATCAAAGGGCTTCTCACCGCGATTCTTATGCTCATCATAAAGCTCATCTGTACATTTGTGACGTCTGTGGTAAGCCTTGTTACCAGCGATGTTGAGGAAAATTTGTCTATGTTTGCAAAGGAATATGCCTGGATTTTTTCAAACACGTCGTGTCTAAGGTTTTTGGCAAAGCCTGCACTTGCCTTTGCGCACGTCACACCTGCTGCGCCGCCGCAGCAAAGTGAAACAATCGCCATTAAAGCAAGCACAAGTCCCGTTTTCACAATAGATTCAATTTCGGCACCTGCTTTTATTGCGTTAACCAGGTTTGCCGTAATAAAAGGAATCAGACATTCAATAATTACTTCTCCCACAATAAAAATCAAGGTAAGTATTGTAGGAAGCTTAAATTCTCTCACACTGCCCAACAGTTTTTTGAACATTTCTATACCTCCCATCGCAAAGCTTTCCATCGTTCAGGATATACTAACGAGTGCTCGTTTTAATTTCACCATTTTCAATTACAAAATCAACATGCTCGGGTCGTTCTCCGCGGATAATAATTTCCGCCAGTCTATCCTCAATTTCTCTGCCCACCAACCTGCGCAAGGGTCGTGCTCCCATTGCGCTGTCGTAGCCTTTTTCGCAAAGAACTTTCTTTACATCATCGGAAACTGCTATCGTCATGCCTCTTTCGTTTGCCATAAATGCAATTTCGTCAATCATCAAATCCACAATTTTGATAAGCTCACCCTCTGTTAACGGGTGGAACACAATAATCTCATCCACACGGTTTAAGAACTCAGGTCTTAAAAACTTTTTCAATGCCTCCATGGCACGTGTGCGACTCGCGTCCTCAATTGTTTTTGAGAAGCCTAATGCACTCGATGAATAACTGCTTCCTGCGTTACTGGTCATAACAATAACAGTGTTTTCAAAGCTCACAACCTTGCCGTGGCTGTCGGTAACTCTGCCGTCGTCAAGTATCTGAAGCATAATATTCATTACATCAGGATGTGCCTTTTCAATTTCATCAAAAAGAATTACACTGTACGGCTTTCTCCTCACCTTTTCGGTAAGCTGACCTGCATCGTCATAACCCACATATCCGGGAGGCGAACCTATAAGACGGCTCACTGCGTGCTTTTCCATGTATTCTGTCATGTCAACACGGATAAGTGCCTCTTCGCTTTCAAAAAGCTCCTGAGCCAGTGCTTTTACGGTTTCTGTCTTACCAATGCCTGTGGGACCCACAAAAATAAAGCTTGCAGGGCGCTTTTTCTTGGAAAGTGCCGCGCGTTTTCTGCGGATTGTTCTTGCAACGGAGCTTACCGCCTCATCCTGACCGATAATTCTCTTATGAAGATTTTGTTCAAGCTCTAAAAGTCTCTTTGTCTCTTCCTCTGTTATCTTTTTAACAGGGATTTTTGTTTGCAGCTCAATAACTGTTGCAATGTCCTCAACGGTAAGATAAACATCTTCCATTTCTCCTGTTATCCGTTCAATAGACTCCTGTATTGAGCATTCCTGCATCTTTAAATCTGCCGCTCTCTGATAATTTTCAATGGAGTCCTCGCCAGCCGCTTCATCCTTTTCCTTTTTAATAAGTTCAAGCTGCTTTTTCAGTTCAAAGATTGTTGCCAAAGCCTTGTTTTTAAGGTTTGCACGGCTTCCGGCTTCGTCAATAAGGTCGATTGCCTTATCCGGCAAAAACCTGTCGGTAATATATCTTTCCGACAAAATCGCCGCCTTTTCAATAACCTCATCGGTAATTTTAACCTGATGATAATTTTCGTAATAACCTCTTATACCCTTTAAAATTTCAATTGTTTCACTGACGGAGGGTTCTTCAATAATAATAGGCTGGAATCTGCGTTCCAATGCGCTGTCCTTTTCAATATGCTTACGATACTCCGTAAGAGTTGTTGCACCTATCACCTGAATGTCGCCTCGAGCCAAGGCGGGTTTTAAAATATTTGCCGCGCTCATTGCGCCCTCTGCGTCACCGGCTCCCACAATGTTGTGAAGCTCATCAATAACAAGGATAATATTGCCCAGCTTTTTAACCTCATCCACAATGCTCTTGAGCCTTGCTTCAAACTGACCGCGGTACTGTGTGCCTGCAACAATTGCAGTAAAGTCCAAAAGGTAAACCTCTTTGTCACGAAGCTTAACAGGCACCTGATTTGTAACAATCCTTTCTGCCAAGCCTTCCGCCACAGCTGTTTTACCAACACCCGGCTCGCCTATAAGCGCAGGGTTGTTCTTTGTTCTGCGGTTAAGTACCTGTATCATTCTGTCTATTTCAACTTCTCTGCCTATTACCTTATCAAGTCTGCCTTCCCTTGCTTTACGTGTGAGGTTTTCGCCGTAGGAATCAATAACTCTCTTTTCTTCTCCTGTTTTTTTATCCTTTTTGTCCCGTCTTTTGGGCATTGCAGGTTTTTCTCCTCCGCCCTGGAACAAATCGTTTATAATGCTCATCACACTTCCGCTTATGTCTTCTGCGGGCATATCGCCTGAATTTATAGTCTCCATCATCTGATTTTCAATCATTTCAAGCTCTTCGGGGTTTATGTCTCCCATCATTTTGCCAAGGTTAAGACCGAGCTCTTTTGCGCAAGGCAAACAAAGGCTTTCGTTAACAGCCCTGTCGCCCTCCATTTTTGTCATGAAAACCACTGCCATATTTTTTTTACATCTTGTACAAAGCATAAATCTCAAACTCCAATAATTATATTGAACCTCGGGACACTGCCCCAAGGTTTGCTGTTTAATACTGTAAAGTTTAGTATATCACATTTATTTTAATTGTCAAATTAACAAATTGTGAAAGTTCATATTTGAGCTGTTTTTCTTCAATTTTTTGTTGCAGTTTTATCCGTATTATGATATGCTGATGTGTAGTAAGATTATATTTCACGGAGGTTTATTTAATGAAAAAACGTATAACAGCTTTAGTCATATCTTGCACTATGCTTCTTTCTGTGGGTGCATCAGCCGCTTCGGGCTTTTCTGACCTTAATGAATTTCACGCATGGGCAGAGCCTCAGATTGAGGAAATGACAACCTTAGGCATAATAAAAGGCTACACAGACGGAACCTTCCGCCCCGACAGAGCAATTACCAAAACAGAAGCTTTGGTTCTCATAGCCCGCGTTGCAGGTTATATACAAGAGGGCTACGGAGCATTCAAGGATGTAGCATATTCACGTTATGCAGACGTTGTAGCACAGTATAACACACCCTACCCCAACGAAATTGCGTTTCTTTTATATAAGGGTGTCCTTACAGAGGATGAACTCGCAGGCTACATTTCTCCCGATCGTGCAGACTCAGCTCTTCTCCGCTACGAAGCAGCCGTTCTTCTCACCAAGCTTATGCGTGCTGAAGGCAGTCTTAACCTCACAAACTATACCCTTACATATACCGATGCAGGCAACATTCCCTACACAGCTGCTCCTTATGTTGAGTATGTTACAAACACATCTCTTATGCAGGGTGTATACGACGTGGAAAAGCCGGACGAAATCAACTTTAACCCTTACGGCAGTGTAACAAGAGCACAGGTAGCAGTGCTTCTCCACCGTGTGCTTGACAAATTCGAAATTTCTGTTTCTTATCACACTGTTATAGGCAAAAACACAACAAATAACACTATCACTTACCGTGACGAAAACGGAAAGACAACACTTCTTCCCGTGAAGGGTGTCAACTTAATCATTGACGGCTATAAAACAGACAGTGTTGAACATATTCACACAGGTGCAAGCATGGCATTTTTCAATGTTAACGGTGCTCTTGCCGATGTTGAAATTTTAAACAGCGAAGAAAATCGTTGGGACGGTGTTGAGTCCACTGTTGCCATAACACCCGTCAGCCCCGTTGAAGGCGCTATCACAAAGATTGTTTTAGGCGAAGAGTGCAGTGTTGTAGTAGGCGATGTTGAATACACACTTTCTGCGGCTTCCGCAATTTATGTAAACCACGTTGCTTCCACTGTGTATGACCTTCGCGTAGGTCACACAGCACGTCTCGAATTTGCTTCCGGCAAGGTTATTATGGTTTATGCAACCTCTCCGTCTGACTCTTCTACACAGATTGTTACAACAGAGGGTGTTATCACTAAGGTTAACGTAACAAGCCGTCAGGTGTACCTGGAGGTTGAAAACACCACAACAGGCATAGTAAGCGAAAAGCTCCTTATAATTGAAACAGGCGCTGCAATCTTTAACGGTATCTCCGGACAGTCGGTTGACTTTTTATCTTTGGAAGTTGATGACCACATTATAGCAACAGGCACACTTAAAGCAGACGGCAACTTCTATGCTTCCAAAATTATTATAAGATAAGGAGACCATCATGCAAAGACGAGACAAAACAAATTATTATCTTGACATAGCCACCGTTGTACTTGAGCGAGGAACATGTCTCCGCCGCTCCTACGGTGCCATAATCGTTAAAAACGACGAAATAATTTCCACAGGCTACACAGGAGCACCCCGCGGAAGAAAGAACTGCATAGACCTTGGCTTTTGCCGCCGTATTGCAATGAACATTCCCCGCGGTCAGCGCTATGAGCTTTGCCGCAGTGTTCACGCAGAGGAAAACGCAATTATCTCTGCTTCCCGCCGTGACATGATTGGTGCAACATTATACCTTGTTGGCAAGGACATGGAAACAGGCGCTTTTGTTGAGGGTGCATCCAGTTGCTCCATGTGTAAAAGAGCAATCATTAACGCAGGCATTGAAAAAGTTATTATCCGCGACACAATCGACAAATACACAGTTGTTGACGTAAACTCCTGGATTGAAAACGATGATTCTTTAGGAGAAACATTAGGCTATTAATATAAATGCAGAGTGCAGAATTATTGAAAGGTTTTTGCTTTTGCAAAAACCTTTTATATTACAAAGGAGCGGCAAACAAAAAAAGGGGGGGACCGTCCCGACAGATGCCCACAGGTATCCTTTTGCTCGTTGTGTCCCAATGTGAACAGGGACATTGCCTACCCAATGCCGGACCGCTTATCGGTTTTTCCGCAAACAAAAGTAAAAATGAATGAATGGCTGTGTCCCCGTAATTAAGAGGAGAGAAACAAACGAGCCAATAGGGGACTGTCCTTGTTGTTTCTATTTAAAAGGAGGAAAACATGAAAAGACAAACAATTTACCTTAATTCCAACTGGAAATTTCACCGTGGTGAAGAGCCTATGTGCTTTTACAAAGGCTTTGACGACACCGCATGGCGCACAGTTACAGTGCCCCACGACATGAGTGTTGAATGCGAATTTGACAAGTCCAATTCATCGGGAACAGGCTATCTTCCCGGCGGCAGATGCTGCTACCGCAACCGTTTCACACTGCCTTCCAACCCGGGGAAGGTTTACATAACATTTGAAGGGGTATATAACAACTCCAAGGTATGGTTCAATTCCAACTACCTTGGCAAGCGCCCCTACGGCTACTCCACATTTACATACGATGTTACTGAATTTATAGCCGAGGAAAACGTTGTAAGTGTAACTGTCAGCCGTGACGAAACTGCCGACTCACGTTGGTTCACGGGCACAGGCATAACCCGTCGTGTGTACCTTACAGTGTGCGATAAAATCTCTGTTGTTCCTGACACTCTCTTTGTTACAACACCTTCTGTTTCTCAAAGCGAGGCAAAAGTTTGTGTACAGTGCCAGACAACAGTTCCTGCCAAAGTTGTAAATACGGTTCTTGACTGCACAGGCACTGCTGTTGCTTCGGGCGATGGCGACCTTATTGTAAAATCCCCCTATCTCTGGTCTCCTGAAAGCCCCTATCTTTACACACTTAAAACAGAGGTTGTGTCAGAGGGTAGTGTTACAGACACTGTTTACACCCCATTTGGCATACGTTATTTTTCCTTTGATGCGGACAAAGGATTTTTCTTAAACGGTGTACCCACCAAATTGAAAGGCATTTGTGTTCACCACGACGCAGGCTGCCTAGGTGCGGCTGTACCCAAGTCGGTTTGGCGCGACAGACTGTTAAAACTTAAGGAATGCGGTACCAATGCCCTCCGCACGAGCCACAATCCCCCTGATCCCGAGCTTTTGGATTTGTGCGACGAGTTAGGATTTTTAACCATGGACGAAGCCTTTGACGAATGGGAAGGTCCCAAAAACAAGTGGTGGCAGGGGCACAACGTTTATCCTCCCAAGCGCTTTGGCTACTTTGAAGACTTCCCCACCTGGGGCGAAAAGGATATTAAAGCAATGGTTCTCCGTGACCGAAATCATCCTTCTATTATTATGTGGTCCATTGGCAACGAGGTTGACTATCCCAACGACCCTTACTGTCATCCGTCGTTTTCCTCCATGACAGGTAACAACGATGCCAACAAACCCGAAATTGAGCGCATGTATGACCCAAACAAGCCCAATGCGGAACGGCTTGCAGTTATTGCCCGTCAATTGGTTGCATGGGTTAAAGAGTGCGACACAACCCGTCCTGTTACCGCTGCATTGGCTTTTCCCGAGCTTAGTTGTAACACAGGCTATTTTGAAGCACTGGACATTGCAGGCTATAACTACAAGGAGCATTTGTACGAAAACGACCACAAGCGCTTTCCCGACTCTGTTATTTACGGAAGCGAAAACTCCCATTCCTGGCAGGCATGGACTGCTGTGAGAGACAACGACTACATCTCGGGGCAATTCCTTTGGACAGGTATTGACTACATGGGCGAAGCTCACGGCTGGCCCGTTCGTTCATCCATGCCGGGGCTTCTTGACATGGGTGGCTTTAAAAAGCCTAATTGGCATTTCAGAAAAACACTTTGGTGCAAAAAACCTTATATTTATATTTTTGCCCGCGAAAAACGCGAAGAGGGCGACCGTCCCCGCCGTCGTCCGGGAAGACCGCCCAGATGGTTCTGCGAGCATTGGAATTTTGAAGATGGAAAAATATGCGAAGTTGTGGCTTACACAAACGCACCTCAAGCAGAGCTTTTCTTGAACGGCAAATCACTAGGCATTAAAAAGGCGGACAATCCCGACCACGGCAACATGATTGTGTGGGAACTTCCCTACGAAAAAGGCGAATTAAAGGCAGTTATCCCCGGTTACGAATATATTCTTGCCGCAACAAAAGCCCCCATCAAAATTGCCCTGACCCCTTCCATCGAGCAATTTACCAAATGGGGACAGACCCCAAATGGCAAAAATTTACCAAATGGGGACAGACCCCAAATGGTAAAACTTACTGCCGACAGCTACGACACACTCCGTGTTGACGTTGCTCTTCTTGATGCTGACGGCAACAAGGTTAACTGGGAGGATGCAACCATTACCGCTCAGATTTCAGGTCTTTCCGCAAAAATAGCAGGCATTGAAAACGGATGCGGATTTGACACTACCCCCTATTCTTTCCCTTGCAGAAAAATGCATAACGGCAATGCCGCAATTTATGTTAAGAGCACAGACGCAGCCGGCGAAGCTGTTTTAACAGTAACCTCCCCCGGACTGGAACCTGCATCAATTACAATCACAACAAAATAAATCACATTTGCTCAGTGGGGACAGACCCCAAGTGCTACAA
>CAZRZU010000025.1:0-20335 GCA_964604615.1 uncultured Oscillospiraceae bacterium
GTTGCACTATCATCTGTCTCTTCCCGGATAATGTTGCTGCCTGCCCATGTGAAATGAGTTGTTGAGTCACCAACAGTTTTGCTTGTTCTGAGGGAAGATGCATTGTATGCATAACTGTATGTGGTGCCATTTGTTGTAACAGTTGCAACCTCGTTACGTGGTGTGTAGGTGTACTGATATGTAACGTTGTCGTTAAGCTTTGCAATGGTATTGCCGTTTGCATCGTAACGGTATTCGGTAACGTTGCTGCCTGTTGCTTCCCTTGTAAGGCGGTGGTTTGTGTAAGTATATGTTGTTGTGGTTGCTGTGCCCTCTGCATCGGTTACAATCTGGCTTGTTCTGTCGCCGCTGTTGTTGTAGCCATACTGCCACGACCGCACAACTGCATCACCATTGGTTATGCTTGCACTTGCAAGTCGGTTAGCACTGTTGTACACATAATTTGTGTTGTAGGTTGTGCTGCCGCGTGTATCGGCAACAGTGCTTACATTGCCGTCAGGGTAATATGTGTACACAAAGGAGGAAATGTTTAAAATGTCGTTGTAGCCTTCCTCGTCTGTTGGGTCGTTAATACGTCTGCGTGTGTGAGTGGCAGACTTCATAAGGTTGCCCGGTGTGTAGGCATACTCTGTAATAAGCCCGTCCTTTTCTTCTGTTATGGGGAAGCCGTTTAAATTGTAGGTGTATGTAACAATGTCTCGCCCGTCTGTGGCACTCGTCATGTTACCTAATATGTTATATTCATACTCTGCACTTTGGAGAACAGTTTCATCTTCGGTAAGGCTCATTGCAACAACCTGACCTTGGGTGTTGTAGCTGCGGGCAATGGTTTTTGTGCCTGTTACTTCGGCGGTGTTTCTTCCAAAGTTGTCGTATGTGTAGGTTGTAGCAACGTTGTTACGTGATGCACTTGTTACAAGGTTAAAGGCATTGTATGTGTAGCTTATAACGTCATCATCTGCTGTGGATGTGAGAACGTTACCACGTGAATCATAGGTGTTAGTTGTAACTGTACCCTTTGGGTCGGTTGCAGTGAGAACCTTACCTGTTGCATCGTAGGTGAAGGTTGTTGTTCCGTTAAAGGTTGTTTCTGTTGCAAGGTTGCCCATGTTGTCGTAGGTGTATTCCACAACATTAAAATCAGGATACAAAGGTGTTAACTCATAAGCATCTGTCGTGTATTCGTTAAGTCCGTACACACTCTTAACAAGGTAATTGCCGCTGTATATGTTGGCAGAATATGTACTGCCGTCATATGCCGAAAGAAGCCTGCCCATGTTGTCGTAAAGATAAGTGTAGGAAACATCTCCGCTTGCAGTAGAAACAACCGCCCTTGTGATGTTGGAGTTGCCGTCATAATAATACTTTGAAAGGCTTGTAACACCATCGTCAACAGGAGCGGATTCTGTTAACAATCTGCCAATGCTGTCATAGGTATAGGTTACTGTATTGCCCTCATAGTCAGATGCGGAAAGTTGTCTGCCTAATGTGTCGTACGCAAATTCTGCATAGTTGTCTTCGGCATTATATGCCTTAACTACCTGGTTAATATAATTATATTCGTATTTTTGGGAAAAGTCAACATCATAGTCGGCATAGGCGGCTTCGTCCTTGACCTCCAAAACGTTGCCAACAGCATCGTATGTGTATGTTGTGAGGTATTCGTTGTCACCGTCTGTTCTGATTTGCTTTACAATGCGACCTTGCCTGTCAAAATACTGCTTAACCGTAGGCGGTGTAATGCCGTCCTTTGCATCTGTTTCCACAGTTACAGAGGTGAATCGGTAATATGTACCGTTATTTGCTTTGTCGTGCTTACTCACTGATGTAATTACAGCTAACCTGTCTGCGGTGTTGTATGTGTAGGTCTGGTTTGTAAGTTCGGTTCCCGTTTCGTCGTAGGTTGCAACCTGAGAAACAGAATCATATGCGCCGTAGGAATAAACAGTTTTTACCCACTTGGTTGGAGTTATTCCATTGTGAGCAGTATATTCATAGGTTGTTACGGGGCGGCAAAGGGAATCGTATTCGTATTGATACAGCTTTACCCATGAGGGGGATGCTGTTGTTCCGACGTTTTTGTATGCGGACAGTATGTTTCCAAAGCCGTCATAAAGAACCTTTTGCATTATACCGTCTTCGTTTGTGGCTATAACAGTACGGTTTAAAGTGTCATATTCATAGGTTTGGGTTGTGTTGTTGGGGTTTGTAACTTTTACAACTCTGCCTATATTGTCATATTCATAGCTTGTTGTGTTGCCGTTGCCGTCTGTTATGTGCAAAACTCTGCCCTGACTGTCCACCTTAACGGTTGTTGATACAGGGGAAATGCTGTTGCCGTCTGCATCGGCAAGGTTTGTTACTGTTGCGGTGGTTGTTATGCTACCGTCTGTGCCGTAAATGTAGGTATAGTTTGTAACCTGATTTATGCCATTGGGGTCGGTAGTTTCGCTTGCCAGGGTACCGTCTGCATTATATGTGTACAAAACGGTGTACTTTTCGGTGTAATCGTCACCGCCGTCAGTGCTTTCCCAAACGGTGGCAGAGTCAACAACTCTGCCTGTGTAGTAATCGTCACCTTCTTGGGAAAGGGTGTATGTTGTTTTAACGTATACATCTTCGCTTTGGTTATACACTACACTTTCAACAAAGTTGCTTGAATCGTGATATGTTATATTCTTTTTGTAATCGTCGTAAGCAACTTTTGAGTTTTGCCAAAGTGTGTTTAATGACGTGTAAACATATCTGTCGTTGCCGGTTTTACTACCGTTATAGTAAGATTGTTTTGTATAGCTTAATCTTCGTTTTCCGTTGGAAGTTTTGTACCCATAATCTTCTGTGAACTTTTCTTTTCCATAGGAAGTTGTTTTTACATCTACAAAGCCTTCGCCTTCGTAAGTAACAGTGGTTTCGTCGCCCTCTCGGGTTACAACGGTTGTGTCGCCACCGTCATATGCATATGTGTAATTATTATATACCGAGGTGTTGTCTTTGTCATATCTTTCAGTATACGAATATATTTTCTTAAGGCAAACATCACCTGTGTATTTAATCCACTGTGTATTATAGCAAGTTTTGATGCCGTTGGGCTGTTCAACTGATTGCATAACCTCACATTCAACAGGTTCATGCTCGTAATATCTCGAGGAGGTATACCATGCCTGATGCCACTTTACATAGTTAAACGTTTTTGTGTATGGGGTGTTACTGTCCTCATAACGGATAATTTTGCTTGAATATAAATTGTCGGACACCAAGTTGTCATTAACATCGTAAGTGCTGTTTTGACAGGCATTTCTGAATTCTGCATATAACTGGGGTGTTACTCCGTCTTCACTTACATAGATAAGAACATCGTTATCCGTATAGGTTAATGAAACCTTTCTGCCTAAAGTGTCGGTTATTTCCAAAAGACGACCATATTTGTTATCAATGTATTCAAAAGTATATTTTACAATATTTCCAAAACGGTCTTCAACTGCGCATAGAAGCCCTTTTTCTGTGAAGAACATTGTTCTGCCTGAAGCATCGGTAATTGAACAAAGGTAGGTAATGCCGCGTGCTTCGTCCACAATGTTTTCGGTAGTATAGGTTCCTGTGTATTCTCCTTTTGTATTGGTTATAGAAATTGAAATATTGGATAATTTGCCGTTGGAAATCTTTTTGCGGTATGAAAATTCAACCTCGCAATAATCTCCGTCAAGGTCAACGAACACAGTCTCCTGGCTGTAATATTTATATGTATCATTGGTATCATAATGGTACGGGTGAATTTCTTCCACTATTACCGGAAGGGTCCATTTCCATATATCCGCAAATTTTAATGTATCTGTGCTTGCAGAATAGGAACAAAGTTTTGTACTTTCCTGCCATGCAAGCCATTTGGGCGCTAAGTTTGCCTCGTATGAAAGATAAATGTTGCTTTCATTTGTATTAAAACTACTTAATCTGTAATATTTTACTCCGTTAATGTCTTCATATATGGTTGAAGGAATGGCTTTTACATAAAAGCCGCCTTCGCCGAGATTAAGAATGGATTCTTCATTATCGGGACAAATTAATATAGTTTCTGTTGTCCCGTTATTATCGTAGGAGTAATAGTAAGCATGCTTTTCAAATATGTTTTCATAACGAGTATCTTCTGTTAAAAAGCATTTCTCAATTGTATTGCTGCTGTATGTCGCGCTCAGGTTCACATCTAAACCGTTTTTGCCAGGAAGGTAGAGTATATTTTCTGTAAGATAGAGACCCCCTTGCATGGGTTCGATATATTCGGACGGAAAATCATCTTTGTTATAGGGTGGATTGTATCCGACCGGGTCAGCTGCCGATATAATTTTAGATATTTGTGAAGAAGTGAGGGACTCTGTTGTTGAAAGTGCCAGAGCAGGAACAGCTGACAATACAAGAAGTGTAGCTATTATAATAAAAGAATTTATAATTTTTTTCATTCTTTTTCAGCCTCCCTTTTTGCAATGCTGTCAATATTCTGAGGGGTACATTCTTCGTTGTTAATTGTATTGATAAGGTCTAGCTCGCTGTAGCCTTCATCCATCATGGAATTAAGCTTTTCCTCACTGATACCTTTTTTTGCACCCGCTTTTTTTATCTGTTCAAAATTGGAGCTTTTTTTGCCTTTCCAATAGCCTCTTCCTTTAAGGTGTTCGTTTACGTTTTTTGTTTTTTCCATAAAATAATCATCACTGTCACCTGCAAGGACAGTGTTGATAGACTCATTTCTCATGGTTGCCACATACATTGCGTCAACCAAGGTTGCTCCGTCAGCATTTCTGTACTTGAAATTTATAGCTTCACCTGAAACAGTTTCCACAATGGTTTCCCAAGTTTTGCCATTAAGAAGTGCGTCCAATATTTCTTGTATTGTCATAACACCTTTTCTGCTGAGAAGATTTGCCTGAGAAATATCGCTGACGGCTAAGCCTTTCTCTAAATAATTCTGAACGTCTTCTTTGGTGAGAACACCGCATTTATTATTTGTGATTTGGTTAAATGCGTTTTCAAAAACCACATCACGGTTTGTAATGGGTTCGCCCGTGTAAACCATGTCATAAATTTTTCTGACAATGGAAATGTCCTCGTTGGTTGTAAGGTAGAACTGATAAATGTCCATAGTTGTCTGAGGGTCGCAGCCTTCAAGAATCATTTGCTCAATGTAGCCGAATGATTCTTTGGTTGTACAGTACTTGCCCATAAAAAGCGCTGTTTTATGGAAAGTGTCAAACTTTTCTTCGGTGTTGTAGCCCATGTGTGATGCCAAAGAGTCAAAGTTCGGGGCGAAAATCTCTTCAGTTTCCACTGAATCAAACACCAACCCGCCGTTCGCCATTGCCACAGTTGCTATCGTGAGCAAGAGAGCAGCAGCGACAATAGAAATTGCTTTTTTCTTCTTCATAGGTTTCTCTCCTTTTGTAGTATTTTATAATTTAATTATATCAGCAAAAGGCATAGAAAACAATTCCGATATTCCGGAAAAAACCCTTAATTTAAGAGCATTTTAGGGCTGCAAATGCTTTTCGTTACACGGGTTGGCTGCCAAAAAATTACAAGCCATCCGAGGATGTCAGTTCGGTTTTTGATTATAAATGGGGAGCTAATTCGTACCCGCTATAAGCATAAACAGTTTTTACACATTTGGGTGGATTTGTATCGTCATTAACAGCATATTAGTAGGTTTTGTCGGTGTTTTCGGGGTTTGTAACCTTTACAACTCTGCCTATATTGTTGCTGTTATATTGCCACAGTTGCCGTTGTAGGCAAGAGAGTATCGGCGACAATAGGAGTTGTTTTTTTTTTCATAGCTTTTTCTCTTTTTGTTGGATTTTATAATTTGACTATGTAAATAAAAGGAAAAAAACGTTTCCGATATTCCGGAAAATAAATTTAAAAAATTTAACACTTTGGGTGCGATTTTTTGTGTTATACAGAAGCAGATGATGTAAAATTCATAAAAACATATTAAATAAAAAAGCTAAGTAATGATAGTCATTACTTAGCTCAGACTGTCGATAAACTAATTTTTGAACAATTACGAGGAGTTCCGGAAAGAAAGCTCCCCGAATAAAATAGGCAGGGTTAATCGCATAAAATAGGAACCCGGTTGCGGCACCCCTTGGCTTAGCTAATCCCTCGTCAATTTCGACCGCAAACGGAAGAGTGGGTTAAAGTGTTAAAAACACCTTTTTATTCTTCGTTTTCCTGATAACCGAATTCTTTAAGCAGGAAGTTGGAATTGCGCCAGTCTTCCTTTACCTTTACCCATAATTCCAGAAATACTTTTTTGTCCAGAAGCTTTTCAATGTCTGTACGGGCATAGGAACCGATTCGTTTTAACATTTCGCCGCCCTTGCCTATGATAATGCCCTTATGACTTGCCTTTTCACAGAAGATAACAGCACCGATTTTAGTTAAGCTGTCGCCCTCTTTCATATATTCGATTTCAACAGCTGTGCCGTGGGGAACCTCCTTGTCAAGAAGACGGAGCATTTTTTCACGTATGATTTCTGCCACGATTTCACGTTCTGTCTGGTCGGTAAGCATGTCCTCGGGGTAGTACATGGGACCAATAGGCAGAAGGTTTTTAATTTCGTCAAGAACATGCTTTATACCGTCCTTGCGGAGTGCTGATATGGGCACAATTGCTTTAAATTCCCCAAGAGAAGATGCATCCGCAATCTGAGAGAGCATGTCCTCTTTGTTTTTAACGGTATCAGCCTTGTTGATGATAAGTATAACGGGAATTTTCTTGCCAAAGAGGTCGGCTAAAATTTCCTTTTCGTTGTTTAAAAGCTTTTGCCCTGCCTCTGTTACAAAAAGCACCGCGTCAACACCGTCAACAGAGTCAGTAACAACTTTGTTCATGTATTCTCCAAGCTTTGTTCTGGGGGCATGAACACCGGGGGTGTCCACAAATATAATTTGAGATGTTTCGTCTGTTAAAATGGTAAGAATTTTGTTTCTTGTGGTTTGAGGCTTGTTTGACACAATTGCAATTTTTTCGCCTGTGAGAGCATTTAAAAGTGTGGACTTGCCCACGTTGGGTCTGCCTACGATGGTGATAAAGCCTGATTTAAAGTTGTTCATTTTTATGTCTCCTATATATTGATTTCTTTTTTCAGTGTATTTAAAGATTGCAGCATGCTGTCCTTTTGCGCTTCGCTGATGTAGCCTGTCATAAAGAGAGAGTCAAGATACAGCTGAACCCTGTCCGATGCCAGTGAGGCCTCCTTGCGGAGAGATGCAATTTCTGCCTTGGAAAGAGCGGGGCTTTTTAATGAATATGCACTTTCCGAAAGAGTGCAAGCAGCTTGGAAAAGCCGGGTTGAAATAAGGGTTTCGGATTTTTCATAATCAAGAAACCGACAAAGGTTAGAGCTTTTTACTGCAAAATCCAACGATAGTGTTTTTTCGTTCATATGTAAGCCTCCTTATTTAAATAAAGCCATCCCGTAGGGAATGAATATGTACAACCCCACCGCTGCGGAAAAAACTGCACAGATAAGAGCTGCTCCTGCGGCAATGTCTTTAGCTTGTCCTGCCAGGGGGTGAAAGTTTGGTGATGCCAAATCAACCAGCTTTTCCATGGCGGAGTTTGTGCTTTCTGCAAAAAGACACAGGGCGCAAAGCATATAAACAACGCACCTTTCCCATTTTAAAAGGGGGAAGATAAACGATGCAATAACAACAAGTAAAGTCATGACAATGTCAAAACGGAAGTTGCGTTCCTCTTTTATGACTAACTTTATGCCGTTTAAGGCATATTTTAAGCTGGATAAAAAGGTTTTGTTTTTCATGTTATCGCCTCAAATCCATTTTTTCTGCAATCTCTTTTTCAAACTTGCGCATAACAACCGCATCTTCCTCTTCGATATGGTCAAAACCCATAAGGTGAAGCGCGGAGTGCAAGCTTAAAAAGCCAACCTCTCTTTTTAACGAATGACCGTATTCCTCACTTTGCGAAAGTGCTTTTTCAAGAGAAATCATAATATCGCCCAAAAGGAGGGTGTCGCCGTCGTAATCTCCTTCGTTTACCAATGCTTCCCCCTCGGGAGAAAACTCAATTATGGGAAAGCTCAATACGTCGGTTTCACGGTCAATTTTACGGTAGAGGGAGTTAATTTCCTTTATTTTTTCGTTATCTGTTATCGTTACACTTACCTGGCATGGTACGTCGCTCCATTCCAATGTGTCCAGGGTGGTTGAAACAGCATCCTTTATGACCTGCTCCAGTTCATCAGTAAAAGGAAGCTTGTCCTGCTCGTTTTCAAATATAAAATCTACTATTGCCAAAAGAATCAATCCTTCTTTTCATTTTGTGGATATATAATGCGCTTGTGGAAGTATTGGTCAAGCGTTTTAACAAAAGATGCCTTGACCTTTTCCAAATCGGAGAAGGTAAGCTGTGAATTGGCAAGCTGACCTTCGGTAATGCGTGCGGAGACAATGTTGTCCACAATCTCTTTTGCATCGGCATTGCCTTTTTCACGCATGGCGCGGACTGCCGCCTCGCATGCATCTGCAAGCATTATGATTGTTGCTTCCTTTGTTCCGGGTGTAGGTCCGGGGTATGTGAAGCTTGCGGGGTCTACATCGGGGTTTTCCTGACGTGCTTTGTACAAGAAATACGATGTCGTTGTTGTACCGTGATGCTGGGCGATAATGTCCTTAACGGCAGAGGGGAGACGGTACTGAGACGCAAGGCGCGCTCCGTCCGACACATGCCTTAACAAAACCTCTGCGCTTTCCTCGGGGGAGAGTTCGTCGTGAGGGTTGTCGCCTGCAAATTGATTTTCCTTAAAGAACATGGGGTTTTCAATTTTGCCTATATCGTGGTAATATGCTCCGACACGGGCAAGGAGGGCATTGGCGTTAATGGCACTTGCCGCTGCGTCAGCCATGTTTGCAACAGTGAGTGAGTGGTGGTAAGACCCCGGCGCCTTTAAGAGAAGCTTTTTTAACAGCTTGTGCTCTGGGTTTGACAACTCGCCAAGCTTCATGGGAGTTATAACATCAAAAATTGCTTCCCAGAAGGGCAGTGTGCCTATTGTTAATATGCCGCCGAAAAAGTTGCCTAAAAGTGCGTATGAAAAAATTACAAACACGTCTAAAATGCTCTTTGATGTGTCTATAAAAATGGCAGAATAGGAAAGTGCATATGCAAATGCTGAGATGGTTGTGGCATACAAAAGGTGGGTTCTGCGTCTCACACGGGAGAAAACATATGCCGTTGCGGCACCTGCAATTATGATAGATAACGTGACGGATAGGTCGTTAGTTTGTATACCTGCCAAGACTGCCGTGATAATATTTACCGCGCAGGCAAGGTTTGCACTTAAAAGCAATGATATAAGCGCAGGAATGAGGGAGAGGGGGAGAACATAAATCATGATATTGTCGCTTTTTACCCCGAAGAGAATAATCAGTGCGCCTGCAACCGTAAGCACTGAACAAATTATTAAAACCGTTGACAGTGTGGTTGTAATTTCTCTTTTGCCCAATGTGACATAGTAAAGTATTACCAGCCCTACTGCCAGAACAAGAAGCGATACAACACTGATTGTGTGGAAAATATCAATCTGGATTGAACCCTTTACAAAGCCCAGCTCCTTAAGCATTGCATACTGAGCTTCGGTTATTATTTCGCCGCGCCGTGCAATTACCTGGTTTTTCATGTATGTAACGTCGGTAACGGCACTTGCCGCTGCCTCTTTTTGTTTTAATGTTTCTTCCTGGTCCAGGGTTTTGTTTATATTTATTGCACCGCCGCAAAGCTCTTCGGCAACTGTGTAGGCATAAGGGTCAGATACGGTGAATTCGCTGAAGAGTGTTGCAAAAGCTTCTGTTCCCTCTGTTTTGTCGGCAACACCTTCGGTCATAATTTCTCTTAAGATTAACGGAACATTTTTCGAAACAGTATTAAAATCCTCCTCAGTAAGCTCAAGAGCCTTGTCAAAAACAGCATCGGGAAGGTATGTGCTGTTTTTGACAAGGTAACTTCCCTCTGGTGCGGTAGCATCCTCTGTGGGATAATTACGTGCTTCATCAATGACTGAAAGGGCAGACTTAACCGTCGTGAGGCTTATCTCCACTTTTGTGGGGTCAATAATGTAAACGTCTGCCACACGGTTTTCTGCCGCTGTCTTCTTTTCCTGGGTGGTAACAATATCTATAATATTTCGCGTAGCATAAATGTCCTCGGGGCACACTTCTCCCACCTTGATTTCGTACTGGGTGGATAAGCCGGCTGAAATAACCGTTCCGACCATAATACAAAAGGTTATTGCGATTATCAAAATACTGGTAATTTTCTGACGTAGAGTCATCATAAGCATTCTCCTTTAATGTGAGTTCCTTCTGCTTTCGTATTTTTCGTATGCTGCTATAATTTTCTGCACAAGAGGATGGCGGACAATGTCCGAAGAGGAAAGATGGCAAATTGCCAGACCTTCAATGTCCTTTAAAATTTTAACTGCCTCCTTCAGCCCGCTTCTTTTGCCATCGGGAAGGTCAATCTGTGTAACGTCGCCTGTTATTACGCATCTGGAGCCAAAGCCTATTCGCGTAAGGAACATTTTCATCTGCTCGGGAGTAGTGTTTTGCGCTTCGTCAAGTATAATGAAGGCATCGTCAAGGGTTCTGCCTCGCATGTATGCAAGAGGCGCAACCTCAATAGAACCTCGCTCCACATATTTCTGATAGTTTTCAAAACCAAGCATATCTGCCAGGGCATCGTAAAGGGGGCGAAGGTAAGGGTCAACCTTCATCTGCAAATCACCGGGAAGAAAGCCAAGCTTTTCTCCTGCTTCAACGGCAGGACGGGTTAAAATAATACGAGATACTTCCTTGCGGCGGAATGCGTCAACGGCAGCGGCAACTGCAAGGTAAGTTTTACCTGTACCCGCAGGGCCTATGGCAATCACCACAGTGTTCTCCTTGATTTTATTAACATATGCCTGCTGTCCCTTTGTTTTACATTTTACAGGTCTGCCTTTTGCGCTGATGCATATGGTGTCGGCGCTTTTTGCATAGTCAGGGCTTAAGCCTGCCTGAGCCATGTCAATTGCATAGCGGACAGCCTGTTCGTTAACCTCTTCGCCGTTGCGGTGAAGAGCAAAAAGATTTTCAAAAACATTTCCTGCCTTTTCACAGGGGTCGTCTTCGCCTGTAATTTTAATGATTTCGCCTCTGTTTGTTACCTTGACACCAAAAGCTTTTTCAATAAGCTTTACGTTATAATCAAAACTGCCGAAAACAGCTATCGTTTCGTCAATTGCCTGTGATTGAATTATTTTCTCCAAATTGCATCCTCCGTTCCTGGGCGATAGGTTCTTCAGCCATGGCACACATGGTGAGTGTAACATATGTGTCATACTCCGTTAAGTAAGATTGGGTATAGTCTATTAAGTAACCCTTATCTGTAAGCTCTTTGTAAAACTCGTTTTCATACTGCTCCTTAATAAGGGGTATGTTGTTATCCTCGTATGTAACATCCACTTCAATATACTCTTTTTTTGTAAAAGTCGCCCCAATGGGTACAATAACCCTATTATTTTCTATAATATCATAACTTTGATACAAAATGCTACTGTTTATGAAAAGTTTTAATTGAAATTTTTCAAAATTTATGCTTAAATGCTCTGTTTTGTTGCCGGTGGGGGTGCGGATTTCTCTTTTTAATGGGATTGTGACTTGTTTTTCTTCCCATACCTTGCCCCACACTTCGCCTGTGGCATGTACAGGCTTGGTTTTTTCTTCATCTGCGGCAATGCTTCCCTCAATTAAAATTTGCCCCTTTAGTACAGTGTCTCCAACATTGGCTTTAGCAATACCGTTTGTAGGGATGATTTTCGTTACTATGGCATCACAAGATGAATATATGTTGTAGTATTCATCCTCGGTAAGCACAGGCGGAATCATTATTCTGTCGGCATACTTCACAATGGCTGAAGAACCGCGTATGTCAACCCATAGCCACAGCAGATCGGGGTTGGATATGAGCATGTTATTTTTTACATCGCTTTGGTTTATTGTAAATTTTAATGCACCGCGTTTAACACCAAGCTTTTCAAGCTCTGCCAAAATGTGCTCTTCTTTTTCTTTGTCGGCACCAATAACGTTCACATGCCATATAACCTGAGTTGAAAGAAAAAGCAATAAAAGTACTACTGCGGGAGTCAAGGCGAGAATCATGCGCTTTCTGCCGTGGGAAAGAGCATGGGGAAGTCCGTGCTTTTCTGTAATGCTGAGGCTTATATCCGACGGCAGGTCAACACTTAAAAGAAGCTGTGCGCCCGAACGGCTTACAATGAAGGACAGAGCATTGTCATCTTTTCTGATAACCTTCTGAATAAAAATGCCCTTTTCTTTAGCAATGTTAATGACCCTCTCGGAAAACGTGCCGTGTGCTTCCATTGTGCAGGTCCCGAATAGAAAGTCTATTATTTTCAGTTTCATGCGGCCCCTCCCTTATTCAAAACTGATATTCTTTATGCTGCCTTTTATTGATATGCTTTCGTCTGTCATAACGGCAAGCTGAAGGCTCACACCGTCAATGCGCAGTATGCCGTCGGTTGTGTTGAGACGTACAGCATTGGGGGAAAAATCCAAAAGAGCTTTAAAGTTGTCAATTTCAACCATGCTTGTGCCGTACAGGGTAATGTTAGGCAAATCGCCAAGAGTTCCCGTTGCAACGTCAAAAACATTCTCTGCCTTTGATGCAATGCTTTTTTTTATGTTTTTTACCCTTGCCATTTTTAACATCCTTTCGGTATGGAAATGTAAACTATACATATATTTATTAAAGGAGTGATTAATTTATGTTTATATTGTTGGTGTGCATCGTTCTGCTTCTTAATCCCGACAGTGCAACAAAAGGAGCAGCAGAAGGGCTGAAGATGGCATTTGAAACAGTTATACCTGCAATCTTGCCATTTTCGGTTTTTGTGTCGGCACTTATTTATTCGCAAGGTACAAGACTGGGAAAGTCTTCTGCCACGGCAGCTTTTTTAACGGGGCTTTTGGGTGGATACCCCACAGGGTGTAAAACCGTGTGTGACATGTATAACGAACATCTTATTGAAAAAAACGAAGCAGAAAAAATGTTGGCATATACTAATAACGGAGGCATTATTTTTGCCCTTAACGTGTGCGGAAAGATTGTGTTTGGCTCAAAAGCGGCAGGGGGAGTAATCTTTTTGTCAACGGTTATAGGAGCTGTCGTTACGGGAATGATATTTTACAGGGGCAAAAAAGCTCCAGCCGCTTACCCTCAAAACAAAAAAATGCCTCTCATGGCAATACTAGGTAAAAGTATTGCGTCGGGAGGCAGTGTTATTATAAATATTGCAGCATCGTTTGTTGTAACGTATGCGGTTACGGATGCACTGAATTTAAAGGCTATGCCTGCTCTGGCAGGTATAGGGGAGATGACAAAGGGCATTATGTACGCAGGGGAAATAAACAGTTTACCTCTTGCTTCTTTTTATTTTGCATTCGGAGGAATTGGTGTTTTTGCTCAAAGCGCCGCACTGTGTGCAGGCAGCAATATAAGCATGAAGTGGTATTTGCCCGGTAAAATAATTACGGGTACAGTAGCTTTTGTAGTTACATATGCAATAGTACATACAAGCTGGGATGTAGCAGTTTTTTCAATTCTTGCTGTTGTGGGCATAGTATGTTCCGCAAAATTAATAACGCGCCATGCTTTCGCATAGCGCGTTATATTAATTACTTGCTTGCTAAAAAGTCATTAATCTTCTGAACAAGTTCGTCGGGGTCAACACCGTGAACAAGTGCTGCCTGTTCCAGGCTTTCGCCTGATGCAGAAGGACAACCCAAGCAGTGCATGCCGATTTCAAAAAAGATAGGAGCTGTTTCGGGATCAATTCTCAAAACGTCCATAATAATTGTATCCTTAGTTACCTGTGCCATAAAATTACCTCCATTTTAAATCTGTCTTTCATTATATTAATTATATACAAAAAAGTCAATATGTAATCATTTCCCTTATTGAAGGGAGAATATATTCTGAATTTTCCTTTTCAAAATAGCCTCGTGCTCTTTCGCCCGAAACTCCGGTAAGAACAGCCAGAAAGTCGCACCCCATGCGTTTTGCCGCCTGTATATCGCTTCCTGCATCGCCAACAACCAAAGCCTTTGAAAGAAGGGCTTTATCATAATCACCGTTTATGATTTTTCCGTCGTCGTAGTCTGTTCTGTATAATGCTTTTAAGAATATGTACGGCTCGGGCTTGGTGAGAAGCACCTTTTTCCCGCTATCAAGAAAGTGCTGTTCTGCTTTTTCAATATGAGTATACGTAGCGATTGCATCCGCTTCAAAATACTTTCGTATGTCCCACTGCTTTAACGGGTTCGACACGTCTCGGTCAGACCTGCCTGTGGCAATCATAAGCTTTTTGCCGCCTGCCTTAAGTGTTTGCAGAACGTCTAAAATGTGAGAAAGCTCTATTACGGGAACCTCTCGCATTTCCATGGATTCCTTGTCAGCACATCTGGGCTTTACGTTATAGAATACTTCGTATTCACTGCTGCCAAAGTACCATTCCTGAAAACAGTCACGGCACATATTCCACACTTTTTCATTGCGAGCGCAGTCAGATAAGGGAAGGTGGAGTCTCTCACTTAATAAACGGGCACATTCCTCGTAAAGGTCAAATGCCATAAGAGAGCTTTGGGAAATGTATGAATAAACATCTTCAAAGCTTCTGAATTTTCCGGAAAGGACATATGCAAAAACAATATAGCCTAAGTCCCAGTTAGAGTTTACACCTCTCTCTTTGACAAGAGTTATAATCTTGTCTGAGAGAAACACTTCATTTCTGATGAGCTTGACGTTTTCAAGCGCCCAATGGGCATTGAAATCTTTCGTGCCGTAATATGTTTTTGAATTTAATAATTCGTAAACGGTAAGTGCGGCGATATCCCAGTAGTTTTCTTCGCTGGTTATAACACCGTCCATGTCAAAAATTATGTATTCGTATTTGTCTAAAAAAGGTGCGCAATTCATCATTCTTCCTCAATTTCAAACAAAACCTTGCCTGCTACACCGCTTGTCATTCCTGTACGGGCAGGGTCTGTGGCAAAAGCATTCTTAAGAGCAGAACCAAAGCTGCGGAAAACAGCCTCCCAGATGTGGTGTGTGTTTTCGCCTCTTATAAGGTCAATCTGCATTGTGCAGTTTGCACCCTGACAAAAGGCATCTAAAAATACCAAAAGCTCTTCCGAAGCCATGCCCTCTACATTTTCGGGAACTGTAACGGCAGGGTGGAAGGCGAAGTAGCTTCTCTGCTCAAAGCTGATTGCGGTGTGTGCCATTGCTTCGTCAATCATGCCGTAGCTGTCGCCAAAGCCCATAACACCGTCCAACTTTTCCAGCTGACGTGCAAAGGCTTTGCCTACTGCCTGTCCCAAATCTTCTGTTACAAGATGAGCAAGGCAAAAATCAGTAAGGCTCACATCTGCTTCAATATTGAAATTGCTTCTCCAAACGGTTTGCTCAATCATGTGATTCAAAAAGGGAAGGGGAGTTTTAATTTTGCTCCTGTAATCCTTTGCTACGGGTCCTTGGGAAAGCTTTACCTGCATTGTGCTTTCACTGGTTTTGCGTGTTACTTTAATCATTGTGAATCGTTCCTTTTATCTTTTTATTTGCGTTCTTTTACTGCCAAGCCGTGTGTATCAAAGCCCTCTACCGTAGCCATGCGGTATGCGTATTCTCTTACTCTTTCAAAGCCTTCCTTTGATGCATAGCCGATGGAAGAACGTTTCAGGAAGTCAAACACGGAAACGGAAGAATATGTTTTTGCAAAGCCGCCTGTGGGCAGGATTGCGTTAGGTCCTAAAAGGAAGTTGCAAAGAGTAACGGGTGTGTAGTCGCCAAGAAGAATTTCACCTGCATTTTTAATGTCGGGAAGAACATCAAAGGGCTTTTCACACATTACCTCCATATGTTCGGGGGCATAGTCGTTTACAAAATCAACACTTTCCTTAAGTGAATCTGTTAAAATTATACCGCCGTAGCTCTGTTCAACTGTTTCAATAAAGCTTCTGCGTCTTTCGGAAATTTTTGATTTTTGTCTTTCAATAATGGGAAGAACCTTGTCAACCAATTCTCTGGAATGAGTAACCAGAAGTGCGGCAGAGTCGGGACCGTGCTCTGCTTCAATCATCCAGTCAAGAGCAACCTTTTCTGCATCTGCTTTTTCGTCTGCCAAAATAATAACTTCGCTGGGACCGGCGGGAAGACCTGCATCAATCTGCTGAGCAAGCACTCTCTTTGCCGCTGTTGCGTAGCTGTTGCCGGGACCTATAATTTTATGGCACTTGGGAATTGTTTCTGTACCGTATGCAACTGCTGCAACCGCCTGGATACCACCAACCTTGTAAATTTCAGTGATGCCTATGATTTTTGCGGCAGTTAAAATTGCGTCGTCAACCTCACCCTTTGAATTGGGAGGTGTTACAACAACGATTTTTTCAACACCTGCAACCTTTGCGGGGATTCCAAGCATAAGCAGAACGGAAGGAAAGCTTCCCTTGCCGCCGGGAACATAAAGGCATACGTCAACAATGGGAGATGTCTTTTCGCCAACCATGAGCCCCTTGTCAACGTTTGTAAACCACATTTCTTCGGGGAGCTGCTTTTCGTGAAAGTCGTAAATATTCTTATATGCATACTCAATGGCTTCTCGTGTTTCCTTGTCCAGTCTTTCGTATGCTGTATCAATTTCTTCCTGAGTTACCTTAATCCTGTCCTGGGTGAGTGTAACACGGTCGAATTTTTCTGTGTATTTCAAAACTGCCGCATCGCCAAACTCTTTAACTTCGTCAGAAACTTCCTTTGCAAGTTTCATCTGTTCGGTAATGTCTGTTTCCGCGCGCTTCATTATGCGCTGTTTTTCTTCTTTTGTCATTTCGGAAAGCTTGTAAATGTTCATAATATCAGTCCTTTTGCAAATTGTTAACCTTTATTATATGCCCAAATTGCCGTTTTTGCAATAATTATTTTTCCGAAGAAAAGCATAACGTAAAAAAACAGAAAAAACTGCAAAAAAACAGAATTATGTAAACCGCTATTTAGTGGGGATTGATGGTATTGTGGAACTTTGAGATTTCCACAAAAAAATACTGTTTTGCATGTGGAAGTTGTGGAAAAGGTTGTTAAAAACCGCAAAATGAACCTTTCTAACCTGTGGAAAACTTAAAAGTTCCACATGGTGCAAATTGTGGAAAACTTTTTGAGGTTTACATAATTATTGAAAGGCGCATTTTGCCGCAAAAGCCGAAAAAAAGGGAAAGACGTCGGATTTTAAAAATATTGACCTTTATGGAGATTTGTTATAAAATGTTTACGAGTATAATTACAGGAGATGCATTTATGGATTTACAAGCTTTCCAGAACAAATTGGGATATAATTTTTCCGACACAAGTCTTTTAAAAACAGCACTTACACACACCTCTTATGCAAACGAGCATAAAATATTAAGCTACGAAAGACTGGAGTTTTTGGGTGACGCAGTGCTCCAGCTTCTGACCAGCAGATTTATTTACAAAAATTATCCGGATTTCCCGGAGGGCAAAATGAGTAAAATGAGAGCAAACATTGTCTGCGAAGAAACATTGTTTCAGATTGCGCGCAAGCTTGATATTGGTACATATGCCCTTTTAGGTAAAGGCGAAGAAGCAACCGGAGGAAGAGAGCGACCTTCTATTTTGGCAGATATGGTTGAGGCAACGTTGGCTGCAATTTATCTGGACGGAGGCATAGAAAAAGCTCAGGAGGTTATTTTTGACGCATACGGCGATATAATAAAAGCTGCTGCAAAGGGTGAACTTAATAAGGACTTTAAAACAGCCCTCCAGGAAAAGCTCCAGGAAGAGGGCAGTGTAAAGATTGAGTATGTCTTAACAGGTGAGGAAGGTCCTGCTCATGCAAAAATCTTTTTTATGAAGGTTTGCGTAAACGGCAAAGCTCTGGGTACAGGCATTGGCAAAACTAAGCAGGAAGCTCAGCAGATGGCTGCAAAAAATGCACTTGGAGATATGTGTAATGGCTAATATTCCTATTTTTATTCCTCATGTGGGTTGTAAAAATGATTGTGTCTTTTGCAACCAGAAATCTATCACAGGGAAAACCCAGGCACCGACCTTTGAAAAAACAGATGAAATAATAAAAGAAAATTTGTCCACTCTTTCAGGAACGGAGCATACAATTGCGTTTTTCGGAGGCAGCTTTACGGGTATTGGTGACGAGCTTATGGAGGGCTATCTGAAAGTTGCGCATAAATATGTAGAGACAGGGAAGGTTAAAGGTATACGGCTTTCTACCAGACCTGACTATATAACAGAAAAAATTCTGGATATTTTGGAAAAATACTGCGTAACAAACGTTGAACTTGGGGCGCAGAGCCTTGACGATGAGGTTTTAAAGGCGGCAAACAGAGGCCATAGTGCAAAGGACGTTGAAAAAGCTTCGGAAATGATATTGAACAGGGGGATGACCCTGGGATTGCAGATGATGATTGGTCTGCCGTGTGATACAAAGGACAAGAGCATTGAAACCGCAAAAAAAATAGTTTGTTCGGGCGCAAAAGAAACAAGGATTTACCCCACGGTTGTTATAAAAGACACGCAGCTTGCACGCATGTATGTGTCCGGGGAATATGTTCCTATGAGCTTTGAAGAAGCAATTGATACTGCGGCAGAGGCATACAGAATATTTTTTGAAAACGGTATAAAGGTTTTGCGAATAGGGCTTCAGAACTCTTTGGAGCTTAAAGAAAGTGTTGTGGGAGGTTTTTACCACGATGCTTTGGGCGAAAAGGTTTATTCCCGTGTTATAAGGCAAAGCATTAAACAGGGTGATACCGTAACCTATAACAAAAGATTTTTCAGTAAGGTTGCAGGGCAGAAAAAAGAAAATCTGGATTACCTGAAAGAAAACAATATTGCCTGTAAGCTGGAAGAAGACAACACCATTGAAGGGGTCATGGTGAACGGAAAATATGTGTTGACATTTTAACCATAAAGGGATAGAATATAAAGGATAATTTAAACATTTTAAGGAGTTGATCAGTATGGTAATTAAAGTAACATTACGTGATGACGTGCGCGAATTTGAGGCCCCCATCACCTACATGGACATTGCAAAGAGCATTTCCGAAGGATTGGCAAGAAACGTGCTTTGCGCAACCAAAGACGGCGAAACGGTAGGTTTGTATGAGACCCTTACCACTGATGCAACCGTTGAATTTAAGGGTTTTGACACCCCCGAAGGCAAAAATACTCTTCGCCACAGTGCAAGCCATGTACTTGCACAGGCAGTTAAAAGATTGTTCCCCGAAGCAAAATTGGCTATCGGTCCTGCAATTGAAAACGGATTTTATTATGACTTTGACCTGGACAAGGGCTTTTCTCCCGATGACTTGGCAAAAATTGAAGCAGAGATGAAAAAGATTGTTAAAGAAAATCTTCCCATTGTACGTTTTGAATTACCTCGTGATGAAGCTTTAAAGCTTATGGAAGAGGCGGGCGAACCCTATAAGGTTGAATTAATTAATGATTTGCCCGAAGATAGCATTATTTCATTCTACAAGCAGGGTGACTTTACTGACCTTTGCGCAGGTCCCCATGTGCCCTCAACAGGTGCGGTAAAAGCATTTAAGATTACTTCCACCGCAGGTGCTTACTGGCGCGGCAGTGAAAAGAATAAAATGCTCACAAGAATTTATGCAACTGCATTCACAAAGAAAGCTGACATGGAAGAATACCTGGCACAGGTGGAAGAAGCTAAAAAGCGTGACCACAATAAGCTGGGTCGTGAGCTTGAGATATTCACAACAAGTGAGGTTATCGGTCAGGGTCTTCCCATTATGCTACCCAAGGGTGTTGCAATTTTGCAGACCTTGCAGAGATTTGTGGAAGACGAAGAAACAAAGCGCGGCTGGCTCAGAACAAAGACACCGCTTATGGCAAAGAGCGATTTGTATAAGATTTCAGGTCACTGGGACCACTACAAGGACGGCATGTTCGTTTTAGGTGACGAAGAAAAGGACAAGGAAGTGTTTGCACTCCGTCCCATGACATGTCCTTTCCAGTACCAGGCATACCTTAACCGCGCACGTTCCTACCGTGACTTGCCTCTCCGTTACGGCGAAACAAGTACTCTTTTCCGTAACGAAGCATCAGGCGAAATGCACGGCTTAATCCGTGTAAGACAGTTCACAATCAGTGAAGGTCACCTTATGTGTACTCCCGAACAGCTTGCAGATGAATTCAAGAGCTGTCTTGAATTGGCAA
>CAZRZU010000026.1:0-19747 GCA_964604615.1 uncultured Oscillospiraceae bacterium
TGACCAAGGACTTGGCTCTCCTCGCCGCGGGCGAAACAACCTCTGTAAACTCCGCGGACTTTTTAAAGGCAATAAGAGCACATTTAGAAAAGATGATGTAAAATTTAAAACAGCAGAATCTCAGAAATGAGGTTCTGCTGTTTTTTTGCAAATTTTTATTAATTCAATTTATTATTTTGTAGCACTTGGGGACAGACCCCACTGATACAATTTATTATTTTGCACACTTTGCGCAGGGTGTAAGACCTGATATGTTTGTGGTTCTGTAACTGTTTTTTCCGCCGCAGTCGGGGTCCAAATGGTATCTCTTGCCTGTGGGGGTTCTGTAATAGTATCCGTCTGCCGAGGAATTTGAATAAGAGTAACTCTGCGAATTTGAATAGCTTGATGTTGCCTTATTTGCAGCACTAGCCTCAGCCTGAGTTTCATACCAGCCCACACTCTTATATGCGGCAACATCTGATTTGTACACCGTAACGGTTTTTCCGTCGGGAGAATATAATGTCTGCTGTGTTTCTTGCCATGTTCTGTACCAGCCCACTGCAAGGTAAGAATCAACCTGTGCATTGTAAACCGTGATGGTGCTGCCGTTGGAAGCATAAAGTGTTGTTGTTACGTCGGCATAGTTTGCAGACCAGCCTATTGCCTCATATGCAGGAAGGTCAGAAGTGTAAATAACCATGCTGTCGCCATAAATTGAGTAGATTGTTATTACAGGAGCTGTGTACCAACCCATTGCCACATATTCCGCCACCTGTGCGTTGTATACGGTGATAGTGCTGCCGCTAACTGAGTAAAGTGTTGTTACAACCTCTGCGTAATTGCTGTGCCAACCCACCGCTTCGTATGCCGATACTTCCCAATCGTTAACCTGGATTGCAGCACCGCTTTCGGAATAAAGGGTTACAACACCTTCTGCCGATGCAACCGTGCTCATTGCTGCAATAGCCAAAACCATACACATGATAAGTACTGCAAGCTTTTTAAATTTCATCATTACAAATCCCTCCTAATTTTTTGGCAAAAATCCATCTCAATTGGTTTTCTTTTTGTCACACTACATGTTACCATACTTTCACATTTTTGTCAATACACGGCTGAAAAAATAAAGCCCGGCTGGAAACTGCCGGGCATCTTAGCCGATTTAATTAATTATACGGTGCAACAATAAAAACATCACCTGTTGATGCATCAAAAAAGTAGCCTATAAGCTTTGAACCCTTTACAAAGTATACAGTAACCTTGTAGCCCTCTTGTTCGGAGTCATAAATTGACCAACCCTCGTTCTGCAAGTATGTTCCGTAGGTCTTAAAGTCGCCCTCATAGTACTTATACGAATAAAGTGCAGCATTTTCCTTAGCAATGTAGCTTGTGGATGCTCTGCCTGTTACATAACCGTAGTTGGGTACAGTTGTACCGGGATAATACTTTGATGTGCTTAAGCTGTTATTTGTTGGAGTTGTTGTGTCTGTAATGTAGCTGTATTTTTTAACAACAAGAACCCACAACTCGTTGTAGTCAGGTTCATAGCCAAAGCTTACGTAAGCACCGCCCTTGTTATAACGATAATAGCCTTCATCATATTCCATATAAAACCAGCCGTTTGCAATAAGATATTCTGCATATTCGTATATATCGCTACTGTCATACACATAAGTATAAACACTGCCATTTTCGAATGTACTTCCATCTTTGTATGTAGCGCCTGTTACCTTACCGAAATCGGGAATGTCGCTGTTTGCATAGCTGGAAACCTGTACAACGGGCTTTGTTTTGCTCCAGCCCATTGCAAGGTAAGAATCAACCTGCGCATTGTAAACCGTAACACTGCTGCCGTCAGCTGCATAAAGAGCTGTTGTAACAGCTGCATAATCAGAAGACCAGCCTATTGCTTCGTATGCAGGAAGGTCAGAAGTGTAAACAACCATGCTGTCGCCGTAAATTGTGTAGATTGTTGTTACAGGCACTGTGTACCAGCCCACTGCCACATATTCTGCCACCTGCGAATTGTAAACTGTAACACTGCTGCCGTCAGCTGAGTAAAGTATTGTTACAACCTCTGCGTAATTGCTGTGCCAGCCCACCGCTTCGTATGCTTCTACTTCCCAGTCATTAACCTGGATTGTGGTACCGCTTTCGGAATAAAGTGTTACAATGCCATCCGCCTGAGAAACAATGCTCATTGCTCCGATAGCCAAAACAAGGCACACAACAATACCTGCAAGCTTTTTAAAATTACTCATAAAAATTTCCTCCTGTTAATAATATTATTTGACAAAATATATTCATTTTATACCTCAAGGTATTATTTTTGTCAAAATGTATATTATCACATTTTGATTTTCTTGTCAATATATATTTTGTTTACATAGAATTAACATTAGCCCCTTAAGTTTAACTCGAACTTTACCTCCATTTTAGTTTTTTTATGTTAAAATGGTCGTAGAATGTGTTTTTCCATGAATTATATGTAAAAACACGGTAAAAATCTAAATAAACAAACGTAATCAAGAAAGGAATTAATGCTATGACAGATTTCTTAGGTTTTGATTTACTTGGGCTCATCGGCGGCTTGTGCTTGTTTCTTTTCGGTATGAACGTTATGGGCGAAGCATTGGAAAGACGTGCGGGCGACAGTCTTTCTGCTCTTATCGGCAAGCTTACAGACAACAGATTAATGGGCTTTCTTACAGGCATGGGAGTAACTGCCATTATCCAGTCATCCTCAGCTACCACTGTTATGGTAGTAGGTTTCGTTAACTCCGGCATTATGACTCTTAAGCAGTCCATCGGTGTTATCATGGGTGCAAACATCGGTACAACCGTTACCGCATGGATTTTAAGCTTGGGCGGTATCGGCGATTCTGCCGGTGCTATACTTCAGCTTTTTAAGCCCTCAACCTTCACCCCTGTATTGGCACTTGTGGGTGTAATCCTTTATATGTTCATGAAGGGCAGTAAAAACAAAGACACAGGTATGATTCTTCTGGGTTTTGCAACCCTCATGTTCGGTATGGACGCAATGAGCGGTGCGGTATCTGCTCTCAGTGACAACGAAGCTTTTACAAGTATTCTTACAATGTTCTCCGAACCTATCCTTGGTGTTATCGCAGGTGCTGTTTTAACAGCTGTTATTCAGTCCTCCTCTGCATCGGTTGGTATTCTTCAGGCATTAAGCTCCACAGGTGCAGTAACATACGGTGCAGCACTTCCCATCATCATGGGTCAGAACATCGGTACATGTATTACAGCTATTCTTTCCTCTGTGGGTGCAAACCGTAACGCAAAGAGAGTTGCAGTTGTACATCTTTCATTTAACGTTATAGGTACAACAATACTTTTGATTGTGCTTTATATTGTCCGTGCCCTGTTTGCTCCGCCTATTCTCTCAATGGCAGCAGACTACGTGGGCATTTCAGTTTCACATACACTCTTTAACGTAATTTGTACAGCAATCCTCTTCCCCTGTGCAGGCCTTTTGGAAAAGCTTGCTTGTAAAATTGTTCCCGATGCAAAGGTTGAGGAAACTACAACAGAGCTTGACGAAAGACTTCTTGCAACACCCTCCATTGCTTTGGACCGTTGCTGCAACTATGCCGAAGAAATGGCAGACTGCACAGTTTCCTCTATCAAAACAAGTATTGCTTCTATCGGCAGCTACACAGATGCAATATGTGAAGAGCTTGTGGCAAACGAAAACAAGGTTGACCACTACGAAGACGTAATCGGAAACTTCCTTGTTAAGCTTTCTTCTCATAACCTTGATGATTCCGACAGCTTGCGTGTTGCAAGACTCTTAAAGGTTATCGGTGATCTGGAACGTATTTCTGACCACAGTATCAACATTATTAAGTCCGCTGAAGAAATCAAGAACAAAGATATTAAGTTCTCTCAGTCGGCACAGGGCGAAATCAAGGTGTTAAGCGAAGCTGTAAACGAAATTCTTAACCTTACACTTACTGCATTTAAAGACAACGATGTTGAAACTGCCCGCCTTGTTGAACCTTTGGAGCAGGCTATTGACAAGCTTAAGGAAGAAATGCACTTAAGACACATCTACCGTCTCCAGAACGGCAGATGCAGCATTGAAACAGGCTTTGTGCTTTCTGACCTTTTAACAAACTTAGAAAGAGTATCCGACCACTGTTCAAACATTGCAGGCTGTATTATTGAAACAAGCCACAATACAATGAGCCTTCACGAAGGCTTACGAACATTCAGCGCAGAGGACCCCGACTTCCTTGACCGCTACAAAGCATACATCAACAAATATACTCTCCCCGAAATGCAGAGAAGCTAAAAACTACCCTGAAGCTTGAGCTTCAGGGTAGTTTTTTAACTTTTCACAATTGAAATGTAGGGTGTTCCGTATTTATTCATGGACACGGCGAGCATTGTACTGTTTGATTTATCCACCAGGAAAACGGTTTTTATACCCTCGCTTTCATCCTCATAATAGGTTATCCAACCGTCGTTTTTAAGCCGGGCTATGTAGTTGTCAAAAAAGCTTTCGTCCTCTAAAGGGTACAAATGAACAAGCTTTTCTCCGTTTTCGGAATATATGCATTCTGCATTTGCAAATGCGCCGTAGTCCAGAATATATTCTCCCGGGTAATAAACCGCCACAGGTTTTTCCGTGCTCCAGCCCACAAGAAGGTATTCAGCCACATAGTAATTAAAAACCGTGCACACTTTGCCGCCGGGCGCATACAATGTGGTTTGCACCTCTTGGAGATTTTCGTGCCAGCCTACACTTTTATACAGCTCAACTTCGCTTTCGTACACAACAATGCTGCTTCCCGTTTCTGAGTACATTTTCACAACAGGGTACTCGTACCACCCCATTGCCAGATACGTGTCAACCTCATAGTTATGCACAGAAAGGCTTCCGCCCTCGGCATTATAAATGGTTAACACATCCGCCTGTGCACTGCACACACAGGAAAGAAGCATAATACAAACAAAGCATGAAATTATTTTTTTCAATTTTATCACATCCTTTGCCTCATTTTACCATTTAATTGTTTTTTTGTCAAACCGCCTTGAAAAAGCCCCTTATTTATGTTAACATTATTCCATCATATTTTTTCGGAGGATTCAACAATGAATAAAATTTATCTTGCGGGAGGCTGCTTCTGGGGCCTCCAGAAATATCTGGACCAATTTGACGGCATTGTTGCCACAACCGTTGGTTATGCAAACGGCAAAACAGAAAACCCCACCTACGAAGACGTAAAAAGTCAGATGAGCGATCACAGCGAAACTGTTGAAGCAGTGTACGACCCTTCTGTTATATCCCTTAAAGAAATACTGGAAAAATACTATCTTGTAATTGACCCTACAAGCCTCAACAAACAAGGCGAAGACGAAGGCAGAAGCTATCGTACGGGGATTTATTATACAGATAAATCAGACCATTGTGTTATAGAAGAGGTTACCTCAGAACAGCAAAAAAAGCATGCGGACAAAATAGTTGTGGAAATCATGCCCCTTTCCAACTTTTATGCGGCAGAAGAATATCACCAAAAGTATTTGGAAAAGAACCCCGGAGGCTATTGCCACATTGGCGGTTGCTTTTTCTGAGGCAACATTAATATTACAGCAACTAAAAGCAGGGTAATAAATTATTCAATAAAGGTTAAATGCTATGAAATATATCGAAAAACATCCGCTTATAATGATTTTGATAGGGATTATAGGCATATCCCTCTCTTCTATTTTTGTTAAATATTCCACAGCGCCAAGCGCTGTTACCGCCACCTACCGCCTTTTGTGGACGGTAGCTCTGATGACCCCCGTTGTGCTCTCAAAAAAGGCTGTCGTTCATGAGTTTTTTTCTGTGGGCACAAAAACGGTTATACTTTGTTGCGTATCGGGTTTGTTTTTAGCCATGCACTTTGTTTTGTGGTTTGAGTCTCTTTCTTTAACTACGGTTGCCTCATCAACAACAATTGTATGCACGGAAGCAATCTGGGTTTCTTTAGGCTATTGCCTTTTCATGAAGGGCAGGCTTTCAAAAAAAGCTGTTCTCTGTATAGGCATTACCCTTATAGGCAGCTTTTTAATTGCATATTCCGATGCTTTAAGTATGTCAAACCTGTTCGGTGATATATTAGCTCTTCTTGCAGCAATTGCCGTTGCGGTGTACATGCTTATCGGCAGAGCGGTGCGTAAGAACACATCAACCACAGTTTACACTTACATAGTCTACTTTGCATGCGCACTGGCACTGATAGTTATATGTACAATCCAAAAAATCAGTCTTTTTGCGTACGGCACATCCCCCATCATTGTGGGCTTGCTCCTTGCAATATTTTCCACAATCTTGGGGCACAGCATTTTCTCTTGGTGTTTAAAATATTTTTCTCCCTCGTTCGTATCTGCCTCCAAATTATGCGAGCCTGTTGTTGCGGCAATACTGGCAGGCTTCCTGTTTGGCGAAATACCAACTGCCACCTGTATTGCAGGGGGTGTGTTAATCCTTGGCGGAAATTATTATTACTCACGTATAGAACAAAAGGAATCGTCTAAATAACAGCCGGCACCCCGCCTCCCTCTCAGAGGGAATGACCTTAACTAAAAGACATTGTCAAAAGCTTTTTGTTTTTTATCATAGCAGCAAGATTTTTCCAAAATCGCAACTGCAATTATTATTATTTTTATTTTTATAATAAATAATAATATTATTATTTTTATTTATATTTTTATTTATATTATTATTTATATTTTTATTATTACTAAAGCCTTTTGTTTAAGCTGTTTTTGTGCCTTTCCACACACCTGTACAACCGCCCCTTCACCCTAACTCTACTCCAAAAGAGCGATTTTTTCAATCTCATCAAGTGTCATTATTGTTTTTTTGCCACCAAAGAAAATCCCCGAAAGGTCATTTTGCCTTTCGGGGTTCTCTTTAGTTTAACGCAAAGTACACCAGCACAATAATACCTAAAACAATTCTGTACCAGCCGAATGCTTTAAAATCGTGCTTTTTGATGTAGCCCATCAAAAACTTAATTGCAATTATTGAAACAACAAATGCCACAACCATACCCACAATTAAAACTGCCAGCTCCACAGAGGTAAATGCCAAGCCAAACTTTAAAAGCTTTAATGCGCTTGCACCAAACATTACGGGTATTGCCAGGAAAAACGTAAATTCTGCCGCCAGCTCTCTGCTGGTGCCTATTAAAATACCGCCTATAATGGTTGAGCCTGAACGGCTTGTGCCCGGAACTAAGCTTAAAACCTGAAACACACCTATTAAGAGGGCATCTTTAAAACTAAGCTCATTAAGGCTTGTTATCCTTGGGGTGCGCTTTTTGTTGTAATTTTCAATAAAAATAAACACAATACCATAGAAAATAAGTGCCACTGCCACCACAAAGCCGTTATGTAAGTTCTCATCCATCCAGTCGTCCAAGGGAAGCCCTATAATCATTGCAGGCAAGCATGCCACAACAATTTTGCACCAAAGGATAATTTTATCCACCTTACAGCACCTTGCAACAACATTGCCGCTCTTTCCCTTAGGCATGCAAAAGGGCCACAATTTGCCCCAGTACAAAACCACAACCGCCAGTATTGCACCCAGCTGGATTACAACATTGAACATTTCCATAAATGCTTCGCTCTGGTTAAGCTTTACAAATTCATCAACTAAAATCAAATGACCTGTACTGCTTATGGGAAGCCATTCGGTAACACCTTCAATAACACCCAAAAGCAAAACCTTTAACCATTCGAAAAGATTCATACTGCACCTTCTCCTTTAAATTAATTACATTTAATTATATCATTAATTATTCAAAAACACAAGCTTTGTTATTCTGTATATTCAAGAGCACTGATTACACAGCTTCCGCATTTTATGCCCTTTGACGAAGCAACACATTCAATATTGCCCCGTTCCATATACTTGCTCTTTACAATAAAAGCGCACCTGCCGCCTTCAAGCCTTATTTTTTCTTCGCCGATAAATTCCCCTGCGCCTTTAACTTCAATTGTAACAAGGCTATCATTTGTGAGAAGGTGGGTTCCGTTTTTGTCAACCAGGGCTACCGTTACCTGGGTCATATCGCTCCCGTCTGCTATAAGAGTGTCATAATCAGGTGTAAGAACCAGCCTGTGGGGTGCCTCGGGGGTCTTTCGGGTGCACCTTGCCGCCTCAATGCCGTCAATATATCCCACAGCGGCAACCTCGCCTTCCTCGTATTTAACATTTTCAAACACAAAGAAGGGCTGCGGCAGAGCTGTATACTGCCTTACAGGCTCTTTTTCAACCTTTATGCCGTTAATATAAAGCTCCACCCTGTCGCAGTTACTCATAACAGTAACACAAAAGCTGTCGCCTTCCAAGGCTTCACCAATATTATCGCTGCCCTGAGCAATGTCTCCCGAAACATGGTTTACCGTTATGGGCTTTGCGTCATCGTCCCAGTAATTTGCAATGTAAATATTTGCTCCGTGCTTTGATGCATCCTTTTGTGAAATGTAAAGATTTGCCGCCATTTTGGGCAGACGGAAAATGTCATAAATTCCGCTGTAAAAAACATTGTTTGTTTTTGTGTAGTTGACCTCGTTATTATAGTCAAACATGCTCCAGGCAAATCCACCTGCGCAGTTTTCATTGGCATAATAGTAGTTAACCTTGTCGGCAAAATCCTTTGTAAAAGCAAGTGCCTGTTCGTCACCTGCCCAGGGACAGCCGTAACCGTTACCCCAGCAATCCCAGGAGTGCTCCGTAACAAGAAAGGGAGTGTGTACAGGCTCTTGTGGGTATATATAGTGAGCGGTGTAAATATCCTCGTAGAAGGTGCTCTTTTCGTAGGTGTCCTGCCTGCGTGCTCCGTGAGTGGGTCTTGTGGGGTCAAGATAATGGACAAGATTGTTAGTTTCAGCATACAATGCATCATTATCATCTGATTCGTTTACCCTCACACCCCAGGAAAAAATGGAGGGATGGTTAAAGTCCCTTGTTATCATTTCACGGATATTTTCCTTATATATTTCCTGCCAGGCATTATCGCCGATATGCTGCCAACCGGGCGCTTCTTCAAAAACAATAAGCCCTATGCTGTCGCATCGGTTCAAAAACGCAGGTGACTGAGGATAGTGGGAGCACCGCACCGCATTAAAGCCTGTTTGCTTTATCATGTCGGCATCTCTTGCCTGAAGCTTGTCAGGCACGGCACGACCTATCCACGGCCACTGCTCATGACGGTTTATGCCCATAAGCTTTATAAGCTTTCCGTTAAGCCTTAAGCCCGAATTTACAAATTCAAACTGCCTTATGCCAAAGTGTGTTGTATATTCATCCCCTGTTTTAAGCTTTACCGAAAGCTTGTAAAGATACGGGTCGTCAACATCCCAAAGATGCGGGTTTTTAACAGCTATTTCATCCTTTCCTGCTGCAACTATGTTGCCTTCTGAATCAATAATTATTACCTCATAATCCTCATTCTGCGAAGTAACAACCTCCGCTTTTACTGTTGCCGCTTCATTTGTTACTGTTGGGGTTGTAATAAATACGTTCTTTATGTATACTTCATTTGTAATTGTCATTGTCACATTACGCACAATGCCTCCGAAAAGGCAATAATCCACATTGCCGCCCTCGGGAGGTATATCACTTCTTTTTGTGGAATCTACTCTCACTGCAAGAACATTGTCCTCGCCAAAAACCACACAGTCTGTTATGTCAACAACAAAGGGTGTATATGCACCCTTGTGCTCACAGGCAAGCTTGCCGTTTACATAAACCTCGCAAGCAGTTGCCACACCTTCAAAATTTACAAAAAGCTTTTTTTGGCACCATTCTTTACCAAGTGTAAAATGCCGTCTGTACCAGCTTACAAACCTGTAAGACTCTATCTGTTCCAAAAAGCTTTTTTCGCCGCCCTTGTGTTCTGTTAAAACAGTGTTGGCATGAGGTATGCTTACCTTTTCAAAGCTGCTGTCGTCAAACTCTTTAAGGTTTGCATTTTCGTAGTCCTTGGGCGAATATAACCAAAGTGTATTAAAATTTAACACCTGTCTTGTCACAGCTAAATATACCCCCGTTTACTTTGCATGTTTTTCAAATAAATCCTAATTAAAATAGTACCATTACAAGTAAGTTTAGTCAATGTAAATATCTCTTTTTTCAAATTGACAAGGTGTGAAATATGCCCTAAAATAAAGGTAAACATTATTAATTTTATTTACCCTTTCATAATGCGGAGGTGCATACAAAATGAACACAACAGACTTTGTTATCTACGACGGAACAAAAACCGCTGACATTGTGATGGACAGCTCCTATGGGGAGGCTTGCATTTCACAGCGGAGCTATGCTCAGATTTACCGTGCGGTGGGAGATTTGCGCCAGGACATTGCCATGGTAACAGGCTCAGTCAGCTACAATAGGGTTTCCTCGCTTTTTGCGGACAATGCACTTCTTAGGTCCGAAAGGCTCAAAGCTGCCGAATATGACAAAACCCCTCAGTTAAAATACTTTGGAGACGGCATAATTGTTGGCTCCATAAGCCACAGCAAAATTATAAATGCCATGATAGCCGACGGCAAGCTTCCCGAAGCGGAAGAAATACGTGGAAAATGGGAAGCCTTTGTCATAAAGCAGGTGGACAATTCCCTTGTAATTGCAGGCAGCGATGCCCGGGGAACCATTTACGGCATTTATTGTTTAAGTGAAAAAATCGGTGTTTCTCCCTGGTATTGGTTCAGCGATGCTCCCGTTACTGTTAAAAATAAAATTACGGTTAACTTTACCTCTGCTTTTAAAGATTTGGGTCCCAATGTAAAATACCGCGGCATTTTTATAAACGATGAGGAATGTCTTATCAGCTGGGCAAAGCTTAAATTTCCTACCCACAAGGGTACACCGGATGTGAATCTTTATCGCCATGTTTTTGAACTTATGCTCAGGTTAAGGGCAAACACCCTGTGGCCTGCAATGCATGAGGGCACAACGGCATTCAACATGGCAAAGGACGATGCAGGCATCCCCATAAATGCCAAGGAAGCCAGCCTGTACGGAATAATTATGGCATCATCCCATTGTGAAATGATGCTTCGCTGCAATGTTTCCGAATGGGGCGAGTTCAAGGAAAAGCACAAAGCCGAATACATATGGAACGACGACGGCTCCTTTGACTACACACAAAACAAGGATGCTATTCTTGGCTACTGGAAGGAGCGCCTTGAAACAAACAAAAATTTTGAAAGCATCCTGGCATTAGGCATCCGAGGCATACACGACGGAGATGCGGAAACCGACAATCTTCACCTGTACAAAAACAGCAAGGCTGAAATGATGAAAGATGTAATAAATGAGCAGCGCAAGCTCATAAAAGAGGTTTACGGCAGCGAAACAGCTGTTGCCCAGGTATTCATCCCCTACAAGGGGATGGCAGACATTTACAACCAAGGACTCAGGCATCATATTCCCGAGGATGTAATGCTCATGTGGGCAGAGGACAATTACGGAAATCTCCGCCAGACACCTACTGTTTTTGAGGCTTCCCGAAGCGGAGGCTGCGGTGTATACTACCATTCTTCCTACTGGAGCTGGTATTCGCCAAAAAGCTATCTGTGGCTCAACTCCTGCCAGATGTTTTACATGGCTCATCAGATGCAGCGCGCCTATGACACAGGTGCAAAGGCATACTGGATATTAAACGTAGGCGACATCAAGCCCGGCGATATGGTTACAGAGCTGTTTCTTAACATGGCTTGGGACATAACAGCCAAAGACAACATTAAAAATGGATTTTTAGTCAGGCATGCTATGCGCGATTACGGAGTTGACAAAGCAACAGCAAAAACAATTGCCCGTGTTGCAACCGAGTTTTACCGACTCTCGGGCATAAAGAAGGCTGAATTTTTCGGTCATGAAAATCCCTCTGATGTTAATAACACTTATTTTTCCTCGGACATGCTTTACCCTTTCAGTGTAACAGGAGAGGGTGACGAAGGGATGCGGCTTGTAAATAAGTGCAACGAAATGGCAGATACTTTAACTGAAATTTATTCTGCCCTTTCCCCCGAATACCGCCACGTATTTTACCAGCAGATATATTACCATGTTCTTTCCTACCGTGATGTGGCAGAGGAATATGTTTACCTTTGGAAAAATAACATGTGTGCATCCGAGGGAAGGTATTCAGGTGCAGAAATTTATGCTGTCCTCTCCCAAAGTGCCCGCGAAAGAATTGCAGCAAGACAAAAGGAGTTCTGGGCAATAAAATCTAACAAATGGGAAAGGGTTATTAACTATGACCACCCTGTTTCCTATTACAATATGAACGAAGGTGTGCTTTTAGTCCGCGACAGATGCTACAAAAGCTGCGAAATAGGTGAAGGCTTAGGTTACAGTGCAGAAAATGCTCCCCTCCGCTTTGACTCTAACGCACAGAATGAATGCTTCATAGACCTTTTTGCCAAGGGCAAGGAGACTGAAAAATGGTCACTGAATGCCCCAGGGTGGGTTGTGCTCTCCAAAACTGAAGGCGAGACTGCAAATGAGGAAAGGGTAATAGTTTCTGTAAACTTTGCACGGTTGACAACCTCTCAAAACTGCGAAATTGAAATTTACAACAACAATGCCAAGGTAGGCTCTGTTCCCGTTGTTGCAACGGTAACCAAGATTGCCCCCAAGGAAAAAACGTACGTTGAGGCAAACGGCAAGGTTGTCATAGAAAGCGAGCACTTTACCCAAAGCATTACAGGCAGCGACGGAAGCTTCTGGCAGGTTTTTGAAAACGTGGGCAGACACAAAAATTCCATGAGCGCACTTCCCTTCCGGGCGCCCTGCGTTAAAGCTCCTCACATAAAAGACTCCGCCGCTCTTTGCTACCGTGTTTACTTTACATCACAGGGCACCTTTAAAGGCTGTCTTTACCGTACCCCTTCACTTAATGAAGGTGTAAACGACGACGGTTCGGCACGCACGTGCAACGTGGCTGTGGGTATAGATAACTCTGCTCCGGTTATTTTAGAGGGCAACAGCACAACAGGCGGAAAGTGGAAAGACGTAATAATGCACATGGTGGAGCCCATATGCTTTTCAATCAATGTCCCCACACCCGGCTGGCACGATATTTATGTTTACCGTGTTGATGCAGGAATTATTTTTGATCGCATAACAATCGAAACAATACCTGATGCGATTGCCCCGTCGCTTTTAGGTCCTGAGGAAAGCCCCAACGGCTTTTCCCGCAAAATACGAAAGGTTGCACAGCTTAAAGACGGCATTTCTTAAATTTTTAGTTAACAAAAAACCAGGGTTATTAAGAATATGAACACCATTTCGGGACAGTCCCAAACCGGTCTTTTGTTTTTACTTAAGGAATTTTTACATCCCTTTTAATTTTGCAGTTTAAAAATCAACAGCTGTAAGCCAAACCTCTACCCTGCCCTCTGTGGCAGTATCAACGGTAATTTCCTTGGGCAAAGCTTCCTCCAGGGTAACGTTTTTTGTGACAACCCTCAAAAGCTTATCCTCCTTGTAGGAGGATGTAACAAGGCAGAACTTTCCGCCCTTGCCGCTTTGAAGCTTAACTGTTACCACCCCGTCTTCACTTTTTACAATTTCACTTTTCACCATGGTTTTACCGTCATCACGGAAGCCAAAATTATCAAGCTGCTGACCTGCCGAGGAATAGCCGTAGGTTGCGCTTATTACGGCAAGGTTTTCAGCATCAATCTTTGATGGCTCTATAGCAATTACACCGCCTGTGTTTTTGTTTGTAATGCTTCCTGAAAGCATGCCCTTTTCAAAGTCCATTGTAAGAACAATTTTATACCAATCATTCACCCCTGACCAATTTGAAGAAATTACAGTATCGGCAAACCTGCCAACCCCGTAGTCAATGCCGCTTTTGCCCTTTGCATTTATGGAGAATATGTAATTTCCCTTTTCATCAAGAAGGTCAAAGGATGAGCTTCTGCCCTTACCTGTGTCAACGGTATTTCTCCAGTCAAATCTCACGGTAAGATTTTTACACTGTGATATTTTATCATCTACTTTTTTCACAGAGCTTGTTCTGTTATTTGTGCCCACACCCGTCAAAAGCTCAAGACAGCCGTCGCCTTTCATAGCCTCGCCTGTAAAGCCCCATGTGTTTTCCACTTTTTCAAAGTCCTCATATTCAAAGTATGCTCCGTCATAGTCAAAAACAAGGTCTATAACGTTACTGCCCTTTTTGCCTAAGGAGTCAATGCTCTCACATGTTCCATGGCTGAAGAAATACACATCATAGTATCCGCCGTTTTCGTTTATGATAACAGCTTTATGGCTTTGGGCTATTCCAAAGGACATTTCCTCATGAAGTGCCTGCCCCTTTTCGTTGACATTTACAATATCGCTTTCCTTTATTTTTTTGCCGCTCTTATCAACATAATTGATAACAACATCGCTTGCAGGTGTTTGCTGTGCAAAAATGCCCGTAAGTGTTGCATCCTTGTACATTCTCAACGTAACCTCTTCATTTGTATCATAGAGCACTCCATCCATATACCAGCCCAAAAACCGTCCGTTTGCTGTGGGCTTTGCAACTGCCGTAACAAAATCACCTGCATTCACGGTGGCAGCTGTCTGTCCGTCATATCCAACATAAACACTTCCAAACTCGCCTGCTCTGCCGCCATTATCTTGGCTTGAGAGTGTGAGTGTGGTTTTTATGTTGTCGTAAAGATTGTATTGTGCGCACACAAGGTTTGCCAGCTTCATGTCAACAGATGCATTGCCACCTGTTGTGCTTATAACAAAATTATTCAACGAAGATGTCTGAGGTGTTTTAAAGCTCTCGTATTGAGGCAAGCTGAACACATGCTCTTCTTTATTGTCAACAGATGCAATCAGAAGTGCTGCATCAACATCAAGAACACACTTTACACTTCCCCACGAAGCTTTGTCTACACTGCCTATTACCTTGCCGCCCACTTTCACACTTCCGTCGCACATAACCTCAAACAGTGTAAGTGAGTCCCCTAAAACAAAGGGCGACGAATTTCTCCAGCCGTTTGCAAGCTGGAATACAAGACCTCCTGCGGACTCCTCTTCTGTCTTAAATTCCACACTGAAAAGATATCGTCCGCTTGAGGTTATGCCGCCGCTTATGTTCTGCAAGCTACGGTTTAATGTAAAGGAGCTGTTGTTGGATGAAGGCATTACCTTTATATGAGCATAACACTTTCCGCCGCTTTCTCCTCCCAGCTTCAGTTCATGTGCTGCACTACCACCTACGAACCAGTCACCGCTTCCCGTAAGGGTGTTATAACCGTAGTAGTCAAAGTTTTCTTCTTCACCGTCGGGACCGGGAACAATGTATGCGCCTATCTCCATGGGAGTGTAGTCAGCCGAATATACCGCACCCTCCAGCATTTTGTCGTTGTCTTCCATGTCAACACCTGCCATATATGCACGGAAGGAGGTATCCTTTCCGTTTTCAAGATAAGGCATATTATCCTCGGCAAACTTCACCGTGTATACACTGCCGTTATTTGCAGCTGAGTTATCAATATGGCTTTCAATTGTGGTTTGGTATGTAACAGAGTTTATTTCAACAAAGCCTGCCCCATAGCTTGTAAGAAGGTTTTTATCCTGAAGCTTGCAGGTAAGGCTTTCAATTCTGTTGTCAGGGGTAACATTCACCCTTGTAATAACAAGGGGGTAGTCATAGCTGGTACCCACACTGTAAACAGGCCATGCCTCGTTAGCAGGATAACCCATGTTTACAATTTCAGCATCCACCAAATTTGGTTCTTCGGCTTTGTTGTTATTATATCTTGCAAGAAGCGGCTTTAAAGCCGGATATGTATTGCAGTCTGCATTTTCAAAAAACAAATAGGCAAGATTTTCCGCCCCTGCATCATTGGGGTGGGTGTGGTCAACATCTTTTGCACCGGGAGCACACTGGAAATAAAAATTCACAAGACGTGCTTCGTTTGTAACTTCAACCGAGTCAACAACACCTTTTTCGGTAATTTTGCCAAACCATTCGAGACTTGGCTCATTAAGGTCCACAAATGCAATTTTATCCTCAGGATTTTCCTTAAGCTTTGCATCCACAAATGCCTTAGCCGCATCGGAAAATGCCTTAAGGGACGAGTTCCACTTATTTATTGATGCGTCATACCAGTTAATTCTGTCAATGGGGCCCACAAGAATAAGTGTCGCCCCCACAGCCTTGCACGCATCGTAATATTTTCCAAGGCAGTTTTTGTAGCCCTCTGCACCGTCGGTTTTATGATTGTGTCCATATTCAACCCACAGGAAATCCCCTGCCTTAAGCCTTGACTTAACAGTATTGAAATGGCTGTTGTCGCCTGCTGACAAACCGCCCTCGCCCTCGTTTACCATGGCTATGCTTTCGGGCAGATACTTTGTTGTAGCCGTACCCACACCTGTGTAGTTCTGAAGCGGGAAGAAAGGCAGCACCCCTCCGCCGTCGGTAACGGTGGAATCCCCCAGAATCCACAACGTGGGAGCAGACTCAAGCTGCTTGATTTCCACCTTTGCAAGCGCTGTGTTTTCACCTAAAAGACACACATTAACATATCCGTCGCCAATAAGACCTTGAGGGTCGGACTTTTCATAGTAAACAGGTGTAACACGTACCGTAAATTCCGCTTCCACAACCTCGCCCGGGGCTATGCTCTTTTTGGTAAAGATGGGATGCTTGCGCTCGGTGTACAAAGATGCAGTTGCACCCTTTTTGTCGTCAAGAGTGGTAACGGTTGCCTTTACCCTGTAATATGTTTCATCGGGCACCTTCAGGGCAAAACGCACAGGGTAGTAATCACCGCTGTTAAAATCCGTAACGGTTTTGTCCTTAATACCAAGAGAGCCAATGCCGTTTTTTGTGGCAACAAGGTCAATAACCTGTCCCTTCTGCTGTATAAAACCGTCAACGCGGCCTCCGTTCAAGCGGTAATCCTTTTCGTTTGTGCCTATAAATCCGTATTCTCTGTTTTCGTTATTTATCACATGCATATGGGGTGTTACAAGCTCATAGCCCTTTTCGGCTGTTGTACCCTCTGCACCAAAATCAAACTTCCACACGTTCAAATCCTCCGCTTTCACCTGCTTTGGCACAAAAACACTGTTTGCCAAAAGCAAAAACCCCAATGCCAATGCTGCAAACCTTTTCATTTTTTCACCTCATGCTTTTACTTTAACTAATTTCAATGAAGGTGTCAACCTCTGTTATGTTTCCTGCAAAATCTTTCACATAAATAGTTACGGGGTATACACCCTTGTTCGTCACATCCAGCTCTGTTACATCAGCGCTCACAAATGCCATAAGATTAATACCGTTTATATCCTCTGCCTTTTCCACAAAAAGCTCAGCCCATTTTACAACAGAGGTATCGGTTTCAAGGGCAAGTGAGGGAAGCTTTTCCTTAAGCACCAACACAGGCGGCACACGGTTTGTTTCGTCGTAAATATAAACGTTGAATTTCTTTTCCGCAGTATTTGAGCGCCTGTCTGTCGCTGTAACGCATACTCCCTCGGCATATTCTCCCGCCTTGGTAAAATCCACAGCTGATACATCAATTTTCAGCTTGCCTTTTTCGTATTCATGCTCAGCGTCACTTTCCGCAGGCGGATTTGCCTTCAAAAGAAATTCATTACCTTCTCTTTTAAACTCATAAGTTCCGTCCACATTGTCGCCTATAACAAAAATTTCGCTCCAGTTTATAGCCTGGGGTGATGTATTCTCCGGGAACACAATGGGAACGTTATAATTAACCTGATTTATGCCCGGCGCAACATTGTCTATCGCCTCATCAGACTTCAATGCATCAGACACAGAGGCTATCCTGTCATAAATCCCGCCGATTTTTGATTTCAGAGCAACCGTATACGAGGGCGAGCCGTCCAGCCCGTACACAGCCTTCCCGAAAATTTCCATGCTGTACGGACCGAAAAGATTCATTATCTCCCCTGTTTCGTTACACATCATTTCGCTCATTGCTCTGAAAATTTCAAGATTTCCGTCACCTATTTCAGGATGGAAAATGTCTATTCCGTAGCCTAATGCATCTGTCTCCATCATTGCCTCGCGGTATTCTGTTATGGAGTTAACATTGGCAAGATTTTTGTAAAGCTCAATGTTGTATGTCACATAGGCATTGATTGCCAGCCTGGACTCATCCTCAGAAAAGCCCTTGAGCACTGCCATGCTGTCCACTGCAGGAACAGGCACACTGTATTCCGTTTCACCCTGTACATAATCTCCGCTGTAAGGAATCCTGTCGCTTCTGGGGAAGAATATAATGCCCATGCTCTCACCTCTTTCAGCAAGGGTACCGCCTATTCCGCCCATTCTCCATCTGGCAGCGTTCATGAAAACACTGGCGCCTGCCTCAAAGGTGTTGTTAGTGCTGGAGTTACCGTTGGCATTGCTCTTGCCGTATTCAGCAGCACTGCAACAAATAAGTCCTCTTTGCATTAGATCAATAAGGTACTCTGCCGCTTCAATTCCCTGAGGAGTATCTATACCCAAGGTATTGCCGTCATATATATGCGCACCGTTGGAATGCAGTCCCATCTGCAAAAGATGCATGTAGTTTGTATCAAAGGGAACTATTTCTCTGCCGTTTGCAGCCTTCTTTCCCTTGTAAAATGCTTGTATTTTCTCAAGGTAATCCGTAAAAACACTCCAGGTCCATTTCCCTTGCTTATATAAGGTGTACGGATAAAGTGTGTTTCCGTTTTCGTCCCTTAAGTCGGGAACAGCTTCTATCATGGTGGCATTATAGCATAAGGGCCAGTCTGTTATTACAGCCGGGTCAGGAGAGAAGAAATAATAACTGCCGTAAAACTCAGGTCTCAGCATCCACTCTGTGTCAGGTGTCCGGAAAATATCTATGTAATTTTCCAAGGTCTGGAGCACGTTCTGCCCCAAAACATTGGCAAGACTACCTGTGGATATATTCGCCAGATGACAAAACGGGTCGCCTGCAAGAACGCTCTGCAAACAATCCTGTGTGGAGGAATTGGGCCAGGTTTTCCATTGTATGTCCACACCGTATTTATCATGGACAACATCCAGCGCTTTCCGTCCTGCCTGTTCTCTTGCATAGGTCATATAGGATTCACCGGTAACAGGGTTTCTCCATCGGGGGTCATCACCTACACCGTGAGTGCCTATGTAAATAACATCTGTCACTGCTGTGACCTTTTCCTTTTTGTTTACACAGCCTGTCAGCAAAGAAATTACCATCATGCAGATAAGAACAGCGCTAATTGTTTTTTTCATCATTTTCCCTCATTTCTATATATATATACAACAAAAAATTATTAACAACGTATTAATATCCAAAGTTAATTATATCAGCTACAAGGCTTCTATCATATTGGATAATGTTGCATATATTATTGTAAATGTTTACAAAATGCCCGGTCTCGATTGTTATACAACAAAAGCACCGCCTTTTGGCAGTGCTTTTGCTTTTGGTGCGGATGACAGGGGGCATATTACTTTGTAATCTGCACTGCTTGTCATCCCTCGGCTTGGCACCGAGCTGATGATGCGCACCACTCGGCTACAAAACAATTCACCGGATTGTTTTGCTTTACGCCTCGTGCCTCCTTGAGCTTCAACCCCTGTCTGGTTCAAAAAGAAAACTGCCCCAAAAGGGCAGTTCTTCTTTTTGGTGCGGATGACAGGGGTTGAACCTGCACGCCATGGGCACCAGAACCTAAATCTGGCACGTCTGCCAATTCCGCCACATCCGCATA
>CAZRZU010000027.1:0-19511 GCA_964604615.1 uncultured Oscillospiraceae bacterium
TTAATCCTCGCTAAGGGGCTGCACTACCCCTTTATTTGTATGCGATTTTTTAACTATTCTTCATTTTATCACACTTTTTTATTTTACGCAATTTCCTATTACATAAAAAACAATTTTACCAATGGGACATGCCCATTGGTAAAATTTTAAGTGCAAAACATTTTATCTTATGCTTGTCATATAATCGCTTATTTCTTTAAACATCTTCTTTACGTCTGCAATGCTTCCGCCCTTATTGATGTCAAAGGCTGTGTTTCCGTCGCCGTAGAACACAAAGTCCCATTTGTATATATATTTCTGTGTTTTAATCATCTCGTCCACCACAGAATACTCGTACACCGTGCTTGCATCGTCAGACAAGCCAATAATAATCATGCACACCTGACACGGTCTTTCCGATTCATCTGTTTCGGCAAGAATCTCTCCCACGCCTTCCATTGTGTGACCAATTGCGTCATACAAGCAACTGCCCTTCTTATGGATATAATTATTCAAATTGTATTTACGCATAGACTTTACAGGCTTTGTGATCCTTGCAGCCTTATGTGCATCGTTAAAAAACACAAGTGTATATGTGCTTTCATCCTTTATTGCCTTCTGCTGTTCTACCAAGCTGTTAAAGCCTTCCAGCATTGCCTCGCGGTCCATGCCCTCGCTTTTACCTATTACAAATATAAATTCCTTACGGTTGTCTTTCATTGTATTGTCCTTTCTTATTTAAGCTTGGATAAGGGTGTAGTAAACAAATCCTTTATAACACCTGTAATGCCCATGAAAACGGCATATACCAAAACGGATATACCCAACGGAACAAACAGCCCCATGCCCGAAGTAACCCCATCGGGAGCAAATGCCTGCCATAAAGCTATGAAGGCAACTGTCGCACCGCTCGACAATGCCACCTTGCCCAGGGTTACCAAAAGCTCCTTAGTTATATACTTGCCGATAATGTCTTTAAGTTTTATTGCCACAAAAACAGTGTACAGGTTCAAAAGAACCGTTGAAGATGCCGCCGCAAAGTAAATGCCGAAACGAGGCGCAAAAAAACAATCCACAACAGCATTGACCGCTACAACAACAATGGCACCAAGGACTGTTATTTTATATTTTCCTGCAATGTAAAAGAGCTTGTTTAAAACATTCTGCCCCAGGTAACCGAAAATTGCAAAGGAGTAAATGGCAAATGCCAATGCCACACTTACCGTATCCTCGTGGGTAAAAGCACCGCGTTCATAAATAAGCGACACCGCAAACTCTCCGAAAAATACCACAACAATAAGGTAAAAGGCAAAAATGGAAACCATAAGCTTTATCATGTAACGAATAAGTTCGCGCACATAATCCATCTCGCCGTGTTCGTAGTTCTGGCTTATGGCGGGAAAGACCACTGAGCTCATCGCAACAACAAACATACCCGAAAAGGTTATAAAAAGGTTACTGCCATAGCTTAAGGTGGAAACCAGCCCTGCATTGCTGCCGGCAAAAATCCTGTCCGTCATAAAACACAGCTGGAGCATGAGCCCCGATATAAAAATAAGCACAGTTTCTGTAACATTATCCTTTTCGCGACCTGCGGCAATGCCTTTTGCAGACACAAAAAAGCTATAACCCTTACGGTAAAAATCTGGTAGCTGTATTACAATGTGCAAAAACCAACCAAAGGTTGTAACCAAACTAATCAACCGTATGTCTTTTATGCCCAAAAACAGCACCAATATAACTATTACGTTATAGGGAAGACTCATAATCGACGGAGTAAAAAACACCCTTCTGTTCTGTAACAACCCACTCATTATATAAGCAATACATATAAAAAGAAAGCTGGGCAACATTATATACATAATCTGAACTGCCAGGTCAAAATCCGCTCCGTCTAGCCCGGGGAGCAAAAGCCTTACCATAGGTTTTGACAGAATGTACAAAATAACTGTTATGCCTATTATTAAAGACGAAATCTGCCTTGTAAAATGAGCGGCATACTTTTCCTGTCCACCCTCTTGGGTATACTCCGATTTATTTATGTTTTTTATTACCAGTGTTGAAAGGGCGCTGCCCACCGCAGTAAAAATAAGGCTGGCTATACCAAAAATCTGAAAATAGATATCAGACTCCACTCCCGTTCCGAAGTGTGATGCAAAAACCGCATCACGAAGAAAGCCTGCCACCTTGGCGCACAATATTCCCATTACAACCAAAATATATGCGTTAGCCAAACTATCACTCCAAAAGCAATATTATCACACATATATTTTATACCACAATTGTAATCCAGTCAACAAAAACTCAATAATGTGGGAGACTTTTTTCTCAAGGACGTAAGTTCATAGTCAAACTCAGCACCTGTTTTAATGAGATAAATAATGCTTGCAGCACTGATTTCAAAAGTGAAAAGACTACATTTAAAGCTCATGGTTTCCCATGTGGTTGCATTTTTTGCCTTCTCAGCATATTCGCTTAGATTTATGCAGGGAACGCCCCATAGAAGGGATGCCTGCTCGTTTGAATTAACAATTGCCAAAGCAGGCAACGAGCGGATTTTTTTCACATACCGCACACTTATTCCATCAACGGTTTTGTCCTCACCTTCCCCCACGACGGTAACCATTTTTGCAAACTTACTTGCCACGGCTTCATGCCGGGATGAAAAGATGCATATTTCTTCCAGGGGCATTTCCATTTTTAAAAACCTCACCATGTGTACAATCATACGTTCAAGGAACTCTTCTATAAAGGTCTTGTCGTAAGCATACATTTGCCTTAACACAGGTGCAAACGTTTCATCTTCCCTAATTTCATCTGTAAAAACCACATTTTTTATACCTTTTTTTAAAAACTTCTTTTTACTGCGTCTTGTGTCGGTAATTAAAATATTGTTACCGTTTACAGCAAATGACCTCTGAAAAAGCTTTTTCTTTTTTACCAATTGCCCCACATAATACATAAAATCACCTTATAAATGCATATTAAAAAAACAAAAAAAAATACCTTGCTTTTTTCACCTTCATAAGATATAATTTATACGTTACCCGATTATCGGCATAACGAGGGTACCGCAAACGGAAGCGCGCGAAAGCGGGCTACCGTGACAATTTTATATGACGAGGTGTGGCGCAGTTGGAACCGAACCCGAGCACGTCCGGTGGACGATTGAGCGAGGGTGCAGGGTTGTGCCGAGGTCGGCAAGCAACAACCGAAAGGGCAGTTGATGCCGGGCACCGCAAACGGAAGCGCGCGAAAGCGGGCTACCGTGATATTTTTATATGACGAGGTGTGGCGCAGTTGGTAGCGCGCTTGCTTTGGGAGCAAGACGCCGCAGGTTCGAGTCCTGTCACCTCGACCAGATTGAGTGTACTTATTGGGTGCACTCTTTTTTCTTTGCTCACAAAGCAAGTGCGCAGCGCGCGAGGTTTGGGTAAGACATTCGAGCGCATCCGGTGGATGATTAAGCGAGAATGTCTTCCGTAGCGGTCAAAATTATGCGACGAAAGGAGCAAATAATTTTGGGTACCGCAAGGAGGCGCCTTTGGCGAAGACGCCGCAGGTTCGAGTCCTGTCACCTCGACCAAAAGAGTACGTAAGAATACGTGCTCTTTTTATTTGCTCACAAGGCAAGCGCGCTGCGCGAGCTTTGGGCAAGAAATCCGAGCGCATCCTGCGGATGATTAAGCGAGAATGTCTTCCGTAGCGGTCAAATTTATACGACAAACGGAGCAAATAATTTTGGGCACCGCAATGTGGCGCCTTTGGCGAAGATGCCGCAGGTTCGAGTCCTGTCACCTCGACCAAAAGAGTACGTAAGAATACGTGCTCTTTTTATTTGCTCACAAGGCAAGCGCGCTGCGCGAGCTTTGGGCAAGAAATCCGAGCGCATCCTGCGGATGATTAAGCGAGAATGTCTTCCGTAGCGGTCAAATTTATACGACAAACGGAGCAAATAATTTTGGGCACCGCAATGTGGCGCCTTTGGCGAAGATGCCGCAGGTTCGAGTCCTGTCACCTCGACAAAAAACGACTCGCCGAAACAAGTCGTTTTTCAAAGTTCTCTACCGTTTTTCGCTCTCACAGAGGCTTTTTGCAAAGGTTCTCACACGGAAAAATCAGCTCTATTTTCTTCCGCGCAATATGCTCATTACAATAAACAAAATTAAATTCTCCGTTGATTTGCAAATCCTTTACTGTAAAAGTCGTAAGATCATCACGGCAACGGGATATAGGGTTATAGGCAAATGTTATTGCACCGTTATTTGCAACAAGGTCACATATTACCGAAAAATTATTAACCGATGTGCATCGTCTGAAATTTTCAAAAGAAAAACCTCTGTCAGATACCGCATTCTGAAGCAGCATTCTTGTTCCCGAAAAAGCTTCTCTTACAACAAGATCTTCGTCAAAGGTGTCTTCAAGCATAACACTCTTGTTTGCAAACGGATGACTTTTAGCGCAAACTCCCACAAACTTTTCCTCTTTATAAAGGTGGTAACCATATTTTGATTTGTCGAAAACACCTTCAACAACTGCAAAATCAATTTCAGAATGTTCAAGCTTATGTAAAAGAACTTCTGTATTGTCAATGATAAGCTCCAGGTTATGTTTTGGCGAGCTTAAAAAAGAACGGATTTCAGGCACAATAACAAATTCTCCTATGGTTCTTGTGGCTCCTATATTAATATTAATTTTATCATCTCCTGTAAAGATTTGGCGAACATCTTTTTCTTCTGCTTTTGTGTTATCAAAATACCTCTTTAAATATTCAGCATTTTTTGTTTTCGAGAGCACGCGTCCGTCATATTCAAACAGCTTAACACCATAATAATTCTCAAGATAGTGGATGTGCTGCGTAACTCCGGGTTGTGTCATATTAAGCTTATCTGCTGTTCTGCGGTAATTCATCTCATCATAAAGTGTGAGAAAAGTATAAACCCTGTAATCTAACATATTTCCTCCGATTATTTAAAATTATCATGTGATAAAAATTGATAATTTGATTTTATCGCGCTTTCAAGGTATAATCAAGCAGAAAAAATAAATTTCAGGAGTTTGTTTTATGAAAGTTTCGAAAATTTTCCCGGGAATTATCTTATCTGTCGGAGTTGCATTTCTGGCATGTTGGCTTGAAAGCCTGCTCCCTATTCATTTAATAGGTTCTGCCGTTATTGCCATGTTTATGGGTATGTTTTTAAACGGTTTTGTCAAAAAAACAAATATATTTGCCACAGGGTTGAAATTCGCTTCAAAAAAGATATTAAAATTTGCAATTATTTTACTTGGATTGTCGCTTAATATTACAACCATTCTGAACGTTGGAAAAATGTCTCTTATTGTTATGATATTCACACTGTTAACTTGCTTCGGTGGCGGATATTTTATCGGCAAGGCATTGGGACTAAATTGGAAGCTCTCCAACCTCATATCTGCCGGAACTGGAATATGCGGAGGTTCTGCAATCGCCGCCATTGCCCCCACTATTGATGCCGACGACAACGATGTTGCTTACGCAATGTCTGCAACCTTCATTTTTGATATGGCAATGATAGTTCTTTTTCCAATTATGGGCAGAGCACTTGGCATGACCGACCAAGCCTTTGGTATTTGGGCAGGAACCGCCGTAAATGATACATCCTCCGTTGTTGCCACGGGCTATGCCTTTTCCGAGGGTGCAGGCGATTTTGCCACTATGGTAAAGCTTACCCGAACTCTTGCTATTATTCCCACAGTTATCATCTTTGCTCTTGTGCAACTGCACCTCAAGCGCAAGGAAGCGCTTGCCAACGGTCAAAACGGAAGCGAGTTGAAAGCAAACTTCAGCATCACCAAGATATTCCCCTGGTTTATCCTGGGTTTCCTTGCCATGTCTATTGTGGCAAGTATTTTCCCAATCCCCACAGCAGTGGTGTCCATAACAAAGTCAGCAAGTAAATTCTTAATGGTGTGCGCTTTAGCTGCCATCGGTCTTAATACTTCCTTTTCAAGCATGAAAGAAGCAGGCATCAAACCAATGATACATGGATTTATTATTTCTGCGCTGGTAGTCATTGTTGCACTTTTGGTTGAAATAGCAATTGGTATCGTTTGATAAATAACAATAAATTTCTTCATCACGTCAATCATATTCATTAGCAATGTGGTTATGATTTGTTTCATTCATCTTATCTGAGTCCTCCGTGCTGTAAATACGGATTTAATTTCATTTGAAGGATTTTCTGGTAAACACATTGTATCTATCATGCATATGGATGCCGAAAGGGGATAGGGAAAATTGTTCAGAATTGACAAACCGAATGAAAACGCGGTGTCCGCCCCGCGTTTGAGCTTTGCCCGAAGCTGTACAAGGGTACTGCGAGCGGTGAGGTTTGTCGATAGCAAAAAGGCATAAAAATAAGAGGAAACCATCGCATTTTAGCGATGGTTTCCTACATTGATAAGAATTTAAGAGTTTTAAAGGCGCTTAGGTGCCTTTTAGCTTCTGTTTATGCCTTTTTGCGGTCTGGACTATTTTTACATCCCCTCTTTTAATTTATATCATTAATCTGCCAAATCGCTTGCCAGCGAAAGGCTTATTTTAAGATTTCCGTTAAGTGTACGGAGTTCGTCCATAAATTCCTTTTCGTTAATGCCTTTTTTAACTTTAACATCAAACACAAGTTCAAAAAGTGTACCCAGATCAATGTTCATAACCTTTAATAGAGAATAGCTCGTGCAGTACTTTGTGAGAACAGGCTCAAATACACCTTCGTAGTTCAAGTCTTCGGGAATAACAACCTTGAGCTTCTTTGTTGTGTGAGAAGGTGCAAAAAGATTGAATTTTGTAACAATGATAATGAACAAGCCCAAAAGAACTACACCCAAAACTGCCATAACGTAAGCCCTTGCACCCACTGCCAGACCTTCTACCGTTGCAAAAAGAACGTATGCAATATCCTTTGGTTCACGCAAACTCATTCTGAAACGTATAACCGCCAGAGCACCGGCAAAGCTGAATGCGCCTGCAATATTTTCGCCTACAACCAGAATTACAAGGGAAATAATTGTACACATCATAATAAGTGTAATAACAAAAGACTGAGAATAGCCAAAGCCTGTGTGTGTAAACTTATACACGCAGCCTATAATCAAACCTATAACAAAGCTCAGAACAATGGCAAAAGCAATTTCTCCCACACTTGCCGACTCAGATGCCGAGCCCCCTGTAAGTATACTCATCAAATTATCCAACATTTTCATTTTCCTCCTGTTTTTTTCTTAATATATACTGCGAAAACTCCGTTCCGTATTTTGAGAACCTTTGTTTGCGCACATTATTTTCGCTCATAAGCCTGGAAAGCCACAACGGCACAGACTTATCTACCTTAACTTCCATCAGCACAAATTCTTCTCCCAAGATTCGCTTTCCGTGGCTTCCCAAGCGCAAGTCCAGCTCATCCCTCCGTGCCCTGATGTTAAAATCGAAGGTGACTCTCAAATCACCGTCCTGGGGTCTTGTCCCAAAAAATGCCTCACGGTCATAGCACAGCACTACCTTAGGTTCCAGCGGCATATTGCGTGCTATAACATCCAGCTCCTTTATAACCTGCCTTTTGACAATCTTACTTTCCGGCACATCCACATGGTCCATCAAAAATGGGTTTACATCGTCTATGTACATAAGAGTACGCCTTTTGTTTACCAACCCCTGTACTTTTTTCTTAATCTCCAAAAAGGCAGTGGGATATTCCGGGTCGTAGCTGCGAAGTCTTATTTTGTAACGGTATTTATCCTCGTGCTTAAGACCCGTTGATACCAGATCACTGTTGGGAGTATCATAGTAAAGATTCATAATAGTATAAAGCTTGCCGCCTATGTTATACTCATCCATTTCCATTTTATCGCCAAAGCCTTCCAGCAATTTTCCGTATTGCTCTTTTGTAATTATAAACTTCATTTCATAACGGCTAAACACCGTTTTCATTGACATTTTCCCACCCCCTTGACATCATTATATATTACTTTTGTGTTCATTGTGTTAAAACTGTATGTGAAATAATAAAATTAAGATATATATCCACGATATCGATATCAGTATATGTATAAAGCATTCTTGCTCCAACAACGTCCTCCATCTCGTTAAATATTATACTGCCGTTATCAAAAATAAAATCCAACCCTGCGTAGCCTATGTCAAAGCATGCTATTACACGGTTGATTTCTTCCTTTTCCCAAGCCGACAATTCGTACTCACTTGCACTTCCACCCAAGCAAAAGTTGCTGCGAAAATCTGTTTCAGACTGCCTTAACATAGCTTTTACAATTTTGTTGCCCACAACGTAAATGCGCAAATCCTTTCCCTTATCGCTTACTACTCTCTGAGCAATAATTTTTTCCTTCACTCTTTCACGGTATGCAGCATATGCCTCGTAATTTTCCGCAATTTCCACATCTCTTCCGCCTTTACCGCAGGCAGGCTTCAAAACCACCGGATAAAAGGGCGGCACAAATTCTTCCGTAACAAGATATGTTTCGGGCAAATTAATCCCTTTTTCCTTTAAATACAAATATGTGTTCCACTTATCGTTGGCAATGCGGCTTATAAAAGAAGAATTGAACACCTTCACACCCATGCTCTCAAGCTTTTCCGACAGCTCCGGATTCATGGTTCGCACTATTGCCACCTGAGGAAGATTTGAAAAATCTAAACCATCTTCCACAATCACAAGGGTTAAATCAACACACTTTTCCTTGCATTTTTCAAAATAAAAATCTATGTAGCGGCGGTTCCGATCCGCCTCAAATTTGTCATAAACAAGCCAAATTTTCATATTTTTCCCTTTATATACTCAAAAATTTCATCGGCTACATTCACACCGGTGCAGTCAAGTATATTCTTAACATGTGCATTTGAGTTAACCTCGCAAAGAAGCGCCCCTTCCTGCCCAAAAAGCAAATCCACACCGCCAAAGTCAAGCCCCAACACCTTGCAGGCTTGAACTGCAATATCGCACTCTTCCTTTGAGGGTGTGTAAGGCTTCATTGCACCACCGTTTGTTACATTTGCGCGGAAGTCATTTTTATTAAAGCGCTCCATGCTTGCAACAACCCTGTCTCCCACCACGTTAAGGCGCACATCCCGTCCTGCCGAAGATGATATATATTCCTGAAAAATCATTTGTTTGGGACTGATTGAGTTTGCAATTTCCACAGCATCATAAATATCGCGAGCTTTGAAAACCTGAAATCCGAAAGAGCCGTAGCTTTCTTTTATGATCATGGGTAAACCCAGCTTTTGTGCAGCATTCTTCACAACGTCTGCCATGTTTTCTTTATTAAAGCACAAAGGCGCAACAACGGTCTTTGGCATCCTGATGCCGCTTCTGCTGAGCACTGCATGGGTCATACCTTTATTGTCACATGCTGCAATAGCTGCCGACGAGTTAAAAACCTTGATACCCATTTCCTCGAGCATGCGGCACAAAGTTATATCTTTATCCCAAAAAAGTACAAAGTCTACATCGCAACAGTTTTTATTTTCTCCCAAAATGAGGTTACCAAGCAGCTCTCCGTTTGTTTTAACAACAAGTTCAATGCCACTCATTTCAGCGCTATGCTGCAAAAGGCGGTTAAGCTCACTATATTTTTCCGAAACAAGATAACTGTTTACCACAAGATAAGCCTTCATTAAATCACATCCTATCTTGTATTATAATCAATTTTTTCCCATATTTCAACTGTTTTTACAAATATTACAGCCTTTGCAAGCCTTGCAATGTTCTCCGAATATTTTCATGAGTGTTTCTGCCAGAGGAGAATTTTCAGGCGCAGAATGTAATACAATTTTTTCAGGCGCGGCGGAAATTACAGCAGAAATTGCCAAATCCTCCTTGCCTATCCCCTTATTTCCAGCAGCCTTTAAAAATTCTTTTTCGTATTTAACGGTTACGTCTCTTCCTCTCTTGTTTATGAGCCTGATTTCTTCATTTTTCCACAAAATGTGGAGTATTTCTTCACTGCTTTCCTTCTCGGCAATAAACAGGCTCAAAAGATAGGTAAACTCCTCGTACTCCTTTTCCTTTAAATACATATCTGCCCCCTCATCCACCATCTGCTCAACAAAATAATAAACGTCTCTGAGCCTGAAATCCACAAATCCGCCGGGGACGATTGTATCGTTATTTTCCAGATAATCCTGCAATGCATCTTCCACAAATGCTTTTCTTTCTTGATAGCCGGGGAATGCCTCGGACCCGGATTCCTTCGCAATCTTTTTGGCAAGAGAGGCAATCCGCTCTTTTTCATGACTTTCAAAAAAATCATAGCGGTTTCTTACACATCTGTCTATAAGCACATCCTCGTATTCTTCCATTATAATGTCGGCAATCATAGCTGCTGTAATGCCTTCTTTTACAGTAAATTGAGTATTATACCTCGTAAAAACACCTCCGGTTATATGATTACTCAATTCATTTCTTTTATTCTTCCCATAATGGAATAAAGGACCCAAAGTCTGTAACGGAGCCCTCACGGTATTTAATTGAAATGTTCCTTTTCTCTAAAAATAATTTTATTTTTTCATAATCTGCAAGGAGGCGCACATCCCCCTTTGCCGAAAAAACTCCTGCACCTTCCATGTATGCCGCACCGCCAAAAAATCCGTTTGGATAACCCTCCAGCACTATTGGGCAATTATCCGTCAGAAGCACTTCTATACCTTCTTTTGAGGCTGCTTTGTAAAAAGACATGTCGGCACTTATGGCGCTGTTTTCATCCACTGGACATACAGAACACTTTGCATATCCCTGCTTTATGTTAATTATTTTATATCCCATTTCTGTTGCTTTCTTTAGTACAACACTATCTGTAATATCTACTCTGCAAAAAATTCTTTCCCCCACTATCGCTATATTATATGCCGCATCCCAAGGATAGTTACTGCCAACAGGGCAATTCCCCTTCACAAGCTTTATGGGCAGGCTTTCTAAAGCATGAGAATAATAGTCGTAAGCTTCGGGAGCGCATATTGCCACGCCATCTCCCAGATAAGAAAACGTAATGTCACCATGACGGCGCATTCCTCCACGCAAAGCTGCCACCTCATAGGGTGGGATAACTTTAATCCCGGGGACAGAAATATCCCCCACTGCAATACTTACTTTTCCCTTTGGAAGATATGGCAGCCTTATAAACCCCACCGTTTTTCACTCCTTTACAAACACATTGAAATATGATATAATTACAATAATATATTTTCAGTCAGGAGGCTATACCATGCTGACAAACGAAATACGAGTTCTTGCGGACAGCTGGGAGGACATGGCGAAAGAAATTCGTCGTATGCTCCACCGCATTCCTGAAACACAATTCAACGAACATAAAACATCAGGGTACATCTGCTCTGTGCTGGACACCCTTTCTATCCCTTACAGAAAGGGTTATGCCGGCGGAACAGGCATAGTTGCCGAGATACACGGCAACGGTGACGGCAAATGTGTTGCTATCCGTGCTGACATTGATGCACTCCCTATCCGCGAGGAAACAGCCCTTCCCTTTGCCAGTGAGCACGAAGGTTTCATGCACGCATGCGGTCATGATGCTCATATGACAATCGCTCTTTATACTGCTTTTATTTTAAACGAACTTCGTGATTCTTTCAAGGGCTCTGTAAAGTTTTTATTCCAGCCTGCCGAAGAAGGTGACGGCGGAGCTGAGATAATGATAAATGAAGGTGTTCTCGAAAATCCTTTTGTTGACGTGTGTATAGGCGGCCATGTTATGAGCGAATACGACACAGGCACTATTGTTTATAAAAAAGGCTCCCTTATGTCCTCTCCCGACAACTTTGAGGTTGTTGTTCACGGTACAGGCGGACATGGTGCTTATCCTGAAAAGTGCGTTAACCCTATATCAGTGGCTTCCCGCATCGTGGAGAAGATTACCGACCTTACAGATTCCAACGTTCCCAGAGTAGTATCGGTATGTAGTATAGAAGGCGGCAATTGTCCCAATGTAATTCCGTCTGATGTTAAGCTTACGGGCACTGCCCGCACCTTTACTCGTCAAAGTCGCGAAGAGGTTGCGCGCCTTATAGAAGAAAGAGTGCGCGAGGTCTGTGACGAATACCTTTGCGGATATGATTACAATTTTATTCCCCTCTACCCTGCTCTCATAAACGACGATGAAATAACAGAAAGGCTCCGCGAGTCCGCCGCAAAAATGATTGGTGAGGAAAATGTTCATCCCACGCATCAGGTTTCCATGGCAGGGGACGATTTTTCCTATTTTGCGGCAGCCGTACCATCAACCTATGTTCACATAGGCTGCAAAGATGCCGGATGCGAGGAGGCATATCCAATCCATAATCCTAGGTTTACAATTGATGAAGCATGCCTGAAGGTGGCAGCTATGTGTTACAGTCAGTTTGTTGTGGATTATTTATCGGGTGATATATCATGACCTATGATGAATTTCGCTCAGCATTAAAAAAGAAAGACTTAATTCCCCTTTATTATTTTACGGGCAAAGAGGATTTTCTGATGACCTTTTGCCTAACCGAAGCAAAGAAAGCTATTGTTGACTCATCATTTGAAGACTTCAACTACAAGTGTTACATTGAACAGCCCTCATTTGAAGAAGTGGACACCTTTGTAAATGCACTTCCGCTTATGAGCGAAAAAAAGCTGATAGTTTTCAACAATTGTAAGCTGTTTGAAAATTCCCTTTCGGAAAAAAACAAATGGGAAGAAATGTTTTCGTCTTTACCTGACTACGTAGTGTGCATTATTCGCGAAGAAGAATCTGAAAAAAAGAAAAAGGGCACTGTGGTGGAGCAAGCCGTTAAAAAGATGGGTACCCAGGTGGAGTTTTCCCCTCTTCCGGAGGCAAGGCTCATCCCTTGGCTTATGAAGGCGGCTGCCTCGATGGGAAAAAGCTTGTCTGAACGGGATGCAACATATATTGTAAAAAACCTTGGTTCAGGAATGACACTATTAAAATCCGAAATAGAAAAAATATGTGCCCGTGCAGAAGATTTTGTTATAACCAGACAGGATATAGACTCTGTTATACGAAATGTTTTGGAAGAAGGTTTTTTTGCGCTTATCGATGCGGTTATTTATCGCAGACGAAACATCGCATTTAACACACTTGCCAACATGGAAAAGCTGAACATTGAACCCATTACGGTTATTCCCCGCTTCGCAGACCAGGTTTTGGGTATATATAAGGCAAAACTAATGATGACACAGAAAATGAGCCTTAACGAAATCAAAAAGACCATACACCGCAACCCCTATGCTGCGGAAAAAATGGTTCAAAAGGCATCACGCATAACTCTTTCAGATTTAGAGATGCTTATCAAGATGCTTACCGAAGCGGAATACAAATCAAAAAACGGGCTTTCCAATCCCTGGACAGAGCTTTATATGATAGTGGCAAATTAACAGGACTGCTTAAAAATTGCAGCCCTGTTAATTTTTATCACAAAAATACAAATTCATACAACAAAATCCAATATGCACTAACAATTCAATTTGGTATAATGAGTCCGTATAAAGGAGGAATCTCAATGAAAAAGGTTTTATGTTTATTAACAGCAATGGTTTTATTTTCAAGTATTTTTACACCATTGAACATACTGGGAAAGGATGATTATAACATGCCGGAAATTTCACCGACAGTCTACAATCTTAACTTTGATTGGAAATTCACAAAACCTAATGTTGCCTGGCCAATGAACAATGCAATGGCAAGTGTAGCAAAGGATGGAAAGCAATTTTACGAAACAGATTACGACGATTCCGGATGGGAAAGTGTATCTGTACCTCATGCCCCCAATGCAGAAGACTCGTTTGATAACGTGATTAAGGACGCAGGTGAGGCATCTCTTTACCGCGGTTATATGATGTACAGAAAGCATTTCACCTTAGATGACACCCAAAACAAAAAGCTTATTATCGAATTCGAAGCCGTTCGTCAAACAATTTACCTTTATATAAACGGCAAATTTGTAGGTTATTATGAACATGGTACGGCTCCCGTGGGCTTTGATATATCCTCTTTTGTGCAGGAGGGCGACAACCTTATTGCCCTGATAACCGATAACGCAGCATACCGCGGCGCGGCATTCTCCACAACAGAAACAATTCCCGGCAATACTCCCGGCGACAACTCAGGCTGGGGTTATCAGTGGAACCAGAAAGACTTTAACGAGGTACAGGGTGGTATTACAGGCAATGTTAACCTGTATGTGACAGGTCTTGTTTACCAGACCAGACCCCTCTACAACAATCTTAAGACAACAGGCAACTATATTTACCCCTCTGATTTTGACCTTGATAAAAACACCGCAACAATCACCGTCAAATCAGAAGTAAGAAACGAATCAAATGCTGACGTAAACGCAAAAGTAGAGGTGTATATTACCGAAGGGGATTCTGTTGTAGCTCATTTTGAATCACCTGTAACAACAGTACCCGTAGCCGGCGATAAAGGCGCATTTTTTGCAACAGTTGTACCTGCCGATGCTTATGCGGAAACTCCGGCTCCCACAAATGCCGAAACTGTTGATGTAACATACATTACAGCATCAGCACGTGTGTCTGACCTTACATTCTGGAGCATCGACAATCCCCACCTTTATGACGTATATACTGTTTTGACAATTGATAACACCCAGACAGACGTACAATGCACTACAACAGGCTTTCGTGAAGTTGTATATGACATTGACAACGGCGGTCTTTTGATTAACGGCGAAAGTGTTTATCTTAAGGGTTATGCGCAGCGCTCAACTAATGAATGGGCAGTTATCGGTGTTGCCAACGACTGGCTCACAGACTTCGACATGAACCTGGTGCGCGAATCCGGTTCAAACTTTATCCGTTGGATGCACGTTACTCCCAAGCCCGTAGCTATCCGTGCAGGAGATAAGTACGGCATTGTATCTGTGTGTCCCGCAGGCGATAAGGAAGGCGACGTGGACGCACGTACATGGGACATGAGAATGGAATCCATGCGCGATGCCATTATATATTTCCGTAACTCTCCCTCTGTTATTTTTTACGAAGCAGGTAATGCAAAGATAAGTGCAGAACACATGCAGGAAATGACAGATATTAAAAACGTTCTCGACCCCCACGGTTACCGTTTTATGGGTTGCCGAAGCATTACAAATCCCGATCAGATTGAGGCTGCCGAATGGACTGGCACAATGATTTACCGTTACGATGAATGGGCAAAGAGCTCCATGGCATCTGTGGGTAAATATATTCCCATTCTGGAGACAGAATATAAGAGAGACGAATCACCCCGCCGTGTATGGGACGACTATTCTCCCCCGAACTACGACTATGTAAACAAATGGCTGGGCGACGGTGCAAAGAAAACAGACGGCTATGACGTATGGGACCAGAACCAGGAACAGTTTTCTGTTTATCAGGCATCAAGCTATGACGGCTATGCATATTTCTACAACAACCGTGTAGGCGGTGACACAGGTAAGGATTATTACTCGGGTGCTGCTATCATGGTATGGTCTGACTCCAACATGCACGGCAGAAACGCAGGCAGTGAAAACTGCCGTACTTCCGGTAAGGTTGACCCCGTTCGTATTAAAAAGCCGGTATTCTATGCAATGCAGGTAATGCAGTCCGAAGATGCAATGGTACATATTCTCGGTCATTGGAACTATCCCGAAAACACCCCTGAAAACTACAATTATTACACCAAGGAATGGAACGGTACATTCTGGGAAGTAACAGAAAACATGGACCGCCGCGACCCCACAGACAAAACAGTTTATGTTTTCGGTAGCGAAATGGTTGACAAAATAGAACTTTACGTGAACGGCGGCTTGGTCGGTACAAATGATGCTCCCTACGATAATTACGTTTACGAATTCCCCCACATTGACGTAACACAGTCCGGCTACATTTCTGCTATTGCATACAATTCTGACGGCAAGGTTATTGCTATGGACAGAATTGATACCGTTGGTGAAGCAAAACGAGTTGACCTCAAGGCAGTAACCGGTCCTGACGGACTCCGCGCAGACGGCAGTGACGTTTGCTATGTGGATGTTTCCATTGTGGACGAAAACGGTAAAGTTTGCCCCTTGGCATATGACAAAATTAATTTCACAATTGAAGGCGACGGTGAATTCTTAGGCGGTTATAACTCAGGCACATATGACGAAACAAGTGTCATCCACAAGGATTACTGCTATGCCGAAAACGGAACAAACCGTGTATTTGTACGCAGCACTCCCGGCGGTGAAGGCTTCACCCTTACTGCAACTGCCGAGGGTCTGGAAAGTGCAACCGTAACAGTTAAAATGACACCCTTTGAGCTTACAGGAGGAATGACAACTATACCTCAGCAGGCAGAAGAGGCAAACACATTCAAAATCGAAAAGAAAAATACCCTTTTCAACCGTCTTGTTAAAAACAACATAAAGAATACACGCGTTTTAACAAGAAAAGACAAGAGTGAAAAGTACATAGTTAAAAACGTTGGCACAGGACAGGTTCTTGCAGTAGTTAACGGAGCTTTGGCAATGGTTGATTACGACGAGAATAATCCTGCAACCGTATGGATTTTTGAATCCGTCGGCGGCGACTCGTACACACTAAAAAATGAAGCGGCTCTCCTTGCAATAGATGTACCAGCCCTTAGTAAGGAAGCAGGTGTGGCACTTATTGTGTATGCTTCAAACGGCGGCGACAACCAGAAATGGATAGTACAGGCAGAGGAAAACGGCTATGTACGTCTCATTTCAAAGTGTTCAAACCTTTCCATGGAAGTTTCTGACGGCAAGGTTATACAGAACACACCAAATAATACTCTTGCCGCAGTAAACCAGAAGTGGCAGCTTATAAAGGTTGTTGAAAAAGATGTATATAAGGTTGTGGTAAACGGAGTTGAAGTTAAGTTTACCGCAGACCCGTACCGCCCCGACACGGCAACGGGTGTCCTTTGTGAGGTGCGTCCAGTTCTTGATGCTTTAGGTGTTGAATATACATACGAAACCCACGGCAAGACAAAGCTTACAATTAAGGAAAGCGGAGCAAGCCTCACAGAAGGTGAAACAACAATTGCCATTGGCAACGAAACAAACCTTACCAACGCAGAATTTTACGTTGAAAACGGCGAAATAATCGCTGAAATCTCCGCAGTTATGGAATATGTAGAAGGCGTTACAATTCAGACTGACACAGAAACAAAACAAGTAATAATAACGAAATAACTAAAAAAGGGGCTGTAAAAATAGTCCAGACCGCAAAAAGGCTAAAACATGAGCAATTGAGATGCTATAAGTTTCTAAAACATGATATTTCTTTGTTAATGTAGAAAAATGTCGCATTTAAGCGACATTTTTCTCTTATTCTATGCCTTTTTGCTATCGACAAACCTCACCGCTCGACGTACCTATGTACGTCGTCGGGCAACGGTCAAACGCAGGGCGGACACTGCGTTTTCCTTCGGTTTGTCAATTCTGAACAATTTTTACAATCCCTTTTTCTTTTTGCAAACAATTTTTATTTGTTTAGGTTTCGTACTCCCTCTTTATAACCCTCAATGCCACTGTCAGCAAATGCATATTTACCAAAAATGTCATGCCACTTCCAGAACAGTCCAAAAGCTTCCGAATATTCGTTAACAGGTGTCTTTCCGTATTCAGCCCATATCTTGGCATGTAACTCTCCCACTTCGGGATGAATTGTATCAATACCGTAATTTTCAGCATCGGTAGCGGCATATTCTTCTGCAAATTCAGCTATGGAATTTACCCCTGCCAAAGCCTTATAATACTCAACCATATATGTTTTATAAGCCATAATTGCAATACGGCTTGTTTCCTTGTCGATTCCTTTCACAAGACCAACACTGTCTCCCCCGTGATTGGAATGAGAGTACTGCCCTTTTTCCAAAACGGGATTTGTACCATCGGGATAAGGAAAGGGAACAATGCCCATTGTGTCACCATAAAGAGCAAGGCTTGCTGATGCATCGTCTATTCTCCATGTTGCACAGTTTGTAAAATAGGTTTTTCTTGACTCAAACGCACCGGTTCCGCTGAGCCAGCCGGAATTGTTGGCATGTTTTTCTGCGGAAGCACAGGAAACAAAGCCTTTTTCAAAAAGTCCTGCCACAAATTCAACTGCTTTTACAGCTTGGTCTGTACCTGCCTGTATATTTTCGCCGTCATATATACTTGCCCCAACAGAGTGCAATGCCTGTTCCGCAAAATATGTGTAGTTCGTTTCAAAGGGTACGGCAGCAAAAATGCCGCTACTAAAAATGTCATTATTATTTTTACAATATTCACTTATAGTGCTCAAATAATTTTCAAAGTTTGACCAGGTCCACTCTCCGCGGTAATACATTTCCGCAGGGTACAAGGTTGTGCCGTCTTCCTCTTTTAACTCCGGAATTTTGTCTAACATTGTTATGTTGTAAACAATGGGCCATGTGTTTACAAAAAGAAAATCACGTTGCATAAAGTAGTAATACCCGCCAAACTTTGGTTCAAGAGGAAAGTTGTTCTCTTGGTCGTTAAAAAGATATGCATAATCATCAATGGGCTGAAGTATATCAGCTTTTAAAGCATTCTTCTGGCTTCCGCTCCAAAGTATTGCCAATTCGCAGAAGGGGTCGTCGTTTTCAACAGACTCTGCAATAAAAGTACTGTAATCAGAAGTGTGGTATTGCACAAACTCAATATCTACACCAAGGCTTTCCTTAACCTTTTTCAATGCAAGCTTTTTAGCAGCTGCCACAGTTTCGTCCATATAACCTTCCCCTGTTTCAGGGTCAACAAGGTAAGGATCGTCATCAATTATAGAATGTGTGCCTATACGGATGACCTTTGTTTCTGTAAATATATTTACAGTGCGATTATCATTGTCCCAGGCAACAGTTGCACCAAAGGCTTCGCTAATCGCCCTTACGGGAAGCATTGTCCTGTCGTTTGTAATTTCGGCTGCTACATCCAGCTCTATTGCCTCCCCGTTCTTGTAAAGAACGTTTTCACCAATGGTAATTTTAACTTCGACATCATCTTTCACAGCGATTGCCGTCTTTGTTTTATCTTCCCAAGCAACCTCTGCTCCCAATGCTTCAAAGATAGCACGCATAGGAACCAATGTACGGTCGTTTTTTATGTAGGGTGCTGTGTCTGTTTCAATAAATTCTCCGTTAACACTCACTTTTATTTTCTCTTGCACCGATTCCCCCATTACAGCAAATGCCGAAAGTAAAATGCATACCACCATAAGTATACTTATAACTTTTTTCATTTTCTTTCCTCCTTTTATATATGCAAAAAATTAAAATATTCTCCCTCTATAACATACAAACGGCAAAACCGTATTTTTTGTTAAATTTTTTATACAAAATATGGTTACAATATAATTTTAACATGATTTCATATTGTTGTAAACACAAAACTATTATGCAGCAATTACTCAGCATTCTTCCCTCTTTAAAACATAAAACACGTTCAGCAAAGCCGAACATATCGCGTGCTTGCACATATCGCTCCCAAT
>CAZRZU010000028.1:0-17817 GCA_964604615.1 uncultured Oscillospiraceae bacterium
ATGTACTTTCTTGTAGCTTCCTGGAAGTAGAGCTGGCATTCTGTGTTAACGTTAATCTTAGCAACACCAAGAGAAATTGCCTTCTTGATCATATCTTCAGGAATACCTGTACCGCCGTGAAGAACAAGGGGCAGGTCGCCAACGAGAGCCTTAATCTTAGCTAACGCATCAAAGTCAAGACCCTTCCAGTTTTCGGGGTACTTACCGTGAATGTTACCGATACCTGCTGCAAGGAAGTCAACACCCAAATCAGCAATTCTCTTGCATTCAGCGGGGTCAGCGATTTCACCTGCACCTACAACGCCGTCTTCTTCACCGCCGATAGAACCAACTTCAGCTTCGATAGAGAGACCAAGGTTGTGAGCAACATGAACGAGTTCTGTTGTCTTTTCAACGTTTTCTTCAATGGGGAAATGAGAACCATCAAACATGATGGAAGAGAAGCCTGCCTTTACGCACTTGTAGCAGCCTTCATAGGAGCCGTGGTCAAGGTGAAGAGCAACGGGAACTGTGATGCCGAGAGAATCGATCATTGCAGAAACCATAGCTTCAACTGTCTTGAAACCTGTCATGTACTTACCTGCACCTTCACTAACACCAAGGATAACGGGAGAATTGTTTTCCTGTGCTGTGAGAAGGATTGCCTTTGTCCATTCAAGGTTATTGATGTTGAACTGACCCACTGCATAGTGGCCTTCAACTGCTTTTTTGAGCATTTCTGTTGCTGAAACTAACATTGTGATTACCTCCAATTTATTCATTCGTTACTTATTATTTTTATCATATTTTCTACTTTTAGTCAATATGTTATTTTGAGAAAGGGTGTCCCTAATGAAAAAAAACAGAAAATTCGTCACTTTTCCCATAGTAAATATTAAAAACATTGTAATTGCAGTTGCTTCAATCTTCATTATTAGCATTTCGCTTTTCCCCTTAAGCACATTTATTTTGGAGAATTTGAGCAACGAATTTGTAGAACTGGCAGTTCACATAGGTACAAAAAGCTCCTACACTCCCCCTCATATAAACATAGCAAAAACCGTGCTTTCCGTATCTGTACCCACAATTGAATTTACAGCCGCTGCAAAGGCTATGCCCCAAGCACACATACCCAAAGCAGAAATTCCCACCGAAGAACCAACCCTTCCTCCTCCCGAAAACACAGCTGAAAGCATAACCATCCGAAGTGCCGAAGAAAAAGGCTACAAAAGCATTGACGGCATATACATAAACAATCAGACAAGTAAAACAATAGATATTAAAAGTCTTTTAAACAAAGAACTGGACCTTACACTGAGCAATGAGCCTTCTGTTCTTATTATTCATACCCACACAACAGAAAGCTACACCCCCTCAGAATTATACAACTATACCCCCACCGAAACCGACAGGACAACCGATTTAAATTATAACATGGCATCGGTTGGGGAGGTTATTTATTCTGAGCTTACCCAAAACGGCATAAGCACAATTCACGACAGTACAATTAACGACTATCCCTCATATTCCACCAGTTATTCAAAAAGTTTGAAGCTTGTGCAAAGCTACACAAATAAATATCCGTCAATAAAAATAGTGATTGACGTTCACCGTGATGCAATGGTAACAAAAGAAGGGTCAAAGCTTCGACCGCTTACCTCCTCTGATGCTCCGTGTGCACAGGTCATGACGGTTGTAGGAACCAACGACAGCGGACTGGAACATGCCAACTGGCAGGATAACTTGTCGTTTGCAATCAAGCTTCAACATAAAATGAACGAAATGTACCCCTCCCTTGCTAGACCCATCAATCTCAGGCGCGAAAGGTTCAACCAGCATACCGCACCCTATGCATTTATATTGGAAGTTGGCACCAACGGAAACACTCTCGAAGAAGCTAAGGAAGGCGCCAGGTTATTTTCACATGCATTAATATCTATTTTAAAAGATTAGGCTTGCAATAAAGCTCGAGCTATGATATAATACAACGCAATATCAAGTATTTTCGCAAACTTCAGAATGCATTAATACACAAGAGAAAGGAGCGACATTATGAAAAACTGCGAAAAATATCAAAGAAGCTATTTCATGCCCCCTGTGCCCTGTTACGACTGGGTAACTAAGGAGTATATCTCAAAGCCCCCGATTTGGTGCAGTGTTGACCTACGTGACGGTAATCAGGCGCTTATCGAGCCTATGAGTCTGGAAGAAAAGCTGGAGTTTTTCACTCTCCTTGTTAAATTAGGCTTTAAGGAAATTGAAGTAGGCTTTCCTGCCGCTTCTGAAACAGAATATGAATTTTTACGAGCTCTTATTGAGAGAAACCTTGTTCCCGAGGATGTAACCTTACAGGTGCTCACTCAGGCAAGAGAACATATTATCAAAATAACCTTCGATGCTCTCCGCGGTGCACCCAGAGCAATTGTTCATCTTTACAATTCCACATCTGTGGCACAGCGCGAACAGGTTTTCAAGAAGGACAAGACTGAAATTTTAAAGATTGCCACAGAAGGTGCAAAGCTTCTTGACAGGTTGGCTAAAGAAACTGAGGGTAACTTCCTTTTTGAATACAGCCCCGAAAGCTTTACGGGAACAGAACCTGAATACGCATTGGAAGTATGTAATGCCGTTATTGACATTTGGCAGCCCACACCCGACAGAAAGGTTATTATAAACCTTCCTGCAACGGTGGAAACTTCTCTTCCCCACGTGTATGCGTCTCAGGTGGAATACATGAGCAAAAACCTGCACAACCGTGAAAACGTTATTATTTCTCTTCATCCCCACAACGACCGTGGCACAGGTGTTGCCGATGCTGAACTTGGCATACTGGCAGGCGGTGACCGTATAGAAGGAACATTGTTCGGTAACGGTGAAAGAACAGGCAACTGTGACATTATTACACTGGCAATGAACATGTTCTCTCATGGTGTTGACCCCGGTCTCGATTTTTCTGACATGCCCAACATCTGCACAGCTTATGAAAGCTTCACAAACATGAAGGTTTCTGACCGTGCTCCTTACTGCGGCAGCCTTGTGTTTGCAGCATTCTCCGGTTCTCACCAGGATGCCATCGCAAAGGGTATGGCATGGCGTGAGGAAAAAAATCTGGACGTTTGGTCTGTTCCTTATCTTCCCATTGACCCCAAGGATGTTGGCAGAACTTACGATTCCGACGTTATCCGTATTAATTCTCAGTCCGGCAAGGGCGGTGTAAGCTACATTCTTCAGCAGAACTTTGGCTTAAAGTTACCTAAGAAAATGCAGGAAGACATGGGCTATACAGCAAAGCATGTTTCTGACGAAGCACACAAGGAGCTTTCTTCCGATTGGGTACATGAAATCTTCTTTGACAAGTACGTTAAAAACCGTAAGATTTTCAACGTTGCAGACACACTCTTTACACAGCAGGGCAGTGTGTACACAGCGACCGTTACAGTTGTAAAGAACGGCGAGGAAGAAATTATTCGCAGCCGCGGTAACGGTGGTCTTGACTCTGTTACAAACGCACTTTGCAAATTCTTGGGCAAAAAGTTTGAAGTTATGGAATACGAACAGCATGCACTTACAGAAGGCAGCCAGGCAAAAGCTATTTCCTATGTAAGCATTTCCGATGATGAAGGCAAAATTTTCTGGGGTGCAGGCATCCACGAAGATATTATGACATCTTCCATTGAAGCATTGGTTTCTGCAATTAATAATTCGTATTAAAAAACAAAATGGGTGAAAAAACTAATCGTTTTTTCACCCATTTTATTGTGAAGTTTTTAAATCCTGCTCAGTGGGGACAGACCCCAAGTGCTACAATTTGTAGCACTTGGGGTCTGTCCCCACTGAGCAAAGGTTAGTCTACGTAAAACTCTTCTCCTGTGTCCAAGCAGTATGCCGCAGTTAAGCCGCCAAGGTATCCGCCGCAATTAATTGCCACGTGGCTGGAGTTTTTATATATTCTGCCGTGAGTACCCGGGTCAATTTCGATTGTAACATCTTCGCCTGTCACCAGCACTTTTCCCGGGAAATATTCTCTTTCGTAGTCTATTTCCCCGGTTAAAATATCCTCTGCGGAATAGTTTTCCAAGGTGTCATTTGAAAGAAAGCCTTTGGGCATATTGTGGCAAAGCACATAGTCAATGCCGTCGGCTTCAACCTCTTCGTATAACGTAAACTCCTCCAGATATTCCAAAAGAGCTGTTTTGTCGTCGGGAGACAGCTTTGCAAACCCTTCCAATGTACCTTCTCCGCCTCGGCTTGCCCAATTTTGGCAACGTTCAGCCAATTCCTTTGACAAAGGCGCGGCAATATCCTTTCTTGTTTCTTTTTCAATACCCGAGAGAATTTCGTATGCAATATAATCATGTTCGCCCAGAACGGGGTATATGTTAGAGTGCATCATCATATCCATCAGTATTTCAATGCCCTTGTCTCCCCCGTCAACAATGTCACCCAGAACAAAAAGCATGTCATCCTTATCAAGTTCAATTTTTTTGAGCAGTGCCCGGTATTTATCATAATATCCGTGCAATGCCGCTGTTACGTAAATCATAATTTTCCTCCTTTAGTCATAGATAACATTATACAGAGTAAGCCCCTGTGCAGGCGCGGTAAAGCCTGCGTGTCCGCGGTTTTTACCCTCAAGCACATTTTGTACACATTCACAATCTTTTTTGCCCATGCCCACCTCAATAAGTGTACCCACAATTATTCGCACCATGTTGTACAAAAACCCGTCGCCCGTAATACAAATATCAACTTCATTACCGGCTCCCTCCCTAAGGGAGCTGTCGGCATAGCCGACTGAGGGAGTGTTGCACACTTCAACTCTCACATCATATATTGTTCTCACTGTGGACTTTTTAGTCTTTTTCAAAGACGAAAACCCTACAAAGTCATGCTCGCCCACTAAATACGAGGCGGCTTTTTTCATTTTTGCAACATCCAGCCTGTCGGGAATACTGTATACATATTTTCTCTCAAAAACAGGGGAAATATTTGTATTATTTATTCTGTAAACATAAGTTTTTCTGCATTTTGTGAGTCTTGCATGGAACCTGTCATCAACCTCACAAAGCTCTGTAATGGCAATGTCCTCCGGCAAATAACTATTTACGTAGTCCATAATTTCGCTGCATGTTTTGTTGGTATTTATTTTAAAGGATGCAACCTGCCCCATTGCATGCACACCGGCATCTGTCCTGCCTGAACCGTGTATTTCAACATTATGGCTGCACATTCTGGATAAAACCTCTTCTATTTTGCCTTGTATGGACTTGTCGGTATTAGTCTGCCTTTGCCACCCCGAGTATCTTGTTCCGTCGTATTGAATTGTCATTTTATAGTTTTTCATAACAATTACCTCTCGGATTATTCTATCACACTCCAATATTTTTGTCCACAAAAAAGAGGATGAAAACATTATTTTCATCCTCTTGCGATATACTCACTGTGTTCGTGCGATATATTTCCCCTTCGGGTCAATGGCATATGATATAAATCCCTTTACACTCGCAGGGCATATCGCGTCCTTTAGAACATATCGCAAATCCCGATAGGGATTTATATCGTTGCACAGTGATAAATCACTGTGCTTCTGCCCAACGTGCCGCTTCACAACATGCCAATAAGTATGCGCCTACACCGAAGTCCTGTGTGGTGGTTGCAGGTGTTGCCTGAGTGGCATTTGAACCAATGGGCTGTACATAACCAACCAAGCCGTCATCCTGAAGAGCCACATTTTCAAGGTAGCCCCATCCTCGTACAGCTGCATTAAGATATGTCTCCTCGTCTAAGAATCCGTTATTGATGCCCCAGAACAAGCCATATACAAAGAATGCCGTACCGCTGGTTTCGTAGCCCTCGTCATTATCGTTTGTACCTTTGGGGTAATCCTGAAGCATGCTTTGTGTCCAAAATCCGTAGCCGTCACTGTCTATCTGCTGGCATGCAATAATTGCAGATGCCATTTCCATATATGTGTTATAGAAATCTGCATAGTGTTCATAATCTTCAGGCATGTCTGCAAGCACTTTTGCTAAACCTGCAAATACCCAGCCGTTACCGCGTGACCAGAAGTTCTTTTCATCCTCGTGACCTGTATTTGGATTCAAGGGATATACATAACCTGCATCACGGAAGAAAAGATATGCGTAGTTGTCAGGATCGGAGTAGTTACTGCCGCTGTTCTTGTAAGTATAAGCAGTTGAGGTGTAACCGTCACTGCTTTCCGGAATGCCGCCCGGACCGTCATACATAAGCTCTTTTGCAAATGTAAAGTACTTAGTAAGCGCCTCAAGGTATGCTTCATCTCCCGTGAGCTTGTAAAGCTTTGTCATAACAGGCATTACCATATACAGCGAGTCTGCCCACCACCAATAGTCGTCGTTGTCTGTTGAAATCTGATAGTCAATTACATACTTAACACGGTCTATGCTTGCACCTTCCACACCGAAATTATACATGTCAATGTATGACTGGAAGCATATCTGCCAGTCGCCGAAGAGCACCGCATTACTTCCCTGTGTCTGGTTGTATCCGTATGTCCACTCAGAGGGGTCTGCTGTTGTGTTGTTGTTACCCATCCATTCGCAGTAATTAGCCCAGTCAACAGAATGCTGCAAATAATCTTCATCACCTAAGAGCTTGTATACCTCTATATTGCCGGTATGATAAGCAGCTCTTGACCAGAATGCAGGATGAATACCGCTTGTCCATGTATTATAAGAATAATTGTTTTGCCAGTAGTCGTTTGCACTTCTTATAGCCGAAACCGCTCTGTCGTAGGTGGGCTTCATGGCTTCAAATTTTTCAGAAGGTGTAAGCCCAAGGTTTAAATCGGTAACGTCAAAGCTTAATGTGTATGTACCGTCACCATTATCCTCAAGTTCTGTGTAAAGCTTTATCAGACTGTTATTGTTGTTTATTCTTATGTATGTATTCCAATAGTTTAAAATTACGGTGTTTTCCCCAACAGGTATAAGTGTTACATAATAAACCTTGCCCACAGAGGTTGTCTCGCTCACGATAAAGTATGCGTCACCGGAATAAGAGCCGTTTCCGTCTGTTCTTACAGTAAGCTCCCAGTCGGTAAAGCTTTCATTGTCGGAAAATGTGAGACGTATGCCAACCTGATTTACATATGCGTTAAGAACCTTGTAAAGAAGCTCAGATTTCATTGCACCGTCCTCATATTCGGTATTGTCTGTACTGCCATTAACCAGAAGACCTGCCGCAACCTGATAAATGCTTCGTGTAACACCTTCACCGACAAAGGTTTTTCCGTCAATTGTTACGTAAGGATATGCCGTAAATTTACGGTTGTAGTTACTTACCGACAAGTTGGTGAGTGCTGTTGTAAAGGTTGTTTCATTCTGCCACTTTTCTGCCACAATTTTAACCTCTTCGTCACTGCCCTCTGCCTTGATTATAACACCCATCTCTGCATCGAGAATACCTGCAAGAGTGTCGCTGCGGTTAACTGTTGTTATAAACCTTAATCCGTTATTTGCATTTACTTTACCCTCAGAGTCAACACCGCCGCCAAAGCGCACCTGAGCGCCGTCAACCATTGTAAGCCCAAATTTCATTGCGTAGGTATTTGTCATGTTAACCTTTTCCGTAATGGACATTGTTTCGTTGGGGAAATAATATCCGCTGTCTGCTGCGATTGCATATGCACCGTCCAGCAGCAGTCTTACGTCGTCATCCTCGGTAACAAATGCAAAGCCGTTCATAATTGCGCCGTTTTTAGTGAGGGTTGCATCACCGGAAGTTGTTATATAAGAAAGATTTCTGTTTTCTTCAACGGAAAGATAACTACCCTTACCCTCATAGCTTCCGCCTGTTACAGCCGCTTCTCTTTCAACAATATATGCCGCGCCCCAATAAATCTGCAATTTAAAGCTGATGTAGTCCATGTTCTTAAGCTGTGCGGCATGGATAATTTCTGTTACGTCTACTGTTACATAGCCTGTTGTATTGCTCAGCTTATCCGTAAACACAGGTGTAGCCCATGTGTCAAGAAGAGGCTCGGAGGCAATTGTAAAACTGCTTCTTTCCCTTTGGTCTGCCCAGGAGGAATCGGCAAGGGGCGTTACTGCTATCTTAAGGAAGGTATTGCCGCCATCAAAGCCCTGACTGTGCCAGCTGCGCACATAAAAGTTCAGTAAAACTTCCTCATCCTCTTCCGTTTGCGGAACCTCAAATTTCATAAGTCCCACACGTGATGAACCAAGTGTTGTGGGTGTTGCACCGTCAAGATATGTTGTTTCACCGTTTGCATCATACTGAGGACCTCGGTTTTCATCGTCAACGGATGCAACCATAACACCGTTTGAGTTTGTCGTATTTATACCGTAAAGAACATTATTCTGCACAAAAGCATCTTCAGCAATTGAGTACTGTGTAGGCTCTTCTGTCACCTCTTCGGTCACTTCTTCAGTAGGCTCTTCGGTCACTTCTTCAGTGGGCTCTTCGGTGGTTTCTTCCTCGCCTGTATATACCTCTATGGGCAAAAGCTCAAAATTACCGAATGTTATTACACCTGTCCAGCTGCACTGGAAGTAAAAGGTATCGCCTGTGGGAACAATGATTTTTTCAAACCTTACCCACGCACCTTCTGTCATATTTGCGCCAAATGCAAATGCCGAAGTGCTTTTATCCGACTGGAACAGCTGGTTATATGTATAGTTATTGCTGTCGGGCTTGTCACCGCCTGCCCAGAAGGAAAGGTAATAGGACTGTCCCTGTGTAACAGACCATTCTGTACCGATATTGTTTGTGGCATCCTTGCCTCCTGCTGAAAGGGAAATAATGTTGCCGCCAATAGCTTCCGAATAGCTTACTGTGGCATCTGTAATGGCAGTTCCCTGTCTGTTTGTCCATGCCAAGGTGTCGCCTGTTATAAAGTTACCGTTAACAATTGCACTGTCACCTGTTACCTTGTATTCAGTGCCGTCAAGCTCAAAGGTATCGCCTGCATTTTTTGTTTTATAGCGGTCGTATTTAACAAGCTCAACATTTCCGCTTTCGGAAAGTGCTGTTTCGTCTGCATACCATACATCTTCGTTGTAGTATACATTCTTTTTTGGGAAGGTGTAGCTTGTTTCACCGTCAGCTTTGTCGTAAGTGCCCATGGCGGTTGCAACGGTTTGACCGTTTAGGGTGTATGTTGCAACAACGGTCACTTTAGTGTCAGAGGCTTCACAGCTTCCTATTGTAAGGTTTGCAAATCCAACATGCGCCCATGCTGTGTTACCTGTGCCGTTTGACGATTCAATAGACTTAAAACCGCTTATAGCACCTTCAAGCTCAGTTTCCTCCCAAGCCTTTTCCCCTGCCACATAATATTCCGACGTATGAGTAGTCCCATCAGCATTGTTATAAGCAACAATCGCACAATCTGTACCGCTTTCGGGAAATCCCATTACATAATCTGCGGAAGAAGTTGTCTGTCCGTTGTCAAATTTAAGGTAAGAAATTTCTGTACCTTCAATATCCTTAAACGAAAAATCAAAATGCAACTCATCTGCACTTTGCCTTTTCATTGTCCATTCAATAACAATTTTTTCGGCATCTGCACCGTAACCGGGAGATGTAATAGTTGTTATGTTATCTGTTGAGTTAACATAATACTGAATTGTTGTGCCTTCGTCATATGTTCTGACATTGGCATAGCCTCGTGTTATTTGAGACGTCCAGCCGTCAAAGGCATCTGCTACCGCAGTATCGTAAAAGCTTCCGTCGGGAGCACTCCACAAAACACTGCCTCCCAAAGAATCAATAATCCCCTGAGTTGATGCCGCATACACTCCAATTCCTGCCGGGATTGCAGAAATTATCATAACACAGCTCAAAACAAATGCCATAACCTTTTTCAATTGCATATACTATCCCTCCAATGCTACACAAGGGTGTTGCGTGCAACACCCTTGTAATTATTTTTCAATTGCGCATCTCGTATGCTTTGCCATTTCTTCGAGCATCATATCGTTAGGTGTAAAAAGAACCACCATACTGCTTGAATTGCGTTCAACAAGCGCAAAGTATGTTTCGCTTTCATCCTTTGCGTCTGTTGCTGCGTTATATGTTTTACCAACATTAGCAAGCTTAACCTTGTTTTCCTCTGTGTATCTGCCGCAAAGTGTCATATCCGCAAGGAAAAAGTCGCAAACCGCTTCTCTCTTACCGCCGCTTTTAAGAATTTCAACAACCATTTTTGTCGAAATTGTATATGCATACTCAGCCTTAAATATATTCTTCATATAATAAAGGCTCAGAGCTCCCAACACAAACAAAAACGCAACCATGAACATAATACCCAGATTGCTCAGTATAATAAAAGCGGCAACCATAACTAAAATAACACCTGCAAACAGCGCAACCTGCCATGTGTCCCATTTTTTCTTTGCTACAAACTCTTTATTCTTTTCGTCCATTATAATCATCCTTTCATAATAGGCTCCCTCTCCGAGGGCGCCGGAGAATGTCGATAAAGTGTTATCGATACTCGACCTCAAAGGCGGACTAACGTCCTTCAGCACTTTGAGGTCTATTTTTTACAAAGAACAAAGTGCCAATTCCTCGTGCAAGACTCCCTACGGGAGCCTAGACCGGAGGGGACTGTCCCAACAAAGGCTCGCAAGTCTTCTTTGGTAAATCGTCTCCCGATTTACCAAAGGGGGACTGTCCCCAACGGTAGATGACAATTAATCGATCGCCCCAAAAATCGGCACTTTCGGCAAGACGATGCGATTGCCTTGCCTATTTTATACGGAAAACCTTCTTTCCCGCACCTTTCGCGATTGCGATAAAAAATATTTTTTTCGACAGTCTGAGGCTCCCTCTCCGAGGGAGCTGGCAAACCGTAGGTTTGACTGAGGGAGTACTTAGTTACAAACTATTATTCCTGAGTCAATATATCTGCAATTCTCTTTGATGCAAAGCCGTCACCGTAAGGGTTTGATGCTTTGCTCATTTTTTCGTATTCTTCTTTATTTTCCAACAAAAGCTTAAAGGCATTATATATTGTTTCTTCTTCGGTGCCTACAAGCTTAAGTGTTCCTGCGGCAATACCCTCGGGGCGCTCTGTTGTATCACGCATAACAAGCACTGGCTTACCCAAGGATGGAGCCTCCTCCTGAATGCCGCCGCTGTCTGTTATAATCATAAAGCTGCGCGCAAGGAAGTTGTGGAAATCCAAAACGTCCAAGGGTTCTATAATATGAATTCTGTCACACTCGCCAAGTATTTCATTTGCGGCTGCACGCACAACAGGGTTCATATGAATGGGATAAACCGCCTTAACGTCGGGGTGCTCATCAATAATGCGCTTTATGGCTCTGAACATCTGACGCATGGGCTCGCCCAGGTTTTCACGTCTGTGAGCAGTTATTGTAATGAGTCTGGAGCCTTCTGCCCAGTCAAGCTCAGGGTGGGTATAATTCTCACGCACTGTTGTTTTCAAAGCATCAATAGCCGTGTTGCCCGTTACATAAATAGACTCCTCGCTTTTGCCTTCCCTTATAAGATTTTCACGGCTGAGCTGAGTAGGCGCAAAATTGTACTTTGAAATAATGCTTACCGCCTGACGGTTGAACTCCTCCGGATAAGGAGAAAAAATGTTATAAGTCCTGAGCCCTGCTTCAACATGACCAACCGGAATCTGGAGATAGAAGCAAGCAAGAGCAGTTACAAATGTTGTGGAGGTATCTCCGTGAACAAGAACCACATCGGGCTTTTCCTTTTCCAGAACTTTTTTTATTGAATTTAAAATATTTGTTGTAATGTCAAACAAAGTCTGCCTTTCTTTCATTATGGAAAGGTCATAATCAGGCTTTACGTCAAAGGCATCCAGAACCGCGTCAAGCATCTGACGGTGCTGTCCTGTAACGCAAACTACCGTTTCAACGTTATCTCTTGTTTTCAATTCCTTCACAAGAGGACACATCTTTATCGCTTCCGGTCTTGTACCAAACACCAAAAGAACTTTCTTCAAGCTGTCACACCCTAACTTTTCAAATTACTGCTATTATATCATTAAGGGGTTTTATTGTCAACTTTCTTGACAAAACAAATGCCCATATATATAATACCAAACGAGGTGTTAGACAATGTTTGACAAAATAAAAAAAGACCCTTTAAAATTTACATATACAATCATTCTCGCTGTTCTTGTTGCTGTTTTTGCATCCCTTTTCTGTTTTTGCATACTTCAGTCGGACGACTATTACTATGCAACCTTTTTCAAAGGGGGAGTTGGCGAGTTTGTACGCCTTACGGCAGAGCATTTCAAAAACATTAACGGCAGAGCACTTGTGCATTTTTTTGCCCAGATAGCTTTGGCACTGCCGAAAATGCTTTTTGTTGTAATGAATTCTGCCATTGTGTTTTTTATAGGCTTTTTTTCGTTTAAAGTGTCGCAAATTGAACAAAGCAGCAGAAACCTTACTGTATACCTCATAGTGTTTTATATTTCTCTGCTTTTTCCGGGGTCATCCGTTTTTAAAGAAGTAATTATGTGGACCTCAGGCTTTTACAACTATGTTTTCCCTGCCCTTATTGCATTTTTTGCTTTGTATTTATGCAAAATTCAACACCCGTTAAAATATATTTTGTGCTTTTTAGCAGGGGCAACAACAGAGCAATGGGGCTTGGCTTTTGTTGTGATGATTGCAGTTTTCACATTCACTTCTCTGCCTTTTACCCGGCGGAACAAGCTGACCGCTTATGTTCCTGTTATATTGTCGGTTTCAGGCTACATAACCATATTCCTTTCGCCTGCTACCCAATCAAGGCTTTTTAACCACGGCAGTCGAGAGCTGGCAGCCTCGCTTATTGACATTCCCAGTCTTTCGGGAGTGTTTTTCCTAAACAACTCATGCATCGTTCCCATATGCATATTCATACTGTGCACTCTCCTTTCGGCATATTTTCTCAAAGGCTCATTTTCGTATTTATACAGCGGATTTCTGCCGTTGTTTCTCATTGTGCTTTTGCCGTTGCACCAATCATATATGTGTGTATTCATAATTTTTATATGCTATGCCCTTCTGTGGGGATGCATATGCCTCAAAGAGAAGAAATTTGCGTCTGCAGCATTTCTTTTTTCCGGACTGACCGCAATACTAGTTATACTCCCCACCAACACCTTTGAGCCACGCATAGCCTTTCCGGGGATTTTGCTGCTTTTGCTTTCGGTTGTGCCTGTAATGTTTGAAATTAAGGTGCCGCAAAAGGTTGAGGTTTTATCACTTATTGCGCTTTTGCTGGCCTCCTCGGTTTTATTTTCACCCACATATACCAAGCTTTACGGCAACCATCTGGTTGAAAAGGCTAACCTTTCTGCAATTAAAAATGCACGGGAAAGCAAGGTTCTTTATTACTGCATTGACTATGACAAAAGTGTTGCCATGCGCCAGATGTTTAACGACGGATGGTTTTACTCGTGCTTTCTTTCACTTTACGGCATTGAGGACTGCAAGGTTTACATGGACAGCAAAGCTGCAAAACCGCTCTTTCTTGACGGCGAAAGACTCAAATCCAAAGCTCTTGTCGTAAATGAGGAAATGTATGTACCAATGCGCACCTTTCTTGAAGAGGCAGGCGGCAGTATTACATTTGAAAACGGAACAGAGTTCAGTTTTAACGGCAAAACCATAACCTGCCTTGACGGTATTTTTGTGTACACCGCAAAGGAAGGCTACGAAAAATACCTGATTGCCGACGAAAATAAAATTCTGGATTTTTACACAATGTGCATCAGGCTGGACGTGGTAAGAGATGCATTTAATATTAAACTGAATGTTGACAATAGCTGACAATTTTTGTATAATTAGCTCAGTATTTTCTGAAAGGATGTTTTTATGCGCAAGGTATTATCTTTACTTTTAGTTCTAATGCTCCTTGTTTCTGCAATTCCGGCTTTTGCAGAGGAAGCAACGGAAGCTGAGGCAGTTGAGAATGTTGAGGATGTTGAGGACACAGTTGCCCCCATGGCAACAAATGTGAACGTTTACATCAACGAAGCGCCTCCCCTTTCCTGGATAAATGCAGTATGCACGGACAACATTATTTATCTGCCTGCTGTTGCAGCATCCAAGCTGTTTGGTATTGACATAAATATTATTGATTTTTACGGCAGTGCGGCAACAATCCTTACAAAGGGCGAAAACTGTGCGTACTTCTTTAACGACAGCTGTTATGCCATCATAAATTCCACTGCACAGGATATGGAATACTTTACCAAGGTAATAAACAGCATTTTATATCTCCCCTGCGATGTATTTTCAATCTTTGGCATTGAGTATAAGCTTGCAACAGACGAAAAGGGCTTATCCATTTACATTACAGTTCCTCAGCCAAAGGAAAGCACAAATCCCCGTGCCAAGGAATACGAAAACACTGTAAATTTCCGCAATATCAAGAGCGATACAAATTATCTTATTTGGGTGTCAAAGGGTGATTATTCTGTTCGTCTTTTCACGAAAAACAACGGCTCCTGGCAATTTGAAAATGAATTCCCCTGTGCAATCGGGAAAACATCTTCTCCCACTTGCGAAGGAACTTTTAAATACTACGAAAAAATAGTTGCCTGGAAGTACGATAAATACTACGTGGGTCCCGTAATGCGCTTTAACGGCGGTTATGCCCTTCATTCTACTTTGATGTGTTATGACGGTACTCCTTACGATGACCGTGTGGGAGTTAAAATTTCAGCAGGCTGCGTGAGACTTCATCAGCCGGACATACAGTACCTTTGGGACACTGTTCCGTTGAAATCAACAGTATATGTAACAGCTGAATAAAAAGTAAAAGCACTGTGAAATTCACAGTGCTTTTACTTTTTCAAGAAGCTTTTCCCTCTCGTTTGGTGCTTTCCTGTCTATAACCATTTCGGGACTGTCCCAACAGACATCCGCAGATGTCCTTTGGTAAATCGTCTCCCGATTTAACAAAGGGGGACTGTCCCAAATGGTTTTCCTAACTTAATGATATATTGGTGTAATCACAGTGCTTTTACTTTTTCAAGAAGCTTTTCCCTCTCGTTTGGTGCTTTCCTGTCTATAACCATTTCGGGACTGTCCCAACAGACATCCGCAGATGTCCTTTGGTAAATCGTCTCCCGATTTAACAAAGGGGGACTGTCCCAAATGGTTTTCCTAACTTAATGATATATTGGTGTAATCACAGTGCTTTTACTTTTTCAAGAAGCTTTTCCCTCTCGTTTGGTGCTTCCCCGTCTATAACCATTTCCAACAAAACACTAAGCTTTTCGCCAATTTCTTTGCCTTTCATTCCAAGGGCAATCAAGTCGTTTCCGTTAATTGCCAGAGTTTTAAGACTGATGCAGTCCTTATCGCGAAGCACCTCGTTCTTTAATTCAATAAGCTTTTCAACATCCTTTAAGTTAACCATTGCTATACTTGAGTGTGCAAGAATGTCAGCCCTTTGCACCTCCATAAGCATGTCAAAAAACTCATAAGAAAACTTGGACAAAAACCTTTTTACATACTTTTTCTCGGGCAGGATTCCTCTCTGATGATGCTCAATCAAATCAAGAGCTGTATTTTTAGTGTCGTTGTCGGTTTTCAAATAGTCAAAAACATCTTTTGCAAGCTCTCTTGACTTTTTCGGATGACCCTTAAAGTGACCGCCCTTTTCATCTAAGGTGAAGCATTGAGGCTTGCCAACGTCGTGGAAAAATGCTGCAAGGCGAATTACAGGGTCAAAGGGTGCAAAGCTCACAGCCTTAACCATATGGGTATACACATCGTAAATATGATAGCGGCTCTTTTGGTCAAACCCCACACATGGAAGTATACACGGTGCAAAAACACCTATTACGTCGCTGTATTCCAAAAGTATTTTTTCGGCATATTTGCCTGTTAGAAGCTTTAAAAACTCCGTATATATCCTCTCGGGGGAAATATGTTTTAAAAGCTGTGCGTTTTTGTGAATGCTCTTTTTTGTTTCAGACTCAATTTCAAACCCCAAGGTTGCGCCAAACCTTACAGCACGCATTATGCGGAGCGCATCTTCGTTAAACCGTTGGTCTGCATCGCCCACGGTACGGATAATTTTATTTTTTATGTCGCCGATTCCGTTAAAAGGGTCAATATATTCTCCGTTATATGCCACCGCATTCATTGTGAAATCGCGGCGCGCCAAATCCTCTGTAACATCGCGGGTAAATTCCACCTTTTCAGGATGCCTTGAGTCGGAATATTTTCCGTCAATACGATAGGTTGTAACCTCAACATTTTCGCCTTCAGATACAACGCACACCGTGCCGTGCTTTTCTCCTGTAAGAATGGTTCTGTATTGCGAAAAAACTTTTTTCATTTCTTCGGGAGAGGCATTTGTAGTAATATCAAAATCGTGGGGGGTATTGCCCATAATATCATCACGTACACAGCCGCCCACAAAATATGCTTCATATCCTTGTTCAGTTAATTCTCTTGCCACTTTTTTGACATATTCAGGAATTATCACAACCTCACCTCCCCAACACTCATTCTACACTATTGCCGCAAAAATTTCAACCAAAAGTGTCCGTATACGGCGGATTTATTCGTCAAATATGACAAAGTTTTTAATATTCCTTAATTTTTTCGAAAAATTAATTAAAAAAGACTTTTCAAACTGAATATTTTGGTGTATAATTAAGGCATTGTGAATAATATTACACAAGAAAGGATGCAATTATTATGACAAACAATGCAAAAGTAAAAGCATGGCTTGACGATATGGTTAAGCTCCTTGCACCCGAAAAGATCGTTTGGATTGATGGCAGCGAAGCTCAGCTCGAAGAACTCCGTGCTATCGCAGTTTCCACAGGCGAACTTATCAAGCTCAATCAGGAAAAGCTTCCCGGTTGCTATCTCCACAGAACAGCTCAGAACGACGTTGCTCGTGTAGAAGACAGAACATTCATCTGCACAACAAAGAAGGAAGATGCAGGCCCCATGAACAACTGGATGGCGCCCAGCGAAATGTACGACAAGCTTTACAAGCTCTATGACAAGAGCTATGCAGGCAAGACAATGTACATCATCCCCTACATGATGGGACCCTTAGGTTCTCCCTTCTCCAAGATCGGTATTGAAATTACAGACAGCATCTACGTTGTTCTTAACATGGCTATCATGACAAGAATCGGCGAAAAGGTTCTCGCTGAACTTGGTGACGACGGCGATTTCGTAAAGTGCTTGCACGCTTGTAAGGATGTAAATCCTGACGAAAGATATATCGTTCACTTCCCCGAAGATAACACAATCATGTCCGTTAACTCTGCTTACGGCGGTAACGTTCTTCTCGGTAAGAAGTGCTTTGCTCTTCGTATTGGTTCCTACCTTGGTATGAAGGAAGGCTGGATGGCTGAACACATGCTTATCCTCGGTCTTGAAAATCCCCAGGGTGAAGTTAAGTACGTATGTGCTGCATTCCCCTCTGCTTGCGGTAAGACAAACCTTGCAATGCTTATTCCTCCGGAAGCTTTCCCCGGCTATAAGGTATGGACAGTTGGCGACGACATCTCCTGGATGAAGATTGGTCCCGACGGCGGTCTTTGGGCAGTTAACCCCGAAGCAGGCTTCTTTGGTGTAGCTCCCGGTACAAGCACTAAGACAAACAAGAATGCTCTTATGACAACAATGTCTAACACTATCTTTACTAACGTTGCACTTTGCGACGACGGTACAGTTTGGTGGGAAGGCATGGACGGCGAAGTTCCCGCTCACTGCATTGACTGGACAGGTAAGGATTGGACTCCCGATATGGGAACAAAGGCAGCTCATCCCAACTCCCGTTTCACAGCTCCCGCTGCACAGTGCCCCTGCATCTCTT
>CAZRZU010000029.1:0-17784 GCA_964604615.1 uncultured Oscillospiraceae bacterium
GTCAAAAGAAAAAATTGTTCTTGCTTATTCCGGCGGTCTCGACACTTCAATTATCATTGCCTGGCTCCGTGAAAACTACGACTGTGAAGTAATCGCAGTATGTGGTGATGTTGGTCAGGGTAAGGAAACTGACGGTCTTGAAGAAAGAGCTAAGAGATCCGGCGCTTCCAAATGCTACATTGAAGATCTCCGCGAAGAATATGTAAGAGATTATATATTCCCCACAGTTAAAGCAGGCGCTGTATATGAAGGTAAGTACCTTCTCGGTACATCTCATGCCCGCCCTGTTATTGCTAAGAGACTTGTTGAAATCGCACTTAAGGAAGGTGCAACAGCTATTTGTCACGGTGCTACCGGTAAGGGTAACGATCAGGTTCGTTTTGAACTTACAATTAAGGCTCTTGCTCCCCACCTTAACATCATTGCTCCTTGGAGAATGTGGGATATTAAGAGCCGTGAAGATGCTGTTGACTACGCAGAAGCACACGGTATTGAAATCCCCGTTACAAAGAAGGACCTTTACTCTCGTGACCGTAACATCTGGCACATCAGCCACGAAGGTATGGACCTTGAAGATCCTGCTAACGAACCTATGTTTGATACACTTCTCAAGCTTGGTGTTTCTCCTGAAAAGGCTCCCGATGAACCTACATATGTTACAGTGGGTTACGAAAAGGGTGTTCCCGTTTCTCTTGATGGTGTAAAGATGGGTCCTGTTGAAATTGTTGAAAAGCTTAATGCTATCGGCGGCGCTAACGGTATTGGTATTGTTGACATCTGCGAAGACAGACTTGTTGGTATGAAGTCCCGCGGTGTTTACGAAACTCCCGGCGGTACAATTCTTCAGTATACACATGACGAACTTGAATATCTCTGCCTTGACCGCGATACTCAGGCATTCAAGAGACAGGCTGCTATCAAGTTTGCAGAACTTGTATACGACGGCAAGTGGTTTACTCCCCTCCGTCAGGCACTCTCTGCTTTTGTTGACAGCACACAGGAAACTGTTACAGGCGAAGTAAAGGTTAAGCTTTACAAGGGTCACATTTCCTCTGCGGGTGCAAAGAGTAAATATTCTCTTTACAACGAACAGATTGCATCTTTTGGTGACAGTAAGGAACTTTACAACCATAAGGATGCTGAAGGCTTCATTAACCTCTTTGGTCTTCCCTTGAAGGTAAGAGCAATGATGCTTCAGGAAAACGGCGAACTTTAATTAAAAAAACAATAGGGCGGATTAACTCCGCCCTATATTATTAATGAGGTGGATTTATGAAACTCTGGGGCGGCAGATTTGAGAAAGCAACAGACAAAAAAGTTGACGACTTCAACTCTTCTATAAGATTTGACCAAAGATTGTACAAGCAGGACATTACAGGCAGTATCGCCCATGCAAGAATGCTTGGCAATCAGGGTATTATTCCCAAAGAAGACAGTTTGCTTATAATCAAAACATTGGGCGAAATATTGGAAGATGTTGAAAACGGTTATGTAGAATTTGAAATTGATGCGGAAGATATCCACATGAATGTTGAAAAAATTCTTATCGAACGCATCGGTGATGTTGGTAAACGACTTCATACCGGCAGAAGCCGTAACGATCAGGTTGCTCTTGATATTAGAATGTATGTAAAGGATGAAATATGTGAAATTAAAAGCATGATAGTAGAACTTGTGAAAGTTCTTATTTGTCTTGCTAAAGAGCATACACGGACAATTATGCCCGGCTACACTCATTTACAGAAGGCACAGCCTATTACCTTTGCACATCATGTTATGGCATATGTAAACATGCTTATGCGTGACCTTGACAGGCTTACTGATACCTTTGAAAGAACAAATGTTATGCCCTTGGGAAGCGGTGCGTTGGCAGGAACAACACATCCTCTTGACCGCGAAGCTGTGGCAAAAGAACTTGGTTTTGCTTCTGTTACAATAAACTCTCTCGACGGTGTTTCTGACCGTGATTTTGCAATTGAGCTCACAAGCAATTTGTCTCTTGTGATGATGCACCTTTCGAGATTTTCGGAAGAGTTAATTCTTTGGAGCAGTAACGAATTCAGATTTGTTACAATGGATGACGGTTACAGCACAGGAAGTTCAATTATGCCTCAAAAGAAAAACCCCGATGTGGCTGAGCTTATTAGAGGTAAAACAGGTAGAGTGTACGGTTCTCTCATGGCTCTTCTCACTGTTATGAAGGGTATTCCTCTCGCCTACAATAAAGATATGCAGGAGGATAAGGAGTCTCTCTTTGACGCAATTGATACAGTAAAGCTTTGTGTGCCCGTTTTCACCGGAATGGTTAAAACTATGAAAGTTAATAAAGAGGTTATGCTCCAGGGTGCAAAGGGTGGGTTTGCAAATGCAACAGATGTTGCTGACTACCTTGTTAAAAAAGGTGTTCCTTTCCGTGAGGCTCATGAAATTGTTGGCAAGATGGTTCTTTTTGCTGAAAAATCCAATAAAGCGCTTGATGATTTGACCCTCTCGGAAATGAAGGAGTGCAGCGGATATATAGAAGAAGATATTTATGATGCGATAAGCATGACAACATGTGTTGAAGGCAGAAATCTTATTGGCGGACCGGCAGAAAACGCAGTTCTTAAATCTGTTGAAATTGTGGAAAATGCATTGAAAGAATTTGATATATAAAATAAAAGTCGCGATAATGCGACTTTTATTTTATTATGTAACGGCTTTCGGGTTGTTTTTTGCTGTATTTCTTTACGGGTGCCTGTAGTTCTTCAATTATTGTATTTATAAAAGCTGAGCTTTCTTTGTAAGAAACTCCCCTGTTCATCGCATTTTCCATTGCCAAAAACAACTGAGAAGATTCTTTGTTCAGCCCTAAATCATCGCTTAACATATCGCCCAGTGCTGCAATATATGAGCATAAAGTAGAAACGTAGTTTTCATCATAGGAATTTACCTTTGATGAACGCAGTGCATAGGTTGATTTTTCGCTTTCGTATTTATTGTAAAAAGTGAAATCGTCGCCGAGTAATGATGCGTAAATGCCAAGTGCCGTTTCGGCAAATGTGCAGGAAGCAAAAACTGTACCAAACTGTCCGGGAGCAAATAACATTTCCCGGACAATGTCACGTATGGTATATGTTAAAAATTGAAAATTAGATAACGGTGATGTAAAGCTTTCAAAATTGCGCATGAATTCATTGGCACAATATTCGTTATCGCCGTCTTTAACAAAGCAAAGCCTGCGACGACCCTTTTCGCACCTGTGAGTAACGTTTTTAACAATGTTCATTATACAGTACGTTGAACATACTCTAGTTTCTGTACACCCGTTGATGGTGTGTTCTCCTTCTCGCAAATGAAATCCTCCGTCAAAATATGATGCCAGTTCAATTTTAATACTGGCATTATTATTAATACCGCATATATGGGTATATTCTATATTATTTGAAAGAGATGCTGCGATGTCTTGATAGGTGTAATCCAAGGGATTTGCACGCGAATACATGTCTCCAATGTAAATACAATCACATTCTTTCATTGCAGAAAAAGCCTCTTCGCTAAGTGTGTATCCGTATTTTATATAGTCACCCGCAGGAATTTCTTTAATTATTATTTTTGAGCGGAAGCGCTGATTGAGAGCTTTTATCAGTTTAATAATATATCCGGTGGCAATATAACCTTCGCCAAAACCTCTCACGATACCAATTGTTGGCATTTATTCTTCCTCCTCGCAAAGAGTTTCCCATTCTTCCATATAGCTGAAAAGGTAGTCGTTCAAGGTGTCGAGCTGATTATTAAGCTCCATTAGCTTTTGGTAGTCTGAACCGCAGGTGTTAATTTCCTGAGAAATCTGCTCAATCTTTTCCTCTGTTTCTGCAATAAGTGTTTCCAGCTTTGCTATTCTGGAGGCCCTCATTCGTTTGTTTCGCTCTCTCTCCTTTTGAGCCTTATAATCATTTATTTTTTCTGCCTTTGGCTGGGATATTTCTTTGACAGGCTTTATAACGGAATCTTTCAAGCTCATATATTCGTCATATGAACACTTATATTCTTTTATTGTATTATCTTCGAATACAAAAAGCTTGTCAGCCAGTTTATTTATAAGATATCTGTCGTGACTTATAACAAATACCGTTCCTCCAAAGTCCTCAATGGCATCTTCCAAAGCTTCCCTTGATGCAAGGTCAAGATGGTTTGTAGGTTCGTCAAGGAGTATAAAATTAGAGCCTTTAAGCATTAAGCATAAAAGTGCAATACGAGCTTTTTCACCGCCCGATAAAAGGTCTGTCTCCTTAAAAACTTCGTCCCCCTTAAACAGAAATGCAGCAAGAGCATTTCTCACTTGCGTTTGTGTCATTTTAGGGTAACGGTCCCACACTTCGTCAAGGATTGTTTTGCCCCCGGATATGTCTGTACGAGTCTGGTCAAAGTAGGCGCGTTCAATATTACTGCCAAACTTTACCGTACCGCCGTCAGGAACTTCATCGCCTTTTATTATCCTATAAAAAGTGGTTTTTCCGCATCCGTTAGGACCTAAAACAAAAACACATTCACTTTTCTTTACAAGAAGGTTAACATCTTCAAATAAAAGTTTGTCTCCATAGCTCTTTTTCAGGTTGTTTACCATCATGACATCGTTTCCGCCCTCAAGAGAAGTTGAAAACTTAAAACGAACCTTCTCGGTGTTACTTGTGGGTTTTTCAAGGTCTTTTTCCAACTTGTCAATAACCTTTTGCTTGCTTTCGGCTGTTTTGATGTTCTTTTCGCGATTCCATCTTCGTTGTTGCTCAACCATACCTTCAATACGGTTGATTTCTTTCATCGTATTATCATACTTTTTTACGGCGGCATCATAAGCCGCTTTCTTTTTCTCGTTAAACACAGTATAATTACCGTCATACTGTGTTAATTTTTCGCATTCCAGCTCAAAGGTTCTGTTAGTTACTTTGTCAAGAAAATATCTGTCATGACTTATGATTATAAATGCTTTATTGCAATCTTTAAGAAAATTTTCTAAAAATACAATTGCATCAATATCAAGATGGTTTGTAGGTTCATCCAGTAAAAGCAGGTTTGCATCCGAAAGCAAAATTCTTGCCAGAGAAAGTCTTGTTCGCTGACCTCCGGAGAGCTGGCTGAGTTTGTGTGTAAGCTCAGCTTCTGAAAAACCTAACCCCAAAAGCATGGAACGGCACTTAGATTTGTATACAAGCCCGCCTTTGTCGATATATTCGTTGTTAATTCTTTCTTGCGCATTGATGAGAGAGTCTACGTCTCCTGTGCCGGATTCAATTCCTGCGCGAATTTCCGCAAGCTTTTCCTCCATAAGCGAAAGGTGGGAAAAAACATCCAGAACATAGGCATAAGCATCTGTTTTGTCATCCTCGGGCGGTATCTGTTCCATGTAACCTATTTTAAGAAGGCTGTTTTTATTAAGTGTTCCGCTGTAACTTTCTTCCTCGCAAATAACGCGAAAAAGAGTGGTTTTCCCCACTCCGTTCGCGCCTATAAGCCCTATTTTTGATTTGTCATCAATCATAAAGTTGACATTTTTAAACAAATCTCTTTCTCCGAAAGATTTGCCCAAATTATTTGCTGTAAGTAAATTCATATAAATTCATCCTATAAAGATTTAAAAAACTCAGCCATTTCCTCTGTCGTTTTTAACATATACTCGGGTTTCTCCGCAAGAGCATTTTCCAATGTACCAAAGCCATAATCTATCCACAAGCAGGGAATTCCGTTTGCATGCGCTCCACGTATATCAAATTCTGTGTCGCCTACCATCAAGGCAGTTTTCCCCTTAACTGCATCTGCATTAAGAACATGCTTGACTATATCTGCCTTTTTTATTAGTTTACCGTCTAATGTTGCGCCTTGGACTACGTCGAAATAGTGATAAATATTAGCTTTCTTTAAAATATGAACAGCCATTGGTTCAGGCTTGCTTGTAGCGACAGCTATCATTATACCTTTTTCCTTCAAGGTGCGGAAAACATTGTCTAAACCGTCATAAATGACAAATTTGTCAATAGCTTTATTGTGATAATGGTTGCGAAAATCCAGGACCATTTCTTTTGCTTTTTCGCGTGACACGGCACAGTATTTTACAAAGCTGTCATCGAGAGGCGGTCCAATAAATCTGTCCATCTCCTTGTTTGACATTAGAGGCATGTTATTAATTTTAAACGTGTGTAAAAGCCCCTCTTTGATTCCGGGCGATGTATCGGCAATAGTGCCGTCAAAATCAAAAAGGACAATGTCAAAACGTGACATATCTTTCCCCCTGTTACTGTTGTACAATGTTTAAATTGGGTGTCAGTGGTTCATCAAAAACAAAGTTTCCAAACTCTGCGCCTTTTTCGCCGTCAATAAGAATCTGTACACTTGTCACACTTTCCAGTCCGCACAAGGAATTTACAATGGAATACACTTCCAACATGCCCGTGCCGCCGACGAATTTGCTTATGAAGTCCTGGGAAAGGTTAACATAACAAACACCGTCTTTGGTTTCAATATTTAAGATTTTTGTACCCTCAGGCATTACCGAATCCAACTCGGGAGATGTGGGTCCTTTTATAAGCTCACTTACGATTGTTCTTTCAATGGAGGTGGTATATTGTGTTTCAACTTTTCTTACTTCGGGCTTTAAAGTTGATGCATCACCGGTTGAAAAGTACAATGTAACAGAGGTTGTTTCCTTTCCTGCATCCAAAACATCGCTATCAGAAATAACGTCCTTCTTACTGAGTATGCCTATTTCGTTCCCTGTTGAATCAGAAACGAGAGGACGTCCTTCTACGGTAATTGAAACCTTTGATATGCCCGGAATATCGCAAAGAGTTCTCACGACACTAAATCGGGCAAGAAGCTCGTCAATACCCGAGTATGAGGTGAACTGTGCTGAAAAATCAATGTTTGCAGTAGAGTCTTTAACTGCAAGACTTAAAAGTTTCACTCCATCGGGAAGAGTTTTTAAAAGGTTTGCTTTCTCCGGACCTTCTATTAATTTATTTATGGCAAAATTTGCCATGTCCACAATATTCTGAGAGCCTGAGTACTTAACCTCTTCGTAGACAAGATTCGTTGATGTTTGATTTTTAAAGTATACATTCAATGATTTATTTTCTTTTGGACCGAAACAGCCGCCGGTAAAACAGATGAAAACAACTGCTAACAGTGCTGATATGAATTTTTTCATAAAATTCTCCTTAAAATTATTTAAGAGTTATGGGAATTATTATTTTAAATCTACTGCCAATGCCTTCTTCACTTTCTACCTGTATATTTCCTCCGTGAAGCTCAACCGCTGTTAAGGCAATTGACAAGCCAAGACCTGTACCGCCTGTTTCTCTTGAACGGGCCTTGTCAACACGGTAGAAACGGTCAAAAATTTTGTAAACTTCTTCGCTTGCAATGCCTATACCCGTATCCGAAATGGTAATTACGGCGCAGTTATCTTCTCTCTCAACGGTAAGTTGAACGTGTCCGCCTTCTTTTGTATACTTAATGGAATTGTCCAGTATGTTATAAAAGGCTTCCCACAGTCTGTCTTTCTCAATTCGTGAGAAGATGCCTATATCTGAACGGTATTCCAGATATATATTTTTGGATTCAGCCAAGGGCTTCAATGCTCTTACAACACTGCCAGTAAGCTCCGTTATATCCATAACTGAAAATTCCATTCGGCTTACAGCACCGCTGTCGTCCATTTTAGTAAGAGCTAAAAGCTTGTCAATAATTCTTGCGAGACGGTCAACCTGAATATTCATATCCGTTAAGAACTCAACTTCCATTTCACGGGGTGCATCGGGGGTCTGTATAAGAGAATCGGCAATAAGTTTGATTGAACTCAGCGGAGTTTTCAACTCGTGCGAAGCATTGGATACAAACTCCTGCCTTTTTTGCTCCTGCATTTCTATTTTATCAATCAGCTTGTTAAAGGAATCTACCAGTTCGCCGATTTCGCCGCCGTACACAATGTCAAGCTTTTCTTCGGTGTCCTGTTCGCTCATGTCTACAACACTGCGAGTGAGCTTTCTGATAGGTTTTGTGATAATGCCGGAAAAAACGAAACCTAATAGAGCTACTATCAGAGATACCAAAATAGCAAGACTGAGAATGCTTCTTGTCATGCTGCTGGTGTATTCGCCGATGCTTTCTGCACTGGACTGTAACAAAATTGCACCTGTAACAGTTTTATCAACTACAATAGGCACAGCTGCACTTACTACCATTTCACCTTCGGCAGATGTTTCAGAAGCTGTTATATTATTGCCTGAAAGAGCATTTAAAATAACTTGCTTCAACATGGTTTTACCAACAAGTGAGCCTTCGCTTATGGAGTCGTAGGTAATTACCGCATCGGCATCTACCATGATAACTCGTGACGATGTGGAAATATGCTGCTGCGTTAAAAGATATGAAATTGTGTTTGCACTGAGACTTTGATATTGAGACACATAACCTGACAAAACGTTTGCCTGAGTCAAAACGTCGCTCTTTTTCTGACTGAGGAGATAATTTGTCATGGAGTTAGTTGTGTATGCAATAATTAAGCTTGTTGTAAGAATAATAAGTACCAGATAAGTTACAACAAGCTGACAACGTATTGTTGAAAAGAAATGCTTAATTTTCCTTAAAATAGTAGCCTACCCCCCATTTTGTAAGTATATAAGTGGGATTTGCCGCATCGGGCTCAATTTTCTCACGCAGACGCCTTACGTGTACGTCAACAGTTCTGGCATCTCCGGGATAGTCATACCCCCAGATAATATCCAAAAGATTTTCTCTTGAGTAAACCTTCCCCGGGTTTGTTGCAAAAAGTTCGCACAAATCAAATTCCTTGGCAGTAAGTTCAATTAACCTGTCGCCAACCTTTACTCTTCTGAGATTATAGTTAAGCTCTATACTGCCGGAGGAATATTTGCTTTTATCCACTGTTTCGTGACTTGAACTGCGACGAAGAATAGCCTTTATGCGCGCCTTCAACTCAAGAATGTTGAAAGGCTTTGTCATATAGTCGTCAGCGCCGTAATCCAGCCCCAGAATTTTATCCATGTCCTCGGTTTTTGCTGTAAGCATTATAATGGGAACCTGAGAAAACTCTCTGACCTTCTGGCAAACTGTTAATCCGTCAATTTTAGGCAACATAAGGTCAAGCACAATCAAAGAAATGCTCTTATCTCGTGCCATTTTCAAGGCTTCTTCCCCATCGTATGCAGCTTCAACGTCATATCCGTCTTGTTCGAGATTGAATTTAATACCTTTTACAAGGAGTTTTTCATCGTCAACTATTAAAATTTTCATATTTTACTCCCCCTATAAACATTTTACAGTATTATATCAGCATTTTTAAAATTTTTCAATACAAATTCAATATAAAGTGCAAAATATCTTGCAATGAATACATATATTGTGGTATTATATTGTGGAAGTAAATTATAAGGGGCGATCAAATGCTTACTGATATTGAAATTGCTCAGAGCGCAAAAATGGAAACTATTGATAAAATAGCTGCCAAAATCGGCATTGGCTTTGACGAGATTGAAATGTACGGGAAGTACAAGGCAAAGTTGTCCGATGAACTTATTAAAAGAGTATCTGCAAATCCTGACGGAAAGCTTATTCTTACCACTGCCATTAACCCTACTCCTGCAGGAGAAGGTAAAACAACAACGTCAGTTGGCTTGGGACAGGCGCTTTGCCGCCTTGGCAAGAATGCAGTGATTGCTCTTCGTGAACCATCTTTAGGACCTGTTATGGGTATTAAGGGTGGTGCAGCAGGTGGTGGTTATGCTCAGGTTGTTCCTATGGAAGACATTAACCTTCATTTTACAGGTGACATGCATGCAATAACTGCTGCTCATAATCTTCTCGCCGCACTTCTGGACAATCATATTCACCACGGTAATCAGTTAGGCATTGATGCAAGACGTGTAACTTTTAAGCGAGTTCTTGACATGAATGACAGAGCGCTCCGTGAGATTGTGGTTGCGCTGGGCGGTAAGCTGAACGGTTTCCCCCGTCAGGACGGCTTTATGATAACGGTTGCATCCGAAATTATGGCTATCCTCTGCCTTGCCGATGACATTAACGATCTCAAGAAACGTCTTGGCGAAATTATTGTAGGTTATAATTATCAGGGCTTACCCGTAAAGGCATCTGACCTCAACGCACAGGGTGCAATGGCTGCCCTTCTTAAAGATGCCATAAAGCCGAATCTTGTCCAGACACTGGAAAATACCCCCTGCATTATGCATGGTGGACCGTTTGCGAATATTGCTCACGGCTGTAACAGTATCCGCGCAACACGTCTTGCGCTTAAGCTTGGCGATTATGCTGTTACTGAAGCAGGTTTTGGTGCTGACTTGGGTGCAGAAAAATTTTTTGATATTAAGTGTCGTATGGGCAATCTTAAGCCTGATGCTGTTGTTCTTGTTGCCACTTGCCGTGCGCTCAAGTATAACGGTGGTGTACCCAAAACAGAGGTGTCGGATGAAAACGTTGATGCGCTCAAAAAGGGGCTTCCCAATCTTGAAAAGCATATTGAAAACATAAAGAAATATAATTTGCCTGTTGTGGTTGCAATCAATCGCTTCCCCCAGGATACTGATGCTGAACTTGATTCTGTTAAAGAAGCTTGTGAAGCAATGGGTGCAAAGTTTGCTCTTTCAGAGGTGTTTACCAAGGGCGGCGAAGGCGGCGAAGAATTAGCGATCAAGGTTCTTGAAGCATTGGAAGAATCGTCAGATTTCAAGCCTATTTATGACGTTGAAGACACATACTATAACAAGTTTGAAAAGATAGCTAAAGAGATTTACGGCGCCGACGGTGTTGATTACCTTCCTGCTGCAAAGAAAGCTATCGATGAAATTACACAGCACGGTTACATAAATCTGCCTATTTGTACCGCGAAAACTCAGTATTCACTTTCGGATAATCCTGCTCTTTTGGCTCGTCCCGAAGGGTTCAGAATTACCGTTAAAGAAGTACGCCTTTCGGCAGGTGCCGGTTTTGTTGTGTTCCTTACAGGCGATATTATGACTATGCCCGGACTTCCCAAAATTCCGGCTGCAAATAATATCAATGTTGATGAAAACGGTGTAATTACAGGGCTTTTCTAAAGGATGATATGATGTACTTTATCTCAAAAAGTGTAGAAGAAACTGAACAATTTGCGTATGATTTGGCATCTAAGGTGAGCGCACCATGTGTTATATGTCTCATGGGGAATCTTGGCGCAGGCAAAACAGCTTTTGCCAGAGGATTTTCAAGGTTTTTTGGCATTACTAAAGGTGTAGCCTCCCCTACGTTCACGATTCAAATGAAATATTCGGGCACTGAAGTTATAAATCATTACGATTTGTACCGTGCGGAAGATTACGATGAGCTTTGTGACATCGGGTTTGAAGATGAAATCGAAGAAGGAATATCTCTTATTGAGTGGCCCGATAAGTTTATAAAATATCTTCCTGACGATAAAATTATTGTCAGAATCGATTATACCGACAACGAAGGTGAACGGAAAATTACTGTTGAAGGAATTGATTTTCAATGAACATACTTGCGGTTGATACATCTGCACTTACGGCTACGGTTGCCATTATTAAAGACGGTGTATCTGTGTTTGAAAACAATATAACAAATGCTCTTACCCACTCGGAAACTCTTATGCCCATGATTAATTATGCTCTAAAAAGCATTGAACTTGCTCCGGAGGATATTGATTTATTTGCGGTGAGCTGCGGTCCCGGTTCTTTTACGGGGGTCCGCATTGGTGTAAGTGCAATAAAAGCTTTGGCATATGCTCTTGACAAGCCGGTTTTTGGCATAAATACCTTGAAGGCACTTGCATATAACCTTTCTGTTTTGGAGAATGTTCCTGTTTGTCCCATTATGGATGCAAGACGTTCGCAGGTTTATAATGCCATATATCGCTTTAAAAACGGTGAGCCTGAAGAAGTTGCAGAGCCGGGAGCATTGTCTGTGGATGAGTTATGTGAATTAATTACAGAACCTACATATTTTGTAGGTGACGGTGTATGTGTGTACAAGGATAGAATAATTCAATTGTGTGGCGACAAAGCGCTTTTTGCACCGCCTCACATGATGTTGCAGAAGGCTTCATCTGTCGCCTGTGCAGCATTAACGGCAAAAAAAGAAGATTATTTATCTCCTGAGGCACTGGAGGTTATCTATTTAAGAAAATCCCAAGCTGAACGAGAAAGAGAAGAAAGGAATGGACAAGTATGAAAATTGCAATTGCAGCAGATCACGGCGGATTTGAATTGAAGGGTATTATAATTGACCACTTGGGAAAAAAGGGTTACGATGTTATTAATCTTGGAACAGACACTGCTGACAGTGTTGATTACAGTGATTATGCAGAAAAGTGTGCAGCATGGGTTTTAAGCGGAGACGTTAATTTTGGTATCGTAGTGTGTGGTACAGGCATCGGCATTTCCATTGCCGCAAACAAAATCAACGGTATCAGATGTGCTCTTTGCCATTCTCCGGAGACCGCAGCTCTTGCAAAACAGCATAACAATGCAAACATTATTTCTCTTGGCGGAAGAACAACAAGTAATGAAACGGCACTTGCAATTGTTGATGCTTTCATGGAGGCTGAATTTGAAGGCGGCCGTCATCAGAGACGAGTTGATAAAATAATGGCTCTTGAAACAAAATAATTTTTGGGAGGATTCGTTATGAAATGCCCTTTTTGTGATTTTGGTGACAGCAAGGTAATTGACTCCCGCCCAACCGAGGAAGGTTCCTCTATTCGTCGCAGACGAGAATGCATAGGTTGCGGCAGACGTTTTACTACATATGAAAAAGTTGAAAGTGTACCCATCATGGTTATAAAGAAAGACGAAACGCGTGAACCTTTTGACCGAAATAAGGTTTTGTCCGGAATTATAAAAGCATGTGAAAAACGTCCGGTTCAGACCGAAACAATGATTGAAATGGTTGACAATATTGAATCTGAACTTCAAAATCTGATGGACAGAGAAGTAACCAGCAACCAGATTGGTGAAATGGTAATGAGAGAACTTAAGAAAACAGATGATGTTGCATACGTACGTTTTGCTTCTGTTTATCGTCAGTTTAAAGATATTAATACTTTCCTTGCGGAAGTAAATAAGCTTCTCACAGATAAAAACTGATTTTGAAGGGGCGGAGTTTTCCGCCCTTTTTGGTAATGTTTCTTTAAGAATATAAAACAGGGTGATTGACTTGAATATTAATACATCAAAGAGATTGGATTATTTTAAAACAGGTATTTTTGCTTTCCTTGACGAAAAACGTATTGAAATGGAGAGAAAAGGCAAAGAAGTAATTAACTTCTCCATAGGAACTCCGGACTATCTGGCTCCCCAGGAGGTTGTTGATGCTCTTACAAACGGTGCGGCAGACCCCACTACATACGGATACACTCTTACGGAGCTTCCGCAGCTTAAAAACGCACTTATAAGTTATTATAAAAAGCGCTTTAATGCAGAAATTGAAGCTGATGAAATTACTGCTGTAAACGGAAGTCAGGAAGGTATAGGACATCTTGCGATGGCGCTTTGTGATACAGGCGATATTGCCCTTCTCCCCAACCCGGGTTATCCTGTTTTTTCGGCAGGTGCATATCTGGGCGGAGCAGAGGAGTATTACTATCCTGTTTTAGAAGAGAACAATTATCTTCCCAAGCTTGACGAAATTCCTGCAGATATTTTGGAAAAAGCAAAATATATTATAGTGTCTTACCCATTGAACCCTGTTTGCGCCACAGCTCCTGACGGATTTTATGATGAGCTTATTTCCTGGGCAAAAAAGCATAATATAATTGTTGTTCACGACAATGCATATTCTGACATTATATACGATGGCGAGATCGGTGGTTCATTCCTTTCTCACGATGGAGCAAAAGAAGTCGGGATTGAATTCTTTTCTTTGTCAAAATCCTTTAATTTAACAGGTGCAAGAGTATCGTTTGCCATTGGTAATAAAGATGTTATAGCGGCACTTAAAAAGCTCCGCAGCCAGTATGATTTTGGTATTTTCAGACCTGTTCAGGAAGCGGCAACAATAGCACTTACAAAAGATTATACCGAATTTTTGAAAAATCAATGCACTGATTATCAGGCGCGTCGCGATGCCCTTTGTGACGGTCTTACATCTATCGGTTGGAAGGTAAAAAAAGGAAGCGGAACTATGTTTGCTTGGATGAGACTGCCGGAAAAATTTAAATCTTCTGAGGAGTTTTGTTTTAAGCTTTTGGAAGAAACCGGTGTTTTATGCACTCCGGGTATTGCATTCGGTTCTTTGGGTGAAGGGTACGTACGTTTTGCACTTACGAAAACTGTTGAAGAAATTAACAGAGCAATTAAAAAAATCGACGAAAGCGGTATTTTGAAATGATAGCACTTCCCGATGATTTTAAAAACAGGATGAAGGAGACTCTTGGAAGCGAATATGATGATTTTTTACTTTCCTATTCTTTTCCGTCTGTAAACGGATTCCGTGTTAATACCTTGAAAATTACTCCCACGGAGCTTTTAGATATGTTTCCGTATTCACAAGGTCAAGTTCCTTGGTGTGATACCGGTTTTTACTACGATGGGGGTCTTGGCAAGCACCCATGCCACAGATGCGGCTTATTTTATTCTCAGGAGCCATCAGCAATGATATCGGCAGAGCTTCTTGATGTCAAAAAGGGTGATGTTGTACTGGACCTTTGTGCAGCTCCCGGTGGTAAGTCTACTCACATTGCGTCAAAGCTTGGAGGCGAAGGGCTTTTAGTATCTAATGAAATAATCAGATCAAGAGCTTTGATACTTCGCGAGAATATAGAACGCATGGGAATTAAGAATTCCGTTGTGACAAATATGTCTCCTGATGAATTAGCTCTTGAATTTGTGGAATTTTTTGATAAAATATTAGTGGATGCACCGTGCTCCGGCGAGGGTATGTTCAGAAAAGATGAGGAAGCCATTGTTGCATGGAGTAAGGAACATACAGCATCCTGTGCCCAAAGGCAGCTTTTAATTTTGGATTCTGCAGCGAAAATGCTCCGCCCCGGTGGTGTTATGGTGTATTCTACCTGCACCTTTGCTCCTGTTGAAAATGAGGAAAATATAAATAAATTTGTACAAGTACATCCCGAGTTTACCGTAGAATATACAGAGCATATTTTCCCGCACAAATCTAAAGGCGAAGGTCATTTTGCTGCAAAACTTGTTAAAAATGGGGATGGCTTGTGTAAAAAACGCAACAGTAGCTTTAAGGAAGCGGATGCTACTCCTTTCAGACAGTTTGAAAAGGAGCATCTTAACACAAATCTGCAGGGTAAGTTCGTATTATTTGGTGACAATTTATATCTGCTCCCTTCCCTTTTTGGGGACATTAAAAACATAAAAGTTATTCTTCCCGGGTTGCACCTTGGTGAGCTTAAGAAGAACAGATTTGAACCTTCACATCACCTGGCTTTAAGTTTAACGGAAAACGACTTTAAAATGACTCATAGAGCATCTGAAGAGGAAATACGGCTTTATTGCGAAGGAAATGTTGTAAATGCAGAGCATCTCAGCGGATGGGGTGCAATGCTTTATTATAAATATCCCATTGGTTGGTTTAAATCGGTTAACGGTCAATTGAAAAACCATTATCCGAAAAAGTTAAGAGGTTAATATTTTAGAAAGGGTGTATAATATGAATATTTGGCATGACATTTCTAAGGACAGAATTAAGAAGGACGATTTCGTTGCCGTAATTGAAATTCCTAAGGGCTGTAAAAACAAGTACGAGCTTGACAAGGAAACTGGTATGATATTTCTTGACAGAGTTTTGTACACATCTACCCATTACCCTGCAAACTATGGTTTTATCCCTCGAACATATGCAGGCGACAATGACCCGCTTGACGTTCTTGTTCTTTGTCAGGAAAGAATTGATCCAGCAGTTTTAGTGCGCGTATATCCCATTGGTGTTATAAAAATGATTGACGGCGGCGAAGTTGACGAAAAGATTATCGCTCTCCCCTTTAAGGATCCCACTTATTCCGGATATAAAGAACTCTCCGATCTCCCAGAACATATCTTTAAAGAAATTACTCATTTCTTTGAGGTTTACAAGCTTCTTGAAAATAAGGAAACTGCTGTTAAGGAAGTTTTAGGACGTGCCGCAGCTGAAGAAATTATTGAAAGCTGTATGGAAGCATATGAAGAAAAGTTCAATAATAAATAAAATTAAAAGGATGCAGCTGCATCCTTTTAATTTTGGTAAAAAATATTTTGTTTTTTGCAAAGAGGATAGCTTATCAGGTTACTGCTGTTAAGATTTTCTTTATGCATATTGACACACGTAATCTGACTGTTGTCATACGTTTTATAGTAATACAACCCTTCTTTCAAATTGCAGCATGAAGAGTAGACGGTTATTTCATAACTGTTCCCCACTCTTACACATCCCCTTTGTTGTTCCACCGAAGAAAGGATATGAAAAAACTGGCTTACGTCATCTTCCTCTGACACAGAATAAAATTTTGTAAATGCAGCTTTTACAAATCTGGATTGGCTTGATAAATCTCCGGGAAGCCCCAGACCTCCCATCCCCCGGCTATATATATTAAGACTTTCTATGAAATTGTTTATAGGTTCGCTGTTTGATAAATATATATAATTATTTAAATTGAACAACTGCACATCAAACGTTGGATTATTAGTCAGAACTCCAATCGGGTTCTCAAAAATGCTCAAATGCCCTTTTGTGCTCTCAACTACCACAGATGACTCAGTATCCGAAATTATCCAGTGAAGCGGCGATGATGGCAGCTGAGACGAAAAATCGGCACTTGTGATATTTGCGTTATTAATCAGCTCTTTTGCCTCTGCAACGGAAGCACATTGTGACAGTATATACGGTATAAATTCAAAGGATGCTACGTTTGTTTTATTTTTACATATTTTATTATAATGCGCATTGCCCGGGAAGTTCAGGCCAGCTGCTCCTACCCCCTTTTCATTTATTGCATCGTAATATAACGGATAATTGTTTTGTATATATGCCATTCCTATTATTGCGTAATGCCTTTTACTGAAGTTAAATTCGTAATCTCTGGGGGTAATTGTAACCTGCTCGTTGTAATTGTATTCAAGGTCAAGATTACGGCCAAAATAATTTTTCCAACTTATTGCTGTGCACACATGAAACACCTCTGATGTTATTATTGCAAATATCAAAAAAAATATAGCTACTGCATTTTAAATTGTAACAGCTATATTTTAGTTAAGTATTTCTAAGAATTTTAAAATACAGAGCACTATGACAACAAATCCGTAAATTTCCATAAGTCCGCCTTACAGGCTGAAAATGATTCCTACAACTGGAATGCCTGCTAAAATACCGATTAACCAACCCACTACTGCGCAAATTATAACGAAAATTATAAGTTGAACAATTAAAGATGCAATATCCTTTTCCTTTACCTGAAAATTATAACAAAAAACTTGAATTTTGCAATAAATAAAGGAAATTTTCAGACTCAAGAAGTAAACAAAAAACGATGACAATCGTCACCGTTTTTATCTTTATCATATTAAATTATATATAATCATTTATTAGCTTTCGTTTCACCATATATATGCGTATTCTTTATGTAAACTTAAATTTAATTTCCAATCGGGTATTTGCCATCAATCAATTGTTCAATGGGAAATCCTCCTATTTATTGGGGTTGATTAAAATACGACTAATCTGTTTTGACGAAATGAACTTTAACATTTGACTATCCCTCCGTGCAAAACGAAAACTATT
>CAZRZU010000030.1:0-17653 GCA_964604615.1 uncultured Oscillospiraceae bacterium
TATTCTCAACTTCATGTGAATAATTCATAGTCTCTTCTCCTTTCAAGAATTCATAACTGCATTTTATCACATATTGTCCAAATAAATCAAGTAGTATTTGGAAATTTGTTGTTTTTGGTTATATATTTTGAATTCGCCAGTTTATTGGATTTTTCACCAACCTTATCAAAATGTCATTTGCTGCACGGAAATGACCACACCCCATAAATCCGCGGGATGCCGACAAGGGGCTGGGGTGTGCGGCTTCAAGCACAAAATGACGGCTTGTATCAATAAATTCTTTTTTCTTTCTGGCATAATTGCCCCAAAGCATAAAAACAACCGGGTCTTCTCTTTTATTCAATGCTTTTATAACACTGTCAGTAAACTCTTCCCAGCCTTTGTTTGCATGACTTCCAGCCTGCCCTTCTCTTACCGTAAGCACAGCATTAAGAAGCAGCACACCCTGTTGCGCCCACGGCATAAGATACCCGTTGTTAGGTATGTCATATCCGTATTCATTTTTGATTTCTTTGTACATATTCAAAAGTGAAGGCGGAATCTGCACACCCGGCTTAACAGAAAAGCACATTCCATGAGCTTGGTTAGGCTCATGGTAAGGGTCTTGACCCAGGATTACAACCTTTGTCTGTGCATAAGAAGTAACCTTCAATGCCGAAAAAAGGGATTGCATATCCGGATATACTACCTGATTTGCATACTCATCTTTCAAAAATGCCCTTAATTTAAGATAATACTCCTTCTGAAATTCCGCTCCTATTATATTATCCCAATCATTGCCTAATTTAACCATGATATTTTAATTCCTTCCTCATTTTTGCGCTGGTAAAGCATATATTATTTTTAATGCTTTTTACTTCCCCTGTTTTTACAAAACCTTTCTTTTCATAAAAAGCTTCTGCGCTTTTGCTAGCCTCAAGACTCAGCGCTTTTATGCCATTTTTGTAAGCCCATGCTTCGGTGTTGTTAAGAAGTGCCGATGCAACACCTCTGTTGATTGCATTCGGTTTTGTGTAAAGACGGTTCACATAACCGTCTCTTTCGGTGCTCATAAATCCCACTATTTCTCCATCATCAACAGCCACTATTGCATAGCACCTAAAAATAGACCTCTTAAACGCAGGCATATGCATATTTGGAGGAACCCATGCATCCAGCTCTTCCGGAGTATATTCATTTTGACAAAGTGTGTGTACACTGTCATAAATAAGCTTTGCCACACTGTCAAATTCTTTCATTTTCATGTTGCGTATAATGAAGTTACTCATGGTATTACTCCTACATAATAAATTGAGCCATACCCCAATTGGAGTATGGCTCGTCATTTGCAGGGAAAACAAATCTAATTACTTAAACTTTCTTTTTCTTGCTGCTTCGGACTTTTTCTTGCGCTTTACGCTGGGCTTTTCATAGTGTTCTCTCTTTCTAACCTCGGACAAAACACCGGCTTTCGCACAGGAGCGCTTAAATCTCCTAAGAGCGCTATCTAAAGATTCATTATCCTTAACTCTTATTTCAGACATTCTCGTACCTCCCCTCGCGACTCTACCTTTAATGTACATCAGAGGGTCGAACCGCATATAGTGACAAATAAATTATACTTTCAACATGTCAATATGTCAAGAGTTAATTTGCTATAATTTGAAATTTTTTTACATCAGCCGGGAGGCCAACTGAGTCCGCGTCCACCCAACAAATGAAAATGCAAATGCTTTACACTTTGACCGCCGTCTTCACCGCAATTGTTTACTATTCTGTATCCGCTGTCAGAAATCCCCTTTTCCTTAGCAATGTGCTTTGCTGCCAGAAAAACCTTAGATACAACATGCGCATTCTCGTCAGTTATTTCGTTTGCACAGCAAATGTGTTCCTTGGGGACAATTAAAACATGCACAGGTGCTTCGGGAGAAATGTCGTTAAAAGCATAAACAGAGTCGTCTTCATAAACTTTCCCGGAAGGTATTTCCCCGGAAATAATTTTACAAAAAAGGCAATCAGCCATTAGTTATTACCTCCGCATTGAGTTAATATAATCTCATCTACCATTGCAAGGGCATCGTCCACTTTGCTTACAAGCTTGCCGCCACCTTGAGCCATATCAGGCTTACCGCCGCCGCGACCGTCTGTAATCTTTGTAATTTCCTTAATGATGTTACCGGCATGCACACCCTTTGCAACTGCTGCCTTTGTAGCTGCTGCAACAAATGTAATTTTATCAGCATCAACACTAGCTAACACCGCAACACCGCACTCACACTTTTCCTTCATTTTGTCAGTAAGCATCTTAAGTTCATCTGCGCTTACACCTGAAAGCTGAGCAGTAATAACGTCAATATCGCCAATGTGTTTAATTGCAGTCAAAAGATCACTTGCAGTAGCTGCTGCAATCTTTGCTTTCACATCTTCAAGTTCCTTGGCAAGTGTCTTATATTCATTCGTAACAGCTTCAGCCTTGCTTACAACATCAGCAGTGTTTGACTTAAGTGCATTTGCAACGGCTGTAATAACATTGTCTTTTTCAGCAATATATTCCAATACACCCTTACCTGTTGTAGCTTCAATTCTTCTTACACCGGCAGCCACACCGCCTTCGGAAAGGATTTTAAAGAGACCTGCCTGCGCAGTATTTTTAAGATGTGTACCACCACAGAATTCGATGGAATAACCGCCCATGTTTACAACACGCACAGTTTCACCGTATTTTTCGCCAAAAAGTGCCATAGCGCCAAGCTTTTTAGCTTCATCAACAGGCATAACCTTAATGTCAATATCATAGGAAGCCATAATTGCTGCATTAACTTTTTCTTCTACTAGAGCAAGAGCTTCCGGAGAAATGGATTCATAATGAGTAAAGTCAAAACGAAGTCTTCTGTCGTCAACAAAGCTACCTGCCTGTTCGATGTGAGAGCCGAGCACTTCCTGTAATGCTTTCTGCAAAAGATGCGTTGCAGAATGGTTTCTGGCAGTATCCATACGTATTTCTTTATCGTATGCACTTATTACACTATCACCGATTGATACACTGCCTTCTTCCACATATACAAAATTAAGTATTTTGCCATCTCCAAGCTTCTTTGCATCAGATACAACCAACTTTACACCATCAGCGGTAATTGTACCCTTATCGCCCTTTTGACCGCCGCTTTCGCCGTAAATAGCTGTCTTATCCAGAATTACAACACCGTTTTCTCCGTCGGAAAGGCTTGTAACAATGGCATTATCCTTAACAATAGCTATAACCTTACCTTCCGCTCTTTCGTTGTCATATCCAACAAATTCAGAAGATACTTCCTTGCCTATCTGCATGTAAACATCTTCGCTCCATGCTGCTTCATCGCCAACATTTCTGCCTTCACGAGAGCGGTTCTTCTGCTCGTTCATGCACACGGTAAATGCTTCCATGTCGACATCGAAACCTTTTTCAGTAAGGATTTCAGCAGTTAAATCAATGGGAAAACCGTATGTATCATAAAGACGGAATGCATCGCTACCGGAAAGGAGCTTTTCTCCGTTCTTTTCCATATCGGCAATATATCCTTCCAGGATGGAAAGTCCGGAATCTATTGTCTCAGAGAATCTTGCCTCTTCAATCTGAATAACTTTTTTAATGTAATCGCGCTTAGCTTCAAGCTGAGGATATGCGTTTTTGGATTCGTTAATAACCGTATCGGCAATTTTGTAAAGGAAGTTTCCTTCAATACCCAAAAGCTTACCGTGTCTTGCGGCGCGGCGGAGAAGACGACGAAGAACATAACCTCTGCCTTCGTTTGAAGGGCCTACACCGTCACATACAAGGAATGTTGTGCTTCTTATGTGGTCAGTAATAACTCGAAGGGAAACATCGCTCTTTTCGTTTTCGCCATAGTTAACCTTTGCAATCTTAGAGATTTCCAACATAATATTGCGAACAGTATCAACCTCGAAAAGATTTTGAACTCCCTGCATAATTGCAGCAATTCGCTCTAAACCCATACCTGTATCAATGTTGGGCTTTGCAAGGCGGTTATAATTACCGTCTTCATCTTTATCAAACTGAGTAAATACAAGGTTCCAGAATTCTACAAATCTGTCACAGTCACAGCCTACTGCACAATCGTGTTTGCCGCAACCTGCTTCTTCTCCGCGGTCAAAATAAATCTCGCTGCAAGGACCGCAGGGACCTGTGCCGATTTCCCAGAAGTTGTCTTCCTTGCCCATCTTCTTGATGCGGCTACGGTCAACTCCAACTTCGTTTACCCAGATGTCAATTGCTTCATCGTCATCTTCATAAACGGTTACCCAAAGCTTGTCCTTGGGGAGCTTTAAATCTTCTGTAATAAACTCCCATGCCCAGGCAGTAGCTTCGTGTTTGAAGTAATCGCCAAAAGAGAAGTTACCAAGCATTTCAAAGAATGTGCCGTGTCTTGCAGTTTTACCAACACGTTCGATATCAGGTGTACGGATACACTTCTGACAAGTGGTAACACGATTTCTGGGAGGAATTTCCTTACCCAGGAAGTAAGGCTTTAAGGGCGCCATACCTGCATTTATGAGCAATAAACTGTCATCGTTCTGAGGGATAAGAGGGAACGAGTCAAGTCTGAGGTGTCCCTTGGATTCAAAAAATCTAAGGTATCTCTCTCTGATTTCATTTAAACCGAGTTTTTCCATATTCAGTCACTCCTTTATTATCTAAACAATTATACCTGTTTACTGTTAAGTTTGTCAAGCACTATGTTCTTCGTTGTACGCACATCTTACAGCCTGAGCCAATTGGTCAGAACAGCTTGTAGACTTCATTCCGCATGTAAGACCTTTGAAATAGCTTTCAATCTGAGAAACGGTCATGCCGTCAACAACACGGCTGATAGCATTAAGATTACCGTTACAACCACCTAAAAACTTCACGTTTGTAATTACATCTCCATCAATATCAAATGTAATCTGCATTGCGCATGTTCCTTTTGTTTTATATGTGTATGTCATAATTTCATCCCCTTCCGTAAATTGTAGGACACAATTACAGACATTATACACCTTTTTTCAATGGTAAGCAAGCACTTTCTTTATAATAATGACTGAATAAAACGAACAAATATTTTCCTGAACACGCAAGCAAAGGGAATTGCCAGAAGTATTCCCCAAAAACCGCCGAAAGAACCTACATAAAGTGATAAAACCGTTACAGAAGGATGTAAGGATAGTGTGTCTGAAGAAATTTTAGGAGTTATAATATTATTCTCTATCTGTTGTATTATAAGAAGCCCTATAAAAACAAGTATAAGTTTTGAGGGACGGGATGTGAGAGTTATCAGCAGAACTATGGCAAATGCCACGGTAGCACCAACATAAGGTATAATGTCAAGCACACCGGCTATAAAAGCTAATCCCCAACTGTACGGTATTCCAACGACATAAAGAAATATCCCGTCTATGAGAAACAATAAAAACGCAATAATGAGCTGACCCTTGAAGAAAGAATCCAACGAAACCTTCACATCATCCATAAGAACTTTAATAGACGGCTTCAAAGCCACTGGAATAAATTCGGCAACAGATTTTTTTACCCTTTCCGTGTCAGAAAGCACATAAAATGCTGCTGCAAATCCAACCAGCATGTTTAAAAACATCTTAACCGCCGACAACATGGTGTCATATACGTTTTTTACGTTATTTTTCAAAATGTTTTCGTTAAAGATTTTTTCATCAATTCCCGAGGTATATTTGTTTATTATATTCCACACATCATATACGGCAGATGCAATTTTGGGGATGGCATACATGGCAAGAAAAAGGAAAGCAACAATAAGTGTTGCGTATACAATAAGTGTAGCCCATACCGGTTTGATTTTCAGCTTTTTTAAAAAGTTTACACAGGGCATCAGCATATATATTAATCCCAGCATAGTTATAAAAGGTGAAAACAGTTTCTTTAACGGCGAAAAAACAGCGATTATCACAAAAAAATACAAAATAAAAAATATAATTGACGTAATAAAAAGCGGTTTGTCTCTCATAATTTCTCCCCCATCATATGTAAAAGAGGGAGTTTCTCCCTCTTTGTCAGTTATGCATATCCGAAATTCCGTCAATCATATTGCCCACTGAACGGATTATGCTTCCTGCACTCTTTTTAATTTTTTTGGAATCCTTGTCTTTTATGGGATCTGCACACATCCCAACTATTCCTCCAACAACCGCTCCTGTAATGAGACCTGTTGTAAAGCCCTTGGAAAAAACCATACTCACACCTCGTCTGTCGTTTGTTTATCTGCAACAACATCAAGAACAATATCCCCTTGCAGATAGTTAATAGTATTTTGGGCCGGGCATATCAGTCGTCCGTTCAAAAGATCCTGCACTATTGAAGAGCCAACTTCAAATGCGGCTATTGTACCTGCCTCAAAATCAAAGTTAATATTCTGTATTCTCCCTGCTCGGGAGCCGTCTGAATATATGGCTCTTTTTTTATAGATATCATTTTCGCAACTTTTGTAATCCGAATATACAGGGATTATTTTTACGAATTTTTCTCCAAAACCTTTTACATATACGTTTACCTCATCCCATTTATAAATATCCTTCATATAAAAAAGACGGTGACGGTATATGAACGAATCGTTTTTGGATATGATACCGATTATTTCGTTTGTATCTTTGTTGACCAGTATGTCCGAAAGCCTTCCAAAGTATTTTTTTGTGTCTTTTTCGCAAATCTTTTTTCCTTTTAGCTTCAAGAAGCTTTCGTACATTTCCTTGCCCCCAATACAATATTACTATTTGCATTATAAGCATTTAAATTCAGTCAATTTTTTGAAAAAAGTTGTGAAAAAAACTACATTTAACTTTCGTTATATACTCTAATCATTATATGCAAAAATCCACGGTATGAACCGTGGATTTAAGTAGATTATTTAACTGAGCCTGTTAACAAAAAACTCTTTGCAGCTTCAAGCTGGTCATCATTTTCAATATAAAAATCGTAAATGATGTCATTAAGTGCCACTAAAGTATACGCATCGGGAACTCCTGTAATTTCAAGATTTTTTGCCATCTGGAAATACATAATAGCCTCAGTAGTATTTTCATCAAAGACCTGGTCAGGTTCTTCATCAAAGCATCCAAGCACGTAAAGACGTTCTTCAATTGCCAGGATATGCTCACCGCTCTCTGTATTGTTTATCTTGTTAAAATTAATAGGTGTAAGAGAATCCTCTGTTACAAGTGTTTTTGAATTTTCTATAATATAGTGCGGTGTTATGCCAACAGTGTGTATTCTGTCATCGTTAGGAGAATGGAATTCTGCTATGGTGTACTTTATACCTGAACCTGTTATAAGACGATATACCGACTGCATGCTTCCTTTGCCGTAGGTTTTTGTTCCTATAATTGTTCCAGCACCACGGTCCTTCACGGCACCTGCAAAAAGTTCAGATGCAGAAGCGCTGTTCCCGTTTACAAGAAGCACCATATTATAGGGAGATTTTGTCATGGTATTTTCAACGGTTAAATCGTAATTGTATGCAGAATTTTTATACTTCATCTTTGCAATAACACCAGCAGGAACAAAATACTCTGCAAGAGCAATAGCCGCATTCAGCTCTCCGCCGCCGTTATTTCTTATGTCAAGAATAATATTTGTTATGCCCTTTGTTTCAAATTCCTTTAAAATCGGAACTAAAAACTCTTCAAGATTAAGGGAAAATGTTGAAAGGTATATATAACCGATTTTTCCGTCTTCAATAATTTCATAGCTGAGGGGGTTCTGATCCACTTCGTCACAGAAGCAATCAACACTCATGCTCTCGCCTTTTCTTATAATACCGATTGTAACCTTTTTACCTTTTTCTCTCTTTATGAGAGCCGCCACGTCAGATACACTCATTCCGGAAATATCCGTTCCGTCAACAGAGACTATTGTATCGTACAACTGTATTCCTGCCTTTTCTGCCGGAGAATCGGGAAATACTCCTGCAACCACAACATGATCTCCGGAAAGCATAATCTGTACACCTATGCCGTAATACTCGCCTGTAATTTCGGTGTACATGCTTTCGAATCTTTCAGGAGTATAAAATGCCGTATAATCGTCATTCAAAAGCTTCATCATGTTTTCAACAGCAGCATCGAAGTCAAAATATCCGTTGTCGATGGTGCTGCAAAGAGCACTGTATAACAAGTCTTCGTCAGTAATGCCGTAATAATAGGTATCAGCAATCTGAATGGTCAGATTTGCCATATAATTTTTTACATATTCTTTTCCGTAAGTGCTTACAAGCTCGGAGCTGGGCACAATGGTATTTGCCGCACTGACAGAGACAATGCAGGACAACGAAAGTATTATTGCCAAAATTAAAGACAATAATGGTCTGAATTGTTTTTTCATTTTTTATTCCTTCTTTGTTTTTATTTACATTTGTTCGGGTGCTGACACACCAAGTACATCAAGTACAATTTTAATGACCGCTCTCGTTGAATCAACAAGCTTGAGTCTTGCTTCTCTCACCTTAACATCGTCATCCTTTACTCTGCAAGCAGAATAGAAAGAATGGAAACTTGAAGACAAATCAAGCAAATAGCGAGTGAGATGACTGGGTTCAAAGCTCTTGGCAGCACCCTCAATTTCCTCGGGAAGAAGTGCCAGCTGACGCATAAGTTCAATTTCTTCAGGGGCATTGAGAACACCCAAATCAATATCCTTTACAGAAGGAACCTGTGTTCCTTCTTCGGAAAGAAGGCGAATAATCGAGCAGATACGTGCGTGTGCATACTGAACATAGAACACAGGGTTTTCGTTACTCTGTTCAACCGCAAGATCCAAATCAAAATCCATATGGCTTCCTGCTGCGCGCATGTTAAAGAAAAATCTCGCAGCATCTATGCCAATGTCGTCAATAAGGTCAGAAAGTGTAACCATTTTACCTGTTCTCTTGCTCATTCTTACAACTTTGTTATTACTCATGAGTCTTACAAGCTGAATTGTAAGCACAACCAGCTTTTCAGGGTCAATGCCAATGGCTTCCAATGCACCCTTCATTCTTGCAATATGACCGTGGTGATCGGCGCCCCATATGTTAATACAAAGGTCAAATCCACGTTCTTCAATCTTATTTCTGTGGTAAGCTATGTCCGCAGCAAAATACGTGGGAATACCGTTTTGACGAATAAGTACGTCATCCTTTTCGCTGCCGAAGTCTGTGCTTCTGAGCCAAAGAGCTCCGTCCTGCTCATAAGCCTTACCGCTGTCCTTAAGCTTTTTAATTGTATCCATTACATAGCCTGAGGAATGAAGTGTGCTTTCCCTGAACCACACGTCATAATCAATTCTGTATCTTGAAAGTGTAGACTGAAGAGAATCAATATTAAGCTCCAGTGCATATTCTATCAGCTTTGCCCTTCTTTCTTCGCTTTCAAGTTCAAGAAGACCGTCACCGAACAAGTCTATATAATTCTGTGCATGAACTCGGATGTCGTCCCCCTGATACCAGTCGGGACTGAATTCAACTGCATCCTCACCCTTTAAAATCTGGATATATCTGCCTTCAAGGCTGTTACCGAACTTTTCAATCTGTGCACCGGCATCATTAATGTAAAATTCTTTTGTAACATCCCAGCCTGCTTTTTTAAGAACATTTGCAAGAGTGTCACCCAAAGCACCGCCACGGGCATTGCCCATATGCATAGGGCCTGTGGGGTTAGCGCTTACAAATTCAATCATTACCTTTTTGCCTTCGCCCACGTTAACGTCGCCGTAATTGTCACCTTTTTCTTCAATTTCGGAAAGAACATTCTTTATGTACGACTTATCCAATGTAAAGTTAATAAATCCCGGACCGGCAAGCTCAATTTTTTCGGCATTAAGCGCTGAATTATCGATGTTTTCAATGATTGAAGATGCAATTTCTCTGGGGTTCTTTTTTAAAGCTTTTGCAAGAATCATTGCAGCATTTACAGCAAAATCACCATGAGACTTATCACGGGGTTCTTCAACGGCAAACACGGGCATATCACAATCCCCAAATGCCTTCTTTACAGCTTTTTCCACTGCTTCATAAATTTCAGTTTTTTTCTTTTGTAATGTATACATTGTATGTCATGTCCTTTCTGATTGTAAATATAACTAACTGCGAATGTTCAGGTGGAGATAATTTTCAACCAATGCAGAACTGTTTATATCCAGATTGTACTTAATTTCAACTTCTCCGCCGTTTTCGTCAACACATATATTGAGCAAATCTGTGCCTACACCTATGGTAAAGCTTCCGAGAGGTGTTTCGTAATGACTCATGTGCCGTTTTCCTTTTTCAAAAATCATCTGTGTGTTTATATTTCCGGTGCGAGCCATAACAACACTGCTTTTATCAATTTTAATGACAGTATTACATTCTCCGCCTTCTTCAGCCAGATGTTCTTTGTATCTTAAAAGATATTTTCCGTTGCGCACAACGTACTCACCTTCGGTTACAAGCTCTGTTTTATCGCCTGCTTCATCTCCGCATACAGTGCTTGTACCTACTATTGAAATATATACCTTTTTCATTGTTTCACCTTCTGATTCTATGACAATTTCTTGCCATACAATGCATTATAGCAGTATTGTCCTTATTTTTCAACAGTTAAAAATTGCTTTTATAAATAAAACTAAGCCTTGTTTTTTGGGTTAAGTATATTTCTCCAATCAAGGTCGCCTCTTTCCAGTCCCTGAATGAGAACTTCGGCAGTAGCAGAATTAGTAGCAATCGGCACATTGTGCACATCGCAAAGAGACAAAAGGTGACTTACGTCAGGTTCGTGTCTGCGCGCTGTTACTGGGTCTCTGAAACACAGCACAAGGTCAATTTCATCGTAAGCAATGCGTGCGCTTATCTGCTGAACACCACCCTGGTGACCGGCAAGAAGCTTTTCAACCTGAAGTCCCGTTGCTTCTGCAATCATACTGCCTGTTGTTCTGGTAGCACACAGGTTATGCTTTGCAAAAATACTTTTGTATGCCATACAGAACTGAACCATTAATTCTTTCTTTTTATCATGTGCTATTAAAGCGATATGCATTTTTCATTTCTCCTTTTGTATGTATTTTTATTATTTTAAAATGTTCACAATGCGTGAAAAAATATTTTTCTTACTCATATTCATAAGCTCAACGGACTCACCCGTTAATCTTCGAGCTATATTTTTATATGCAGTTCCGGCTTTGGATTTAACATCGGAAACGCACGGAATACCGGCATTTGCTGCAACAATAATACTTTCGTCATCAGGCACAGCTCCTGCAAGGTCAACTGCGAGTGTTTCCAGCATTTCTTCAATGGAAATCATGCTTCCTCTGTCAACCAAATTTTGTCTGATGCGGTTTACAACAAGTTTTACATCTTTTATGCCATGATTTTCCAGAAGGCCGATAATACGGTCCGCATCTCTTACAGATGCCGCCTCCGGCAAAGCCACAACCAATGCACTGTCTGCACCGCTTACTGCGTTTTCAAAACCTTGTTCAATCCCCGCAGGGCTGTCTATAATTATGTATTCAAATTCCTCTTTAGCTTTTGTTACAACAACTTTCATCTGAAGAGGAGTTATTGCATCCTTTTCTTTCGCCTGTGAGGCAGGCAACAGATACAACCCTTCAAATCGCTTATCCTTTATGATTGCTTTTTTTAAATCGCACATGCCGTTGCACGCATCTACAAGGTCATATACAATTCTGTCTTCAAGACCTAATACAATGTCAAGATTACGAAGACCTATGTCTGTATCAATCAAAAGTGTTTTATGTCCAAGAAGTGCCAGTGCCACACCAATGTTGGCAGACAGAGTAGTTTTCCCGGCACCGCCTTTTCCGCTTGTAATAACTATTGCTTCTCCCATGTAAGACTCTCCTTTTGGAAATCAAAGATTATAAAAGTTTAATCTTAATTTCACCGTTTTCAACTATTGCGACACCGTTCGAATTATTTTGAGACATTCCGGGGTTAAATCCTATAAGGTCTGCTATTTTAATCATCACAGGATTCATTCCCATAGCATAAACCATTGCCTTGTTGTCTCCGGGGAATCCTGCATGGGCAACACCCCTAAGATTTCCGATAACGTAAATATCTCCCCGGGCGGTGATTTCAGCGGTGGGATTTACATCCCCTATTATAATCAAATCACCGTTTGATTCCACTGTTTCCCCTGCCTTTACCGTTCCTGTAAACTTTCTCGCAATGCGTTCATTCCCGCACATCACATGCCTCATAACATGGTGCGGAGGCACCTGTTTGTGCATAAATTCCACTTCATTGTCAAAAGCCATGTCCGCAATGTTGCAAAGCTCTATTTCCTCTTCAAATGTCAAACCCTGTCCGTCATACGTGAATTTAACATTACCGTTTGCCAAAAAACTTTTCATGCCGAGAAGATGCTTTTCTATATCTTTTTTCTGTTCCGAAAAGCTTCGCTCGCCGTCCAATTTTAAAATTAATACATCTCGTTCCAATTTTACCGAAATTTTCATTGTGCCTCCATTAACCAATCAATTCGTTCTTTGCCTTAAAACTGTCGTTCTCAATTTCGCCTGCAAAATATTTTTCAATAACTTTTCTGGCTACGGGCGCGGCATCACTACCGCCACCGCATTTTTCTATAACTACTGCTACCGCAATCTGAGGATTATCATAAGGAGCATACGCAACATAAATACCGTTAGTATACCTTCCCATCTGTGCTGAACCTGACTTTGCCGCAACTGCCACAGGACATCCCTTGAATGCTGTTTCACCGGTACCTTCTGTTACAACCAAACGCATGCCGCGCGTGATAGCAGCACAAGAATCATCAGAAAGTTTAATTTCGTCCAGAACCTGAACATTTGTCTCTGACACGGTCTTTCCGGCAGCATCCTCTATACTTTTGATAACATGAAGCTTATACCTTGTTCCGCCGTTTGCAATAGTGGACACGTAAGCTGCCAGCTGTATCGGTGTGACAAGTGTATCAGACTGACCTATTGCTGCCTGCATTGTATCACCGGGATACCATATACCATTGTTTTTTTTGCGGTTTTCTTTGGATGCCACTACTCCCGAATGCTCTTCGTTGGGTATTTCAATACCGGTGGACTGTCCGAGACCGTATTTTGCTGCATACTCGTCAATTTTTTCTATTGTAAGTCTACGTCCTACATCATAGAAAAAGTAATTGCAAGAATCACGGAGAGCACCGGTTACGTTGATTGCGCCGTGTGTTGTGCCATGCTGACGATAAATCCAACAACGCGGCTGATAGTCGCTGTAAAAGGTGTAAATACCTTTATCCACAATTACATCTGACGGAGTTATTACCCCTTCCTCAAGCGCTGCTGCCGCAACCAACATTTTAAACGTTGAACCCGGAGAATATTCACCGGCAATTGCTCTGTTTATGAGTGGCTTTGCACTGTTGGAAAGCAACGATGAATAATCTTCATTGAATGTTGCTGTATTGTATGTCGGGTATGATGCCATTGCCAGCACCTCTCCTGTGTTGACATCAACAACAACCACTGAGCCGGAGTCAACATATCTACCCTCAGAAGCATCCTTGGCATTTGCCGCAACAGACAAAATAGTCTCATAAAGAGCCTCTTCAGCCGTCTGCTGCAAGTCAAGGTCAATTGTAAGGGTAACATTGTTACCCGGAATTGCATTTTCAATTGTGTATTCGGAAAGACTTATTCCTTCCTTGGTTTGCTCTATGCCCACAAGACCGTCGATACCCCTGAGATAGCTTTCAGAATATTTTTCTATTCCCTGCTTACCGATGAGAGAGTTTATATTATAGCCATCGGGACGCATCAATGAAAGTTCCTCAGCGCTGATTTTACCAACTCTTCCCAAAAGATGCGTTGCAACAGACGGATATTTGTAATCCCTCGTTGAGCTTGTTCTTACGGTTGCGCCGACAAAAGACTGCTGTTGCTCTTTTATAACGGTAATCATATCCATAGGAATATTACTTGCAAAAGTAAAATCAGTTGTGTAGGAAAAGTCTCTTAATTTCATTTCGTATCTTGTAGCCGTAATTTTCAGCTTATATTCAGGGTCGCTCTCAGTTACAGAATACAATTCCGCAAAAACATCCACTGTTTCCCGTGGCGATGCAAATTTGGGAATATCGTATTTTTCCTTCCATTCGTACTCCTTTGCATGAGGATTGTCTTCGCTTTCTTCAAATATAAACCAGAAATATCCGCCATCGTAGGAAATGGGAAAAGTTGTAGACACGTAATGATCAGAGCTTTCTGCAAGTGTGTACAGACTTTTTATAAGAGCATTTAACTCTTCGTCACCTTGACCTCTCACTTTTTGAATTACAAGAGAATTTGTCATTCGGTTTGTAACCATTACTCTGCCGTAGCGGTCCAGAATATCGCCGCGCGGAGCCTCTGACACCTTGGTTTTTGTTGTTCTCTTTTGGCTTTGTTCCAAATACTCTTCCCCGGAAATTAACTGAAGAGAAATCAGCCTTGTTATAAAACAGGCTAATATTACAGCGAGGATAATATATACAACTCTATATCTGGCATTCATATTTTATCCCCTTTCTTTTTTTCTCAAAACGCACACGAGAAAGAACCATGTAAACAGGAATAAATATAACCGTGTTAATTAAGGCTACGGGCAATACCACCGAAACTATTGCCTGAGGATAGAAAGTTCCGTTTCTTAAAAGTGTACTCAGTATCCCAAATACCAATTCATAAATCACAGAAGCAATAAAACAAACGGGTGCCACAACCTTAATTCTCTTAATGTATATTCTTCCTGTTATAACAATAACAGCAATTGATATGTACATGTACAAAAGTGTGTTAAGCCCTACGGGCGCACCTGTAAAAAGGTCCAAAAGAAAGCCCGTAACAGCAGCAAAAACTACACTTTCGGAATCTTCGTTAATTATACTTATCGCTATCATTAACACAAAAACATAGTTGGGAATCACAGAAAAAACGGTAAAATGAGGAAGTATTGTTGTCTGCATCAGAATGGCAAATATTAAAATTATGCTTTTAAAACTTCTGCTCATTTAAACCTTCCTTTCTTTTCAGCTTCCAACCAAAACTTCGCTTAACGAATTGAAATTAACTTCACTTTCAACTATTGCCGTTAAGGTCAAGCCGTCTTCGTCGTCATATATTTCAACAATTTTACCGATGTATACACCTTTAGGATAGATACTTCCGGTATCGGAAATTTCGATTCTGTCGCCAATTACCACCTTTGCATTCTTTGGTAAATAATTAAGCTTACACCTGCCCTGAGATGCGAGAGAAAAATTCCCTTCCAGAACACCTCTGTCGCCGGTTCTTGCGCAAACCGCACTGATTGACGATTCTATGTCAATAATTTCCCGTACCTTTGCCCAGGTTGTTCCTACCTCGTATACTGTACCAACAAGCCCCTGTGCAGTCATAACAACATCGTTGATTTTCACGTTGTTTCCGTTGCCTTTGTCAATTGTTATTACGTTATACCAATTGTCTGACTCAATGGATATTACGGATGCCCCCTGAAGATTCAGCCGAGGCATGGAGCTTTTCATGTCAAGGAGAGCCAGCAAACGTTCATTCTCCGCTTTATATGCATCTATGTCTGAATAGTCGCTTTCAAGGATAGCTATTCTCGCTTTTAAAAGCTCGTTTTCCTCCGCATAACTGCCTGCATGAATCAATGAATCAACAACACCCGACACTTTATCATACACAAACGAAAAGCATTTCTGCACCGGCTGAACAACCATGTTTGCAACATTTGTAATTATATCAGCCTTCCCTAATGACAATGTAGAAATAGCCATTATTAACAAAACAACAATGCTCACGGTTGCCACTTTTATATAAAAATTTTTTGAGAACTTTCCCATTAAATCAACACCCTTCTGTCAATGGGTAAATCAATGATTTTTAAGTAATTTTTTAAGTTTTTTATCTGAGAAGAGTTTTTCCGTTCCTCTTAATGTACACATATCGGGATTTTTAGCAACGGTAGTTTTAAAGCCTGTTTTTGCTGTAAAAAGCTCTTCAATGCCGTATATGTTTGCACAACCTCCGGTAAGTATAATTCCTGAATCCATAACATTGCTCAAAAGCTCAGAGGGTGTTTTTTCTAAGGTGATTACAACAGCTTCTATGATTTTTTTCAGAATGTCTCCAATTACTCCTCTGATTTCCTCGCTGTAAACGGAAAATTCAGCAGGGAGCCCCGTGGCAATGCTTCTTCCCTTGTATTTTTTCAACTCATTCTTTGGCTTTGGAACAGCCGCACCTAATTCAATCTTGATTCTTTCGGCTGTGTTTTCGCCAATTATAATATTGTACTTTCGCTTAACATAAGCCATAATTGCGCTGTCCATAGCATCACCTGCATCTTTAATGCAGTTTCCCGTGGCGATGGTACCTAATGCTATCACACCTGCATCAACGGTACCTGCCCCTATATCTACAACCATGTTACCTGTCGGGGTCAGCACATTTACACCTGCACCGACTGCCGCTGCCATTGAACATTCAACGGTATTAACTGTTGTAATACCAAGATTTTTAAGTGTTTCCGCAGCAGCTCGTCTCTCCATCTGCGTTGCGCTGCTGGGAACGGTAACAATCCCTGAGACGCCTGTAAAAACAGAACGTTTACATGCCTTCTTGGTAAGCATTTTAACCATGCCCTCAGCCGCAGAATAATCCGCTATTACACCGCCGATGATAGGTTTGATACACATAAGGTTACCGGGGGTTTTTCCCAAAGCTTCTTTTGATACCTCGCCTGCATCTATTATTATATTTTCATCAATATCCACAGTTACAACACTGGGCTGTGTAAATACATTTTCCTTAGACAACGTGGATATTGAAGTATTACCTGTTCCCAGGTCAATGCAAATTCCGCGCATAACATTATCAATCCTCAATTATAATATATCAATTCCGAAATCTTCCTTAAGCATTTTACCCAAGGCACATATAGGCAGTCCAACAACGTTAAAATAATCTCCGTCTATTTTCTCCACCAACAGTCTGCCCTTACCCTGTATACCGTAAGAGCCGGCTTTATCCATGCTTTCTCCGCTTCTTATGTAACGCAGAGCCTCCTTTTCAGTAATTTCCCGGAACTTAACTTTTGTTTCCTCATATTTTACACTTGCCTCGCCGGTGTTTCCGCTTATTACACAATATCCGGTAAGCACACTGTGCCACTTGCCGGAAAGTTTCAAAAGCATTGATTTTGCATCGTCAAAGTCCTTAGGTTTGCCTATAATTTCTCCGTCCAACACAACAATTGTATCGGCAGAAATTACAACATCGTCTTTTTTTGCGTTTTTCGCCACCGCAGCACCTTTTAAAAGTGCAAGTTCCATAACATATTTGTTCGGAGTAAGTGTCGCTGAAATATTTTCATCAGCATCCGATGGAATAACAGTGCAATTAATGCCCGCCTCATTTAATATTTCTTTTCTCCTTGGGGATGCAGATGCCAATATAAAGTTTTTCATGACTACACTCCTTTACACGCAAATAAGACAAGAGATACCTTGACCAACATATCATATCACATTACAATTGTTTTTTCAATAAAATATTCGTTAATTTTTTTATTGGTTTCTGCGGTTGTCAAACATTTGGTCCATTTTCTCCAAAAAAATATTTCGATGTAAT
>CAZRZU010000031.1:0-9736 GCA_964604615.1 uncultured Oscillospiraceae bacterium
TAACAAGACCTGCATCTTTAGCTGTTCTCTCGTTGAATTCCTTTGTAAACTGAACGATGTTTACACCGTGCTGACCGAGAGCGGGACCAACCGGGGGAGCCGGAGTCGCCTTTCCTGCAGGAATCTGCAATTTTATATAACCGGTAATTTTCTGTGCCATGGTTGTGCACCTCCTTAATAAAATGTGGTAATTGGCGGATGGGAACCATCCTCCCACTCGGGCATAGCCCGATTTAAATCAACAGGCAAGCCTGTTAATAACAGATTAAATAGTTTCGAGCTGGTTGGGTTCGAACTCCACTTCCATCTCTCTGCCACCGAACATTGTTACCATAACAGTAACCTTGAGTCTTTCCGTGTCGATAGCGCGAACTTCGCCCATGAATCCCTGCATACTGCCATCAGTAACGCATACACTGTCGCCCACTTCAAAGGGAATGTTGATTTCAATCTTTTCAACACCCAATGAATAAACTTCATTTTCCGTTAAGGGAACAGGCTTGGATTCAGGACCTACGAAACCTGTACAACCGCGTGTATTACGCACGATGTACCAGCTTTCGCTAGTCATAATCATCTTAACAAATACATAACCGGGGTAAGTTTTTCTGCGAACGATTTTCTTAACAAGCTCCTCGTCCTCAGCCAAAGGCTTACCGTCCTGGTCAAAGTCGCGGATAACAATTTCCTCAACTTCATCATTTGCCTTAGTTGTTTTCTTTGTAGTTTTCTTTGCCTTGCCGTCATCCTTCTTTTTGCGTTTCACCCAGGTGATAACATCTTCAGTAGGAATGGAAACCTCGGCAATTAAGTTATGAAGGTTACGATTTTCAACGGTTTTTTCAATATTGTCTTTTACTTTGTTCTCATATCCCGAATAGGTATGAGCTACATACCATCTGAATTCGCCGGATTCGTTCATAACCGAACCTCCTTCTTTAAACTTTGTTTTGCTGATTATTCAGCAGGTTCTGTTGCAACTTCCACAGTAGCAAGTTCAGTAAAAGCTTCGTCAACATAGTCAACAAAGAAATCTGTGCTGATTTCTGTGGGCACTTCAATGTCGGAATTAGCCTTACGGTTTGTCAAGAAGTTGAAACCGAGACCGAAGAAAGCATCAAGCGCAAAAATAACAACACCGATAACTGCAATACATGCAACAACGATAACTGTATTATTTAAAAGCTGTTTTCTTGTGGGCCAGGAAATCTTCTTAACTTCAGACTTAGTGGCTTTAGCACCGCTAACGATTGCCTTTCCGGCTCTCTTGAAGAAGTTTTCTTTTTTCTGATTATCTGCCATATCGGTCACCCTTTCAATTTACTTTGTTTCCTTATGCATTGTGTGCTTGCGGCAGAAACGGCAGTACTTGTTCATTTCAAGTCTTTCAGGGTCATTCTTCTTGTTCTTCATTGTGTCGTAATTTCTCTGCTTGCACTCGGAGCATTCCATTGTAATCTTTACTCTCATGGCGTCGCACCTCCTGTTAAATTTAATCGACTCCCTCTTTGCATGGTGGCACGTACAATTTTTTTGCACATAAAAAAAGCCTGCCCATGCGAGGTACAGTTACTATATCATTATTTTTTTGTCAAGTCAATACTTTTTTTGCATTTTTTTAAAATTATTGATTTTTCACATCTGTGAGTATATAATATAGGAAAAGACACCCTGTGTCAAGACACATTGATAATTAATTGCAAGCAAAGGAGGCTGTTATTATGTTCAAAGGCTTTAAAATGAAGCTTTATCCCGGCATGGAGCAGGAATATGAAAAACGCCACAACGAATTATGGGACGAAATGAAGGACATGATTCATTCCCACGGAGGCAAAAACTACACCATCTTCTTAGATGAAGAAACTCTCACCTTGTTCGGCTATATCGAAATCGAGGATGAGGAATTGTGGGCAAAGGGTGCCGACACTGCCATCAACCGCAAATGGTGGGACTTTATGGCAGACATTATGGAAACAAACCCCGATAACAGCCCGGTGAGTATTGATTTGAAAAACGTTTTTCACTTAGACTGAAAATAACCAACACATTGGTCAGTATGTTTAAGCTTCTCAAATTCTGCATATACTATAATCATACGCGATACGCAAAAATTGCGTAAAATATTTTTAGAAAACACGCAAAAATTGCGTATCACTATTGCATGTCCTTTTATTTTGTGGTATATTCTATTTGAGGTGAGAACAAATGACGCTGAGAGAATTACGAAAACAAAAGAAATTAACTCAGGTTGAGTGTGCTGAATATCTTGGAATACCTATTAGAACCTATCAGAATTATGAAACAGATGAATCCAAAGCAACATCCATGAAATATATGTTTATGATTCAGAAATTATCTTCTTACGGTTTTATAGATGAGACCCACGGAATTTTGAGTATTCAGCAAATTAAGGATATCTGTGCAGAAGTATTTTCTTCCTTTGATGTGAAGTATTGCTACCTCTTTGGTTCTTATGCGAAATCAAGGGCTACCGAAAACAGCGATGTAGACCTTCTCATATCAACCTCTGCTTCAGGAATGAAATTTTACGATTTAATAGAGACCCTACGAGAAAAGCTTTGCAAAAAAGTCGATGTGCTAAACAAAGAACAACTTAAAGACAACCCTGATTTGACGGATGAAATACTAAAGGATGGCATTAAGATATATGGATAACAGGAAGAACGACCACTATTATATAAACAAAATTATTTCGGATTTAAATTTTATTCTTGAACATACAGAAGGTTTGTCGCAAATTTAATTGGAAAATATAGAAATACTTGTTGACTCTGTTATGTTCCGATTGATACAAGTTTCCGAAAATTCAGACAAACTAACCGAATCATTTAAATCAGAACATTCATCTATCCCATGGAGAGCTATGAAAGGTTTAAGGAATCGGATAGTTCACGAGTATGGCAATGTAGACCTGTCGGTAGTCTATGATACAATCAATAACGATATCCCCTCATTGCTTTGTGAATTGAAGGAATTAGAGCAAGGGTGTATTAACTCTGACCAATAACATAAGAATGCTCAGCTGATGCTGAGCATTCTTTAATTTTTAATATTCAATTTCTATAATCTGCGCCTCGCAAAGAGGTTTTAAGCTTGTCATGCTTTCAAAACAGAACACCTTAACCGTTCTTTTCGATACGGGCACATCCACGTCAAGGCTACCGGCTCCGTCAAAACTCTGAACACTATCCTTTCCGTCAGTGCCTGTAGCACGTATGAACACCTTAGTTTCCTCCACATTGCCTTCAGTCAGCTCGGTAAGTTCAATGTGCACCGTCACCTCAGGTTCTGCATCGGGTTCTGTGTTTTCCTTAGGTGTTACCGATACTTCCATTTCAACCTCTAAGGCAGGCTTTGTTTCGATTTCCTCGTCAGTAGTGACGTCATCCGTCGGTTTTTCCTCGGCAGAATCTCCTCCGCCATCAACGGGAGGTTTTGTATTCTCAGGACCTTCTTCGGGAGCATTATCATTAACATATTCCCACTCGCAGATAAAGCCGTACTGTTCATAAACATTTTCATTACTTAGGTCGTTCCATTCCATGGGCCACAAGGTAACGCAGTTTTCATCGGGCACAACGTTGGGGCTGTCATTCGGCTCACCTTCTGCCCAATTTGTGTAGTCCCATGCTTCACCCGTCACCCATTTCCATACCCAGTCTTCTCTTTGTTCACGATATGCACCTATCCACACATTAGTACCGTCATTAAGAGACTGTACAAAACTCTGCTCTTCTTCCGAGGTAATGGTAACAAGGTGACCACCGTTATTTTCACACCATGCTTTTGCATCTGACCATGTTACGGAGCAATAATACACCTTATACGTATGAGATTTATATTCTCCCATCCCTTCGTTATTGTCTTCGGTGGGTTTTTCCGTAGCCTCTTCTGTAGGTTCTTCAGTAGGCTCCTCTGTAGTTTCTTCCGTGGGTTTTTCAACATCCTCCGATTCTACATATACAGGGTAGGAATACATCATCCCCAGGTAATTATCTACAATGAAAAGCTCAGCTTCACCACCGCCTGTTGCGATTATGTAATTACCTTCAATTATGAAAACCCTTTCGTTTGTACCTCTGAGACTAAAAGGATTGTCTAAGGGTGAATTTGTGTCTATGGGAATTTCATACACTTCGCCCATTTTAAGTTGTATGCCGCCTTCGATGAATATGTCGAAGTAGTATTCCGTAGGTGCGTCCGTAGTCTCTTCTGTGGGTTCTTCTGTAGGCTTTTCGGTAGGTTTTTCCGTAGGAATTTCAGTGGGAAGGTTTCTGTTTATGTAGTCCCACTCGCAGATAAAGCCGTACTGTTCATAAACATTTTCATTGCTTAGGTCGTTCCATTCCATGGGCCACAAGGTAACGCAGTTTTCACCGGGCACAACGTTGGGGCTGTCATTCGGCTCACCTTCTGCCCAATTTGTGTAGTCCCATGCTTCACCCGTCACCCATTTCCATACCCAGTCTTCTCTTTGTTCACGATATGCACCTATCCACAGATAATCATAACCTTCATTAAAGGATTCGATGAAAGCCTGTTCATCCGCTGATGTGATAGTAACAAGGTGACCACCGTTATCCTCACACCACTTTTTTGCCGCATCCCAGGTCATAGAGCCATAGTATATGGCATAGGTATGAGAATTGTATTCTCCTGTCTTTTCAAAAGACGGCTCAGTTCCATTGGTATAATCGCCCGCGAAGGCATTTGTTGAAAACATTATCATCGCCAGAACAATCGCTGTAAGATTAGTCAATAGCTTTTTCATTTTCCTCTCCCTTTCTTTTTATATTTACACGTACCCTTATACTGTAATCATACATTCAAAAATACCTTTAGTCAAGGGACTTTCTGCCAACAGGCGTTCTTTTTTAATATAAACGGATTTTTTATGCCATCATCTTTTTTTGTTGCATTTATCTTGTTATTATGTTATTATATAAGGTAGAAATTTATTTAACAAGAAGGTTTTCCTATGTCTGATTTATTTTCAAAAAAAACTGCCGATTTGTCAGGCAGTGCCATAAGAGCAACATTCAAGCTCCTTGCAGACCCTGAAATCATATCCTTTGCAGGTGGTGCCCCCTCCCCGGATGTTTTTCCGAAAAAAGAGCTTGAAGCCATTGCCCGGGACATTTTCTGCACACGCGGCAACCTTGCACTTCAATATGGCATTACAGAAGGCTATGAACCCCTCAGGCAGTTTGTCAAGGACAGGCTTGTTAGGCAGGGCATTATAAAATCCGAAGATGACGTTGTCATTACAACAGGCGGTCAGCAGGTTATTGACCTTTGTACAAAGGTTTTAATAAACGAAGGCGACAACGTGGTTGTTGAAGCTCCCAGCTTTGTTGGCGGTTTAAACTGCTTCCGCAGCTATAATGCAAACATGATTCCTGTAGATGTATTATCAGACGGTATGGATTTGGAATATCTTGAAGAAGAGGTTCTTAAGAAAAAGTATGTTAAATTGGTTTACACTATTGCAACCTTTCAGAACCCCTCGGGCATTACCATGTGCCTTGAAAAGAGAAAAAAGCTTCTTGAGCTTGCAAGTAAGTACGATTTTTATATTTTGGAGGACAACCCCTACGGCGAGCTCCGCTACAAGGGCGAGGCTGTTCCCACAATTAAAAGTATGGATGTAGAAGGCAGGGTAATTTACGCAGGAAGTTTTTCCAAAACTCTGTCCCCCGGTTTACGTATTGGCTTTTTCTCTGCCCGTGATGACATTTTAGAGAAGATGGTTGTATGCAAGCAGGTTACAGACGTGCACACCCCTGTATTAAATCAGCTTATAGCTTATGACTTTGTAACGAAACACGATTATGATGCTCACATCAAAAAGAGCTGCGACCTTTATGGCAAGAAGAATGCTCTCATGCTCAAATGCATGGACGAAATCTTCCCTTCTTACTGCACATACACGCGCCCCGAGGGTGGGTTATTCCTTTGGTGCGACCTTCCAGAACAGTTTGACTCTGCGCTTTTATTCCAGAAGGGTGTAGAAAAAAAGGTTGCTTTTGTTCCCGGCTCCTCCTGCATGGTGGACCAGACAAAGAAATATTCATCATTCCGCCTTAATTTTTCCAATACTGCGGATGAAAACATTATTAAAGGTATCGGCATACTTGCAGATGTTATAAAATCTTTTGAATAACGAGGATAAAAACATGGACGAAAAGAAAACTATATTATCAGGCATCCAGCCATCAGCTGCGTCAATAACTCTCGGCAACTATTTAGGTGCAGTAAAAAACTGGGCAACACTTCAGGATGAATACAACTGTATGTATGCTATGATGGACATGCACACAATTACAGTAAGGCAGACCCCTGCTGAGCTTAGAAAAAATACAGTTTCTCTCTTAGCTCAGTATATTGCCTGCGGTATTGATGAAAATAAAAACCTTATGTTCATCCAAAGCCATGTTCCTGCCCATGCGGAGCTTGCATGGATTTTGAACTGTTACACACAGATGGGCGAATTACAGCGAATGACTCAGTTCAAGGACAAGAGCGCAAAGCATAAGGATAACATTAACGCAGGGCTTTTCACGTACCCCGTTTTAATGGCAGCTGATATTCTTTTGTATCAGGCAGATTTGGTTCCCGTTGGAGCCGACCAGAAGCAGCATCTTGAAATTACACGTGATATTGCTAACCGTTTCAACTCAATATACGGAGATGTATTTACGGTGCCCGACCCATTTATAGGAAAGGAATCTGCACGTATTATGAGTTTGCAGACACCTACCGCAAAGATGAGTAAGTCTGACCCCAATCCCAACGGCTGTGTGTTTATTCTTGATGACATTGACACCGTTGCCCGTAAGTTCAAGCGCGCAGTAACAGACTCAGAGGCATGCGTTAAATATGCAGAAGGCAAAGACGGTGTAAACAATCTTTTAAATATATACTGCTCCGTTACAGGCATGACTATGGATGATGCGGTGGCAGAATTTGCAGGCAAAGGCTACGGTGACTTTAAAGCCGCAGTGGCAGAAGCGGTTGTGGAAGAGCTTCGTCCCATTCACGCAAAATACAACGAACTTATGAAAAACAAGGATTATCTGGAATCTATTTATCGTAAAGGTGCAGAAACTGCAAATTATTTAAGTCGCAAAACACTTTCCAAGGTAAAGAAAAAAGTAGGTTTTGTTTTATAATTCCGGAAAGGAGTAATTCTCTATGGGTTTTAAAATGACCACAGATTCAGTAACAATGTTTGCCTTTATACTTTCATTTGTAGTTGCCTTTTCCGCAACCCCTTTTGTAAAAAGGCTTGCATATAAAATCGGTGCGGTAGACGTCCCCAAGGATAGTCGCCGTATGCATAAAACCCCCAAGGCACGTCTTGGAGGTTTGGCAATTTTTTTAGGATTTCTCGTAAGTGTATGTATTTTTACAGACCTTCCCAAAAGTGTTGTTGGTATACTTTTAGGAGCCATTGTAATTGTTCTTTTGGGCATATTTGACGATCGCAATCCTCTAAGTGCCAAGTTTAAATTTATTGTGCAGATATTCGCCGCAATTATCCCTGTTTGTTTCGGGGTTGTAATTGAGCGCATCAGTGTGCCAGTGTTCATATCCGAAACGGGAGTTTTGGAATTGGGCTGGCTGGGTTATCCGTTAACAGTTTTATGGATTGTTGCAGTAACAAATGCACTCAACCTTATCGACGGACTTGACGGTTTGGCAATAGGTGTTGCCACAATCTCATCAATCACACTTTTGTGCATTTCTCTTCTTTTAGGAGACGCATTGGTTGTTGTTCTTACAGCGGCGCTTTCAGGTGCTTGCCTCGGCTTCTTCCCATACAACTTCAACCCTGCAAAATTATTTATGGGTGACACGGGCGCACTCTTCTTGGGTTATACGTTATCTACCATATCAATTTTGGGTCTGTTCAAGGGTTACACAATCATTTCGGTTGCTATCCCGCTGCTTATTCTGGCATTGCCCATATTTGACACAAGCTTTGCAATTCTCAGAAGAATAAAAAATCACAAACCTATTATGGCTCCCGACAGAGGACACCTGCACCACAAACTGATTGATAAGGGTTTTTCCCAGAAGCAGGCTGTGGGGCTGATTTATGCAATGTGCATTGTGCTTTGCCTTTTTGCAATTTTTCTTCTTGCAACCGGCACAGTAAAAATTGTGGTACTCCTTATAATTTTAGCGCTGTTTGTGGTGTTTATGATTATAACTCCCAGAATTATGACATCAATGAGCGAGGATTCCGAAGAAAACAAAAAATGATTTACTAAAACATAAAAAACCGCCTTCAGGCGGTTTTTTATTATGCTTCTTTATTTTTTAGGAGAAATAACAAAGCTGTAATTATATTCCCAGTTAGTCTGGTTCTTATACTGAACAAGAGGACGGCTGCCCCAGCTATCGTCACCACCTATACCCATCATACGGCAGTTAACCTTATAAACTACTTTTTCGTAATCGGGAAGCTTATAATCGTGATCGTAGCATTCTGTTTCAATAGGTGTATAGTAGGAAGGCGAAACTTCAAGAATTGTATCGGCATCAATACGAATACCCTTACCTCCCCTATTTACAAATTCAGCCCATCTTACACCTGTCTTATTTGCATTTTCCTGAGGAACAAGGTAATGAGTTCTCTGTTCGTCAACAGTATTTGAGTAAATACCCAGCTTCGCAGATACGTTACGGTCAATGTAGTTTTCGTGAGGACCCATACCGTAATAATTCATTACGTCATATTCCTTCTGCATGGGAATCAGCATACCAACACAGGGGATATCCGCGTCCATAACCTGAGGTGTAAGGTTACCTGCAACATTCAGCTTACCGTCACCTGTGATAACATAAGTAAACTTACTCTTGGACTCCTTCTCTGTGGGGAGAGTATATGCACATTCGATTACAACAGCGCCCTCGCCCTGGCTGATATCCATGCTCACCAGTTCAGCATTACTGCCGGCTTCGCGCCACATACCGCTGCGCTTGTAGAGACGTGCGCCCTTGTCGTTGTCGGTCATAGCTCTCCAGTAGTTCTGGCTTATGGGAGCATAGAGCATCTCAGCACCATCAACAGTGTAGCTCACAATATTACCGGTTGTTTTGTCAACAACAACCTTAACACCGCTTGCACAAACAGTAACATTTTCTTCTGTTTCCTGGTAATTAACTTCGCCTTCGGGAACGATGACTTCATCCCGGCACTTATTATAAGGAAGAACAAACTGTTCAAATGCAACCTCATGACCCTTTTCTGCCCAAAGAGTATCGTTTTTAAGATGAGCGGAAACTGTGATTGCATATTCACTGTCTCTTTCTTCAGGAACTGTGAAGCCCATGGAAACAACCTTCTTTGTAAGAGGCTCTACATCGCATGAGAATTCTCCTTCACCGATAACTTCACCGTTAACTTCAATTTTATACTTAAAGTCATAATCAGAAAGATTTGTGAAAAGATGCTGGTTGTGAATTCTCACTCTGCCGTTTACAATGTCTGCATCCTTAAACCACATGTTCTGATAGCATTTCTTTGTTTCAATAAGCTTGGGAGTAATCTGTCCGTCAGCGAAAAGCAAACCGTTACCTGCAAATGTGCCATCGTTTGGTGTGTCGCCGAAATCGCCGCCGTATGCAAGGTACTCTTTTCCTTCGGGGGATGTTGTTCTTATAGCCTGGTCAATCCAGTCCCAAATAAAGCCACCCTGTAAGGAGG
>CAZRZU010000031.1:9746-17213 GCA_964604615.1 uncultured Oscillospiraceae bacterium
TATAGAACAGCTTCCAGTAGTCATGTAAGCCACCGCAGGAGTTACCCATAGCATGAGAATATTCGCAAAGAATAAAGGGCTTGTCGTTATTGCGGTTAATGTTGCCCAATACATTCCACGGACGTGTATACATTTCACTTTCAACGTCTGTTGCGTGTTCAAAACGGCGGAAATGACATGTTCCCTCGTAGTGAATAATACGGCTTGTGTCATAAGCGAGAATGCTTTCACGCATCTCAACAAAATTCTGACCGCCGAAGGATTCGTTACCGAGAGACCACATGCATATGGAGGGATGGTTTTTGTCGCGCATAACCATAGTGTTGGCTCTGTCAACAACCGCATCGCGCCATTCGGGCTTTGAAGCAGGAAGTGTTTCTTCCTCTTCTCTCTGACCGTAGTGCCATGTACCGTGAGTTTCCAGGTTTGTTTCGTCTATCATGTACAAGCCGTACTCGTCGCAAAGCTCATACCAAAGAGGATTGTTGGGATAGTGACTGCATCTTACCGAGTTAATGTTGTACTTTTTCATCATAAGAACAGAATGCAACAAATCTTCGCATGTTGTTGCTCTTAAATGGTCACAGGTAAAATCGTGGCGGTTAACACCCTTGAACATAATTTCCTGTCCGTTTACAAGCATAAGACCGTTCTTGATTTCATATTTAACAAAGCCTATACGTGTGGAAATAAAGTGGGTTTCACTGCCGTCTTCCGAAAGGGAAATAACCAATGTGTAAAGATTCGGATATTCAGCACTCCAAAGCTTGGGCGCATCAATCAAAGAAGAAAGTGTAACCTTTTCAAATTCTTCTCCGGAAAGGCTTACGGGAAGAGCGATTTTTTCGCCGACGCAAGCTTCACCGTCCAAAAGCTGCGCATAAACAGTAACATTCTTTTTTACTGAGTCAACGTTACGGATAGTCACGTCAAGAGTCAGCTCTGCTTTGTCAAAGGATTCGTTCAATTCAGTTTTGGAGAAAACATCGTAAAGAGCAATACTGTCTGTATATTCCAAATATACTTCGCGGAAAATACCTGCCAATCTCCAGAAGTCCTGGTCTTCAAGCCAAGAGGCATCACACCAGCGGAAAACCTTAACGGCAACTTTGTTTTCGCCCTTTGTTATGTAGGGAGTAATGTCAAATTCATGAGGTGAGAATGTGTCCTTGCTGAAGCCTACCATTTCGCCGTTAACCCACAGATAATAACAGGACTCAACACCTGCAAAGTGAATTGAAACAGGGCTTACACCATCCCAATCGGATGCAGTGAAGGTTGTAACATAGCTACCCACCGGGTTATAGCCCTCGGGAGCATAAGGCGGTCTGAGCTTGGGTTCAGCTTCGCTCCAGGGATAACGTGTGTTTGTATACTGAGGATAGTCATATCCTTCTGTCTGCCAATTGGCAGGAACCTTTATGTCGTCCCATGCATCTACTGAGTAATCTATTTTATAAAAGTCAGCAGGTGCAGCTGAGGGGTTCTTTGCAAAATTAAACTTCCATGTTCCGTTAAGGCTCACCTTTCTCTTTGATGCGTCGCGATCAAGAGCCTTTGCTTCTTCAAAGGTGTCATAGCCTACAAGTGTAGCACGTGCCGGAAGCGCATTGATATGCGTAATTTCCGGGTTGTTGTTCCATTCGGGATAACCGTTGGAAGGCGCCTGATAAACAAATTTTTCTTTCATTTCAATCATTCCTTTCGTCAAAAAATTATCTTATTATATTATTTTCTTTATATATTCCAGGCTTTTGGGAAGTCTTCCCAACTGATGAGTCATAAAGGTTTCAACAAGCTCCGAAACCTCGTTTGCAATGCTTTTTGGTGTATCAAAGGTAAGTGCACCTTTCAGGTCCGAGGTTTGCACATATTGGCAAACCCTTTTTGCACCGTCTGATATTTTTTTGCATGCCTCATTTTTGTGAATCGGGCATACAAGCTCACCGTTCAGGGTATCGAAATACATTCCGTCCTCACCGCAGGAGCAGCTTTCCATATAGGGTGCAATGCCTGCATATTCACAGATTTTTAATTCAAACACGCATTTTAAAACATCACATCTCGTTGCATCTTTGCACAAAAGATATAAAGTGTTAAGAAGAAGCCTCATTTCATCTGTTGCTATGTTGTCCCTCCCTACTGTATATGCTGCAAGCTGTGCAAAATATACTCCATAGGAAAGTGCCTCAACATTTTCACGAAGTGCAAAAAAGCTTTCTATAATATCCGCCGACATCAAAGAATAAACATCGCCTTTTAAATTGAGTACAAAGTCCGAATAGCAAAGAGGCATTACCCCCTGCGTGTTTTTATTTTTCAGACTTTTGACCCCTCTGGCACATATGCTTATTACACCTTTTTCCCTTGTTAAAACCGTGAGCATTTTGTCGTTATCCCCCAGAGGGGCAGTTTTTACAACAATGCCCTTTATTTTTAAAGGTTCACTCATTACATGCTCCTAACTGTCAGGATTTAATACTATATTGTCGTAAAGCGCAATATTTTTATATCCGCTCTGACCTTCTGCATTTTCTTTAACAAGTAAAAAGTCATCGGAACGGTACACTTCTTCAATGCTTCTGAATTCCAGTGAAACTTCGTTCTGCACCCAGACACCCTGCACACTTTCAACACGCACAGCATTTCGGGGAATGTATATACCCGTGTATTTTTCCATGCATATTTCCACACTCGCCTGTCGGATAGTTGTAAAATCGTCAATATATTTATCAAACTGCATGGAAACTGCACATCTGCCGTCTTCAGAAATTGGCGATATATACGTAACCGTTCCTGTCAGCTCCGTGTCGTTAGGGCTTTTGAAGTTCACAGTGTAGGACCTGCCCACACCGAGCCTCTCGCTGTCTTCAGCAGGCAGGTTAAAAACGATGTACCACTTATAGTTATTTATGATTTTACACACTCCGCTTACTGTACCGACTCCCACCTTTTCAAAGCAGGTGTCGATGCTCTCGGGGGTTATGTTAGTTATTTTATCAACCGTAAGTTCACTTTCCAGTCCGTCTATATGGCTGCTGTAAAGCCCCGCCGAGGGAGCATAAATATCCTTATGTGACCCGCCCAATGACTGAGACAACTCGTCCCTGCGTTTTTGAGCTTCACTGAGCCTGAGTTGCGCGGTTGTACTGGACGTTACCCCTGCCTTGCGCTCGGTCAAAATTCGCACGTTTTCTGCTTGTGCGACAGCCTCGGAGGTGTCGTTTTTTGCAGAAGCATACCTCAGGTTGTCCAAGGACAATACCAGTGTGCTTTCAACCTTATCGTCGGCAATGGTAAGTATACCTGCCTCGCTCAGTGTGCGGGTAATCATGTCAATTTCATTGTTCAAAGCCTTTAATTCCGCAACTTTGCTTTGGTCAATGTCACCTGTTATTACAGATCCCACTCTTGTATAGGCACTGACTCTCTCTCCTTCGGAGACCGATGCTTCCATGACACCTGTCAGGTTTGGTTCAACCACATATTCGTCTTTTACAATAAGTGCTTCCGCTTCCATGGAAACAACGTATGTTCCCACCCTTGCAGTATATTTTACATACTGAGCATTACTTGCACGAAACGAATTAAGAACAACAATAAAAACGGCAAAAACAAGAAATATGGCAATTATTCCGTTAACTTTCTTAGTCATTTACTTCTTCCGCCTCTGCTGCCACAAATCTCACAGGCACCAAGGGGCTGATTGTGGAAACAGCATGCTTGTAAACCATTTGCTGCTTGCCTTCGGAGTCAAGAATAATTATGTAATTATCAAATCCCTTTACTGTGCCGCGAAGCTGGTATCCGTTAACCAGGAAAATTGTAATGGGTGTACGGTCCTTTCTCACCTGATTGAGAAATACGTCCTGCAAATTAGTTGCTGTTTTCATTTAAATTCAATCCTTTCATGATTATTTCTTCACATTCTTCAAATGCACTCTCCGGTTTAACCCAGTTGATTTCCCCGTTTCTTCTGAACCAGGTCAACTGCCTTTTCGCATAATTTCTGGAGCGCTTTTTAATAAGCTCAACCATTTCGTCATACGTCAAATCGCCGTCAATGTGCATGAGTACTTCTTTGTAACCTATGCCGGCAAGTGAGGTTGTGCATTTGTCTCGCACGGGCACAATAACCCTTTTAACCTCTTCCATTAAGCCCTGTCGGAACATAATGTCCACTCGCCTGTCTATTTTATTATACAGTTTATCCCTTTCAATATCAATAGCAAACCACAAAGAATTATATTCTTTTTCACGGGTTTTTTCTTCTTTTACAAACCCACAGCGCGCCCTTTCTATGGCACGCATCACTCTTTTTACATCATTTTTATGTATTTTGTCCGCATACTCGCCCGCTTCTTTTAAGAAAACTTCGTAAAGAGCATCAATACCTTCTTTTTCGTAAAAAGCTTCAAGGTCTGCACGCACCTTTTCGTCTCCTGCAGGGGCATCAAAATCCATGCGTCCCGTTAAAATATCAAGATACATTCCCGTTCCGCCTGCCACAATGGGAAGATGGCCTCGGCTTGTAATATCGTCAATGGCTTTTTTTGCGCCTTCAACAAATTCCTTTGTGCTGTAAGACTCCGTCACCTGTGCAACAGAAATCATATGGTGGGCAATCCCGCTCATTTCTTCAGCATCGGGCTTTGCGGTGCCTATGTCCATATCTTTATAAATTTGCATCGAATCGGCAGAGACAACCTCTCCGTTGAACCTTTTTGCAAGGTCAATTGCAAGACGGGTCTTGCCCGAGGCCGTGGCTCCTGCTATAACAACAATATTTTTCATTAGACTATCCTTTTGAACATTTTTTCAATCTGATATTTTGTCATCTTTACTGTAATGGGTCGTCCGTGGGGACAGGTTGAAATACCCTCCATTGCGTAAACCTCTCTTACCAGAGCGTCCATTTCATTTTCAGACAAAACCTTATTTGCCTTTATTGCCGCCTTACACGCAATTGTGTACACAGCCTTGTCTCTAAGGTAGGATATTTCGCCTTTTTCTCCTCCCATGAGGGAGTCTGTTAATTCTATAAGCAAGCCTTCTCCGTCCTCGTAGTCAATATCGGAGGGAATTGCACGCACAATAATTGAATCCTGTCCGAAATCATCTGTTTCAAAACCACAGGAGTCAAAAAAGTCACGGTTTTCTTCCCATGCAGCCTTTTCACGGGCAGTAAGGTTTACACTTATAGGCATAAGCACGGTTTGCTTCATGCTGCCCTGATTTTTTATTTTCTCATAATTCAGTCTTTCGTGTGCCGCGTGCTGGTCAATAAGAACCATTTCGTTTTCAATTTCAAGTACTATGTACGTTCCGAAAAGCTGTCCTATAATTTTAAAGTCCGGTATAACAACTACTGTTTCTTCTTTCTTCTTTTCCGGCTGTGCAACGGGCAGTTCGTCTTCCGTTCTTACGGTGGGTTTTTCAGTAAAGCTTTCTTGCACACTCAGCGCTTCAATTTTCCTTGCGGGAAGCTCATCAGGAGTTGAAACCATCTGCTTTTTTTGTTTTTCCAAGGGCTTGAACGAACTTTTGGGTTCTTCTTTTTTTATGGGTTCAACACTTTTAATTGCAGGCTTTACCACTAGGTTTTTGGGGTTTATTAAGGTCTCCTGTAAAACTTTTGGAGTTTCAACCGCTGTTTTAAAGGCAAATTTTGCCTGTCGCATTGCCTGAGTGGAATCTGTTTTTTTTACAATGGCATTTCTTACAGCCATAACAACTGCTCTGTAAACCTCTTCTTCGTTGACAAACTTTACCTCAGTTTTCGCAGGGTGCACATTAACATCTACCATGTCACAAGGCAGGGCAATGTTTAAAACGCAAACAGGGAACTTTCCCACCATAAGCTCATTTTTGTATGCCTCCTGCACTGCGGCAGACAAAAGAGTGCTTTTTACCAGACGACCGTTTATAAAGAAATACTGCATATTTCGATTTGGACGAGAAAGATTATTCGAGCCTGTCAGTCCCGTTATGGTATACATATCGGACTTGTCGGATACATCTACCATGGCATTTGATATATCTTTACCAAACACTGCTCTTACAGTATTACGAAGCTGATTATCACCGGGGGTAAAGAAAATGTCCTTTCCGTCACGGATATAGCGGAACGAAACCTCCGGATGACTGAGTGCCGCTCTCTGGCAGATGTCTGTTATATATGCAGCTTCGGTGGCATCTTTTTTCAAAAACTTCATTCTGGCAGGAGTATTGAAAAAGATATTGCGCACCGTAATTGTTGTGCCCAAAGGGCATCCGGCAGGGTGATAATCCTTAGTTTCGCCACCCTCCACAACCATATATGTACCCATTTCCTCGTCGGCAGTACGCGTTATCATTTCTGTACGGCTCACAGCACTTATGGAACACAGCGCCTCACCACGGAAGCCTAAGGTTGCAATGCTTTCCAGGTCGCCCTCGTCTTTTATTTTGCTTGTGGCATGCCTCAAAAACGAAGATGCAACATCCTCCGCCATAATTCCAATGCCATTGTCTGTTACGCGGATGTAGCTTGTGCCGCCACGTTCAATTTCCACAGTAACACTTGTTGCCAAAGCATCAAAGCTGTTTTCAACAAGCTCCTTTACAACACTGGACGGTCTTTCAACAACCTCACCTGCTGCAATCTTTTCAGCCACAGACTTATCAAGTATATTAATTTTTCCCATATAAACTCACCTCGCTCACTAAAGCCCACAACATTGGACAGTGGGTGACAGATATCCGCAGATGTCTTTTTACAAATCGTCTCCCGATTTGTAAAAACAGCTCTGTCCCTGATCCTTATAAAAATGTAATCACCTAATCAAAGTACACTAAAACCCACTTTATCACAAGTTTTTCGCCTTTTGGCAAATTTCGTAAAGCTTATTCATTGCCTCGATAGGAGTCAGAATTGTGGGGTCAATTCCTTTAAGCTCTTCCACTATTGGATTATCCATGGAAAATCCCATCTGCATTGCAGCAGGCACTTCCTGCCTAACTTCAATTTGATGAGCATTTCCGGTTTCAACATTTGCAAGTATTTCCTTAGCTCTTTTTACAACACCCATAGGCACACCCGCCAGAAGAGCAACCTCAATACCGTAGCTCTGATCGGCGCTGCCCGGCACTATTTTGCGAAGGAACGTTATGTCATCTCCGCGTTTTTTACATGCAGTGTTAAAGTTTTTAACTCCGGGAAGCTCCTCTTCCAAAACGGCAAGTTCGTGATAGTGTGTTGCAAAAAGTGTTTTTGCTTTAACTTTCTTTGCAATATATTCCATTACTGCCCATGCAATACTGAGTCCGTCAAATGTAGACGTACCTCTGCCGATTTCGTCCAATATAACAAGGCTCTTTTTTGTTGCGTTTTTAAGAATATAGGCAACCTCACTCATTTCAAGCATAAATGTGCTCTGTCCCTTGGTTAAGTCGTCTGATGCACCGATACGGGTAAATATTTTATCC
>CAZRZU010000032.1:0-16977 GCA_964604615.1 uncultured Oscillospiraceae bacterium
TTTATGTGAAAAACCGCCAAGAAATCTTGGCGGTTTTTGTGCAGGTTTGCTATATAGTTGCTTCTTCCGCCTCGTGGAGCGGAACATATCCGTACTTTCGGATAACCCTGTCCAATGTAGTACAGAACTTTTCATCCTTCAGATTCTCGTTGTCCAATATATTTGCAAGCTTATCGTAGTCTATATTCTTGCCATCGGTAATAAAGGGTCTTATCCTATCATTGATTTTGAATAAGTAAAGATCTCCATCGGCATCATTCTTAGCTACCCTTGAATTTTCAAGACTTTTCAACGTATCACTGAACGTGCCTTTTATCATATAAGGAATATTGTCATCGTCATTTTTACTTTCGGTAAAATGATGGATTCCGGGTTTTGACTGTCCGCTTGACTTGGCTTCATAGCAACACAAAAGCTCAAACAAATCTGTGTTGTCTGTCAAAAAAGTTGCACTCTGATAGCCCCAGGTTGTCTTATTCTTTTTTTGTATGCCATAAACATTGGGTGTTATATTTACTGCACCATGCACGTCAATAGACGAAAACCTTTGACGGATTTTAACGTAACCTATTCTTACGTTCTTTTTCTCATGTATATGTAGCCATTCGCCCTGCACCCATTTTTCGCTATGCATTTTTATCCACTTTTTTTCTTCATATATGTAATGCAGCTTATAAACACATACACCAATAACGGCAAATAACACTACCTGTACCACAAACTGAAGAAGTGCTCTTAACAAAGGATTCTGTACATATTCAAAATTTACAAGATCCACTCCGTTTGTTATTAATATTATGTAAACATCCACAAGTGTAATCATAAAGCCTGCGCTCCATGTAAAAATACGCTCGTAAATGTCATATTCGTTATGAATCTTATCCATCTTTATTTTAGTTTTTTTTGATTTATCTTTAGTTGGTTTCATGCCTTACTCCTTAAGTAAATGTTTTTCAATCTTACCTAAAAGTTTTTCATGTATAACACCGTTTGAAGCGACGGTTGACGACTTCACGTCCATAGGAAGGTCATTTCCGTAATAATCCGTGGTTTTGCCGCCGGCTTCTTTAAGGATGAGTGATGCCGCTGCATAGTCCCAAGGCTTAAGAACCTTTTCAAAGTACCCGTCTATGCGACCGCTTGCAATGAAGCAAATTGCCAACGCAGAAGAACAAATTCTTCTTATGTCAATACATTCCTTGAAAATGTCCTTCGCAAGCTCAAAGTTTTCGTCTGCTTCGTTTTTACGTGTAGACCCTGCGCCAAACTCAATAATGCTCTGGGAAAAATCACGTTTTTTAACATTTATCTTTTTACCGTTAAGATATGCACCCTTTCCGTATTCGGATGTAAAGCATTCACCGGTAAAGGGATTGTAAACAACACCAAAAACTACCCTGCCGCCTTCATAAAGCGCCAAAGAAATTGAACTCATATTATAACCGTACACAAGGTTAGTTGTTCCGTCGATAGGGTCCAGAATCCATGAGGGGTCACTCAGTTCACCTGCTTCTTCCTCGGAAAAGAACCCAACATGGGGATAAAGTTTATTAAGCTCTGTTTTTAAAAAGTTACTTATTGCAATATCCGTAGCCGTTACAAAATCTGCCTGACCTTTCATGTGCACATCACTTGTAAGGTCAGGTTCAACAACAAATTTTTCAGCCTCTTTTACCAATTCAATAACACGTGAGTAATCCATACCGACACCTCAGATAATTTGTTTTTTATTGATTATGCTACATTATATCATAGTTTTATTAAATTAGAAAGACTTTTTTTGCACAAATAAGACAACATGTCACATACGGGCAAATTAATCTCCCATTTTTAATTTTCTTGCATTTTTTTGAAATTAACTATTGACAAATCTTGTTTTATCCATTATAATTCATAAGGTAATCACGAGGTGACAACAATTTAATATCTGGGTGTAGCGCAGATTGGTAGCGTGCTTGAATGGGGTTCAAGAGGCCGGGAGTTCGAGTCTCCCCACTCAGACCAGACCACCGAAAACATTGAGTTTTCGGTGGTTTTTTCTTTTTTTATTCAAAAAACAGCACTCTTGATTTTTGGCGATAAAGAAAGGAATCAAGAGTTATGAAAAAGAACCGAATTAAAATGGATTTTTGTGTGAGTGTTGAAGATGCCTTCCGTGATTTTATCCTATCAAAAAGGGCAAAAGGGTTAAGCAAAAAAAACTATTTCAACCTACAAGCAACACTTTTCCGCAATCGCAAAACATCTGGAAATCAAGAGTGCTATTGAGGATTTAAACAAGAGTTCACTCAAAAAAATGATTGAAAGTAATAAAATTATTGTACCATAACGAATCACTCTCCACAATATAATATCGTGCTTTGTTGACGAAAATTTACCGTTGTGATAAAATGTATTTATACGAAAATGTTAAATTTGATTTTCGATTGGAGGTTTTTTATGAAAAAAGTGTTATTAACTTTTACAGTTGCGTTATGCGTGTTATTAGGACTTGGCATGGTATCTGCTCAAGCAGAAACTTACACAGGTAGTTGCGGAGAAAATGTTACTTATACTCTTGATACAACTACTTGTGTATTAACAATTTCAGGAGAAGGAGCCATGAGTAATTATTACTCAGCAAGCGATTCTCCACCATGGAGTGCCTATAGCAGATATGTTAAAGCTGTCGTAATAGAGGAGGGAATAACTCGTGTAGGCTATGCTGCGTTTTCAAATTGTAGTGTTTTAACTGAGGTATCCATTCCTGATACGGTAACAGAAATACATCCTGCTTTCAATGGCTGTAGTTCACTTGTTGAAATCAAGTTGCCTTTTATCGGTAGCAAGAGAGGCGGCAGTGGAAAATTCAACGATGTGTTTGGCTACATTTTTGGTTATACTTCCACTTATACAAGTGGATATACACTTCAAAGTTATGATACGGATTCATATTACTATTACCAGATACCTTCAACTTTGCAGGAAGTTACAATAACCGATGAAACTATTATCCCTTATGGTGCTTTTTATCAAATTTCTCAACTGATAAATGTGAATATTTCAGACACAGTAACAACAATTAATGATTATGCATTTTTTAACTGCGCAGGAATTGAAAAGATAACAATTCCTGAATCTGTAAAAAGTATAGGAAGCAATGCTTTTAGATACTGCAATAAATTAACATTGGCAATATATAAAGGAAATAAAAACGATATTACAATAGGCACAAACAACAGCGAATTAACAAGTGTGATTGCCTATACTAACGGTATTTGCGGAGATAAAATCAACTGGATATTTATACCCGAAACGGGTATGTTTAGAGTTTCGGGTTTGGGGGATATGACCGATTATTCTGCCGAGAATGATGTTCCCTGGAACAAACTTGTGAATGAAATTGAAAATGTTACAATAGAAGGTTCTGTGACAAGCATTGGTAGCCATGCCTTTTCCAACTGCGAAAACCTCAAAACTATAATTATACCTAAAAGTGTTATAGAAATTGACGAATACGCATTTGAAAACTGTAGCAAATTAAAGCATGTTTATTATGTCGGAAGTGAAGTTGAATGGGAAGAAATATTTATAAGTCGAAATGGCAATTATGATTTAACAGGTTATGCGACTATTCATTACGACTATAAAGCAGAAGGTGAAACCATAATCCCCGACACGGAAGGTAGAACTCCAACAATCGGAAAGACAACTTTTACATTTACTCCAGAAGGTGCCGTTAAAGGCGATATAATTGCGGTCGTTGTAGTTAAGGATGGAATTTCCACATCTTATGCAAAAACATATTCTGGCGAAGGTGATGTTACCTTCGTAATTGAAAATGGTTTCAATTCAATTAAAGTCCTTGTATGGGATTCATATGAATCGATGGAACCATTGATGGAAGAATATGCTACAATAGAATAAAACCAAATTTAAGTCAGAGTATTAACACTAATATAAAAACATTTAATGTTAATACTCTGACTTAAATTATATCAATTTTCCAAAAGAGAAACCCGATTTTAAACGGTTGTTCTGCTCAAATTACATACTCTGGCGATTTCCCAAGCATTTAACTTGCCCGATTTCAAAGACGGATAATATCGCATGCTTGCATATATCATAAAAGCTCAGGAGAAAATCTCCCGAGCTTTTATTTCACTGTCCTAAATAAGCTTTTTTAATGCCGTCATCTTCAAGCATATCCTTAGCATTACCGCTCATTGCGATAGTTCCTGTTTCAAGAACGTATGCTCTGTCGGCAATGCTAAGCGCCATCTTTGCGTTCTGTTCTACAAGAAGAATTGTGGCGCCGTCCTTGTGGAGTTCTTCAATAATAGTGAAGATTTCCTTAACAAGGAGCGGAGAAAGACCCATACTGGGTTCGTCCATGAGCACGATTTCGGGCTTACTCATAAGAGCACGACCCATGGCAAGCATCTGCTGTTCACCGCCGGAAAGAGTGCCAGCCACCTGGTTTTTTCTTTCTTCAAGGCGGGGGAAATGCTTATAAACACTTTGAAGGGATTCTTCGATTTCTTTTTTATTATTTCTGGTGTAAGCACCCAGCTTAAGGTTTTCCAAAACGGAAAGCTGCTGGAAAACACGTCTGCCTTCGGGAACGTGTGCCATGCCCATGTAAACAATTTTATGAGCAGGAACCTTGGAAATATCTCTTCCGTTGAATAAAATCTGCCCTTTTTCGGGTTTAATGAGACCCGAAACTGTATGAAGGGTTGTTGTTTTACCTGCGCCGTTGGCACCTATAAGAGCAACAATTTCACCTTTGTTAATCTCGAAAGATATACCTTTGATTGCGCGAATCATGCCATAGCAAACTTCAAGATTTTTAACTTCTAACATTGCCATAACCTTACCTCCTTAATCGCCGATATATGCTTTAATAACTTCCCGGTTGTTGAGAACCTCGCTTGTTTCGCCTTCTGCAAGGATTTTACCGAAGTTAAGAACTGTAAGACGTTCACAAATGCCGGCAACCAGCTTCATGTCGTGTTCAATAAGAAGAACTGTCATATCGAACTTGTCACGAACAAGCCTGATAGTGTCCATAAGCTCCTGTGTTTCCTGAGGGTTCATACCTGCTGCCGGTTCGTCCAGGAGCAAAAGCTTGGGGTTTGTTGCCAGTGCACGGGCTATTTCAAGCTTTCTCTGCTGACCGTAAGGAAGGTTAGATGCCAGAGTATCTTTATAAGCATCAAGACCGAATACTTTAAGAATTTCAATTGCTTTTTCGTCCATTGCCTTTTCTGTTTTAAAATATGAAGGCAAACGGAAGATTCCCGCTATTGTAGAATACTTATAGTCATTGTGCAAGCCGACCTTTACGTTGTCAAGAACAGAAAGCTTTTTAAAGAGACGGATATTCTGGAAAGTACGTGCAACACCCTTTTTGTTGATTTCAACTGTTGTTTTGCCTGTAATATCTTCACCATCAAGAAAAACCTGACCGTCTGTGGGCTTATACACACCTGTGAGCAGGTTAAAGGCAGTAGTCTTACCCGCACCGTTGGGACCGATAAGACCGTAAAGTTCTCCTTTTTCAATAGTAATATTCAAGTTGTCAACTGCGCGGAGACCACCGAAGGAGATACCAAGATTTTTAACTTCAAGCATTGCCATCCTGTGTTGCCTCCTTCTTTTTGAATAATTTCTTAGGTGAATATTTTTCTCTCAGCTCCAAAGCCTTAGGAGCCCAGTTAAAGAGCATGATTACAATAAGAACCACTGCATAAACAAGCATTCTGTACTTATCCATTCCACGGAGAAGCTCGGGCAATACATAAAGAACAGTTGCTGCAATAACACTGCCGCGGATAGAACCGATACCGCCCAATACAACGTATACCAGAATCATAATAGACATGTTATAACCGAACTTTGCGCTTGTTGCGGTAAGTGTGGAAAGGTTATGAGCATAAAGCACACCTGCAACACCTGCCAGCATAGCAGAAATGGCAAAAGCCATAAGCTTATACTTAGCCACACTTATACCTGTTGCTTCGGCAGCAATGCGGTCGTCACGGATAGCCATAACGGCTCTGCCCGTTCTGGAGTTAACAAAATTAAGAACAATGAAAAGTGTAATCAAAACGAGAACAATACCAATTGCGAAGGTGGAAATGCGAGGAATTTTAGTAATACCCTGAGCACCCCAGATAATTTTCTGTCCGCCGTCAGCAAGACTTATGGAATCGGAGTTTTCAAAAGCAAGCTTAAAACCTGTGTCATCTCTGCCAACATAGATAACGTTGATAATATTCTTAATAATTTCACCAAATGCCAGTGTAACGATTGCCAAATAGTCACCACGGAGGCGAAGAACGGGAATACCTATAAGAATGCCGCAGATTGCCGCTACCGCAGCACCTACCAGAATAGCAATAATGAGACATACAATGTCAGGAACCATTCCGTAAATGCACTTTGATACAAATGCACCTGAGAAAGCACCCACGCACATGAAGCCTGCATGACCAAGACTGAGTTCACCTAAAATACCAACCGTAAGGTTAAGAGATACGGCAAGAATAACGTATGAACAAATAGGAACAAGCAATCCCTTAAGATGGTTTGTAATATTGCCTGTGCTGAGCATAGCCTGTACAACAATAAATGCAACGATGACAATTGCGTATGTAATAAGATTGTTTTTAGTTGTTTTATTCATACTGCCACCTCACACCTTTTCCTGAATTTTCTTACCTAAAATGCCTGTGGGCTTAATAAGAAGAACTACAATAAGCACACCAAACACAATTGCATCAGAAAGCTGGCTGGAAATGTATGCTTTGGACAATGTTTCAATAATGCCAAGGAGTATACCGCCAATCATTGCACCGGGGATTGAACCAATACCGCCGAATACCGCTGCAACGAAAGCTTTGATGCCGGGCATAGCGCCTGTTGTGGGTGTAAGGGTGGGATATGCAGAGCAGAGAAGCGCACCTGCAACCGCAGCCAAAGCCGCACCAATAGCAAAGGTAAGAGTAATTGTACCGTTTACGTTAACACCCATAAGCTGAGCAGCTCCCCTGTCTTCGCTTACCGCGAGCATTGCTCTGCCGGGCTTTGTGTAGTTTACAAAAAGAGTAAGCGCTGTCATGATAACAATACAAATGCCGATTGTTACCATTGCTTCGCCTGTTATAACAAGCTCACCGCCTGCAAGAGACAAGTTGCCGAGGTTTACAACACTTGTAAAGCTCTTGGGGTTTGCGGAAAAAATAAGCAGTGCCGCATTCTGCAAAAAGTAGCTTACACCGATAGCCGTAATCAAAACAGCAAGTGAAGATGCCGCATTTCTCAGCGGACGATAAGCAATGGCTTCAATCACAACACCAAGTATTGTGCAAAAAACCATAGCAATCACAATCGACAAAATTGCCGGCAGACCAAGAGAGTTCATTGCAGTGAACACCACATAGCCTCCCACCATGATTACATCACCGTGGGCAAAGTTAAGCATTTTTGCAATGCCGTATACCATTGTATAGCCCAATGCAATGATGGCATAAACACTACCCAACTGTATACCGTCTATAAGGAAGGATAAAAAGTTCATTTTTCTCTACCTTTCTTGTATAGTTTATTAAAAGGTTTTCACCCTTAAGATTTACGGCACAAATTTTATGCCGTAAATTTTAAGGGCAAATCAGAGTTCAAAAAACCATAATATGAGCTGCCCAAAAGGCAGCTCATACTTTTGGTTAAATGTAAAATTAGTTAGCAGCTACGTAAGCGCCATCCTTAATTACAACAGCCTTGGGAGCCTTTGTGGGTTCACCGGAAGCTTCCCATGTAATGTTTTCGCCTGTAAGACCGTCAATTTCGATTTCTGTCATAGCAACCTTCAATGCTTCACAGATGTCGGAAACAGACATATCGGGAGTTACATTTGCCTTTTCGCAAGCAGCCTTGATTGCGTATACGCAGTCATAAGCATCAGCTGCGAACTGGTTGGGAATTTCGCCGTACTTTTCCTGGTATGTAGTAACAAAGTTAACAGTGAGGTCGTCTGTTGCATCAGCTGCAAAGGGTGTAAGGAGCATTACACCTTCAGCAAGAGCTGTGTCGAAGTTTTCAACACCAAGGATACCGTCAAGACCGTCACAACCGAAGAAGATGGGAGCAAAGCCCATTGTGTTAGCCTGTGTAAGGATAAGAGCTGCTTCGGAGTAGTAGATGGGAAGGAATACAAGTTCAGCACCTGCATTCTTAGCCTTGTTGAGCTGTACGGAGAAGTCTGTCTTGTTGTCAGCTGTGAAAGCTTCAGCAGCAACAATTTCAAGACCTACAACTTCAGATTCAGCCTTAAACTTTTCATAAATACCAGAAGAGTAAACGTCGGAAGAATCGTAGATTACTGCAACCTTTGTAGCTACTGCATTTTCAGCAATGTAGTCAGCGGAAGCCTTACCCTGGTCAGGGTCAGAGAAACAAATTCTGAACGCGTTGTCGTTAGCTACACATTCAACAGCAGAACCGGAAGGAGTAAGAAGGAACATGTTGTCAACTGCTGCTTCATCAGCTACTGCGATACAGGGAGTAGATGTAACTGTACCTACGAGCATCTGCATACCCCAGTCCTTAAGGGAGTTGTACGCATTAACACTCTTTTCAGCATCGTGTTCATCATCAGCGAACTTGTATTCGATCTGATAACCGTTGATACCGCCAGCTGCATTGATTTCATCAACTGCAATCTGGATAGCATTCTGTACTGCTGTACCGTAAACTGCTGCACCACCTGTGATAGGACCGATGCCGCCAATCTTGAATACACCACCTTCAACTGCTGTTGCATCTGTGGGGTCAACAGCATTGTTTGCGTTACCACCGCAACCGGCAAAAGCAAGAAGGGATATTGCAAGAACAAGGATTAAACTAAAAGCCTTTTTCATTAGAAAATGCCTCCTAAAATAAAAAAATTAACGTAAAAATACGTTTAGTTTATTATAATACCATCTTGTTCCCATGTCAACCCAAAACCACTTTAATTTTTATTTTGTTTTGCTTAATTTTCCAAAATATTTTCTTTTTAAGCCCTTTTATGCTAAAAAATATAGGCGCCGTGCAATACAGCGCCTATATTTTTTCACATTGGTAAATACAAGACATTTCCCGGGTAAATAACAGTATCCTTCATGTTATTAAGCTTCATAATCTCCAGGTATCTTTCACCTTTTCCAAGCTTTTCTTTGGCTATTTTCCAAAGGCTGTCTCCTTTTTTCACGGTATAAGTTTCGTATTTTTCCTCTGTTTCGGTATATTGGGGAGTTCCGTATCCCAATATGTACTTTGAGCCTACCGAATATGACCTTCTGCCTACCTTGTCAGAGGTATTGCCCTCAATTGTTGACACCGCATTTTTAGACAAGGCTGTCACAATCCCCACATGGGTGGAATCGTTTTCGTTGTACTTAGAACTAAAAAATATAATATCTCCTCTTTTAGGAGAATAATCTCCGCCGTAGGCTTTTCCCTTCTGCCATAAGCCTTTCTTTTTAAACCATTCCATGCCCAGGTCGCAGGATGCAAAATCAGGCACTGTATTTTTATCGATTCCCGCCATGTTCTTGCACCATGTCACAAAGATGGCACACCATGCCACATCCATGGAAAAGTTCATTCCGCCCACCTTGTTATAGTAAGCAATGTATTTGTCATCTCCGACCGGCTCACATACACCTATCTCACCTTCGGCAACCTCAATTAACTTGTCTATCATTCATTTCCTCCCATCGCATTTTTTATGCTCTTAATAAGATCCCCATACAGTTTGTCATAACCGAACATTGCGCCGTATGCAACAAAAAATCCGCCTGCAAAAGCACCGAGACCCATCATCAGGCTGAATGCGGCATTTTCAATCACCGAATATGCATACACAACAAAAAAAGCCACAACCTCAGACGTAATAAAAACAGCCAACGGTCTTGAGGATTCTTCTTTCAGCCAGAAGCTTTTCAAAACCTCTACCACGATGTTCACCGCAACAATGCATACTCCCGCCAATGCTGCAAGAGACGATAAATTTTCAATATTCATTTTTTCCTCCTTATAATAGCTTCTTTTTTACGCAATCCTGATAAACGCTCATAATGTAATCGTAATCCATACTTATCCGCCCGTTGGTCATTTCATATTTTTCCAACAACTCTTTGTAATCTTCGTGAATGTCTATAATATGTAAAAAAGCTTCCTCGGTATGTTTTTCTCCCATCTTGCAGGAATCCGCAAATGCAAAAATCTCTGCCCGTATTCTTTTTATTTCGTTCATGTCTACTGTCATTTCAATGTCCTTAAGGTAGTCTCTGTGAGCACTCAGCATTTGCTGAATATTATTAAGCTCTTTTTTCACATCGCGGTTGAGGGCACCTCCGATAAATTCCAAAAGCATACCCCAGGGGTTAAGCTTGATTTTTGACACCTCCACAAAAATGCTCAGTATGCCAATGCCCGAAATAAAGAATGTAACATATTTTTCCATGTTTCACCTCCTTCAGCCTTCCCCTTGAGGGGAAGGAGGACAGCTTGCGGTAGCTGAGGTGATTTTCCTCTCCACCGGTCATCCTGTTATACTTTTATCATAAAACCAATAAAAAAGCAGTAGCACCAAGAGGCAAAAAAACAGACCAAGCTCCACAAATTTGTGAAACTTAGTCTGTTTGTCTTATCTTCCAAGAAAATATAAAAGCCTTTCTGTATTTTCTTCCGAGTATTCAACCTCTGCCGAATACATGCGGCATATTTCAATTAATTCTTCAATCGTTTCTTCGCTGTGAGCAAATATCTCACGTATCATATAAAAGCTTAAAACGGCAAACTTTATCCTTTCTTCAGTCCTGCCGTCAAAAATGCCTTCCGATAAATGCCTGTAAATAAAATACACCAGAATTTGTTCAAAGGGAATGTCCCAATTCTTTGTGAAAAGCTTTCTTTCTCCGTTGAGCCCTGCAAGGCGCTTTGTCCAATTGCTGTCAAGCCTTTCAAGCCCAAGGTATATTTTCTGCCAATTCAGCTTGGGGACGATTATGTCAAACTCAAGCATTAAGTCAAATATTCTTTCGTCTATGTTTTTATCCCTGTTTTGTAAAATGCCAAGTATTTTTTCTCTCAGGGCAAAATCAGGCCCGGAGCCTTCACACACAAATTTAACCCTGTCTTTATGGGTAACAATCAGCCTTGCCGCCTCTTCGCAGCACATTCCCAAGCCTATTTCTTCGCCATATTGGGTAAAATTCACAAATCTGGGATGGTCGGCACATATCTGACAAAGAGCTTCTTCCCCCATGTTAATAATAATGTCGCAAAGGTTTTCGCAGTTTAAAAACGGGCATCTGTCCCCTGCCTTTAAAACAAAATGTGGCACTTCACCTTCAGATATGTTTTCTCTTAATCTTTCTCCGAATGCTCCTTGTTCACCTCTGTACAGCTTCATGGCATCAGAATCAACATCAATTTCCCACCCAATACAACAGCTGTGCTTGCACTCATTTGCAATACATTTAAATTCGTCATAATAACTTGGTTTAAACATGCTCATTTTTTATAATTTCATCCTTTTCAATGTGTTTTTCACTTCATTACTTATTCTGTAACTTTCGCAAGCCTTTTGTATAGTTTTGTTATGCACCCACTGGCTAAGTCTCTTTTCTTCCAGGTACACAACAGCACCTTCGTAATTTTTAGCTAATGCAGTTGCAAAATACCATGCAATCATCATGTTAACGTAATACTCTTCGCTTATAACCTTTGCAACCGCATCCATGTGCTCGTTTTTAAAATCCATTCTCATCAAAAGCCCAATGGCATATCTGACGGTATATGTTTTTTCGCTCTTAATCCATTGGTCAATCTTGGGCATAAGCTTTTCTGAATTTTGCTTAAATATCTTGGGGTAAAACATGTCGCAGGTTGCCCAGTTGTCAATATAAGGCAAAAACCGCTCCGTTTCAAAAAGAGCTTTGTCAAAATCTTTAATATGCTCCACTAAAAACGCATGCAAATTGTTTTCCTCATAATATTTATGAGGCAGCACTTCCAAAAAAGCATCCGCTTCCCTTGTTCCTGCTACCTTCTTTGCAAACTTTCTGAGTTCAGGCACACGTATGCCTATAATCTTTTCTTTATCCACAGTTGGCATCAGCTTGGAATGAAAATTTCTGTATTTTAAATCCTGCATTTTAAAAAGCTCGTTTGTCATGGTTTTCACCTCAACACAAATTATATCACTTATGGTAACAAAATGCAAATTTCGACATATTATACACTGAACGGACCCTTCCGTTCTGAAAGGATGACAAACTATGAACGAACTTTGCACAGACTGTCTGTCCTCATTGCCTCTTGCATATTCCTACACTCCTATGCAGGAACTTGACACCATATACGACAATGAAACAGCTCTTTCAAAGGGCACTCTTTTTCCTGAGCTTTACAAACCTCGGGACGTATACGGCAAAGAGTTTACAACCTATGGATCAGATTTGAGGTGTTTAAATGAATGAACGACAGGAACTTTTGTTCCAACTTCAGGCAGCAGATTTTGCCGCACATGACCTTATGCTTTATTTAGACACCCACCCCTGTTGCCGCACAGCCCTCACTCTCTATCACGAAAAACTTGCCGAAGCCAAAGCCCTCCGCAGAGAATACGAAGAAAAATACGGACCCTTAACCGCCTCTTCCTCGTCTACGGAAACACCGTGGCAATGGATACAAAACCCCTGGGTTTGGGAAAGGAGAGAATAACACATGTGGGTATACGAAAAAAAATTACAGTACCCTGTACGCATAAAAAATCCTGACCCCAGAATGGCTCAGGTAATTTTATCTCAATACGGCGGACCCGACGGCGAACTGGGCGCATCTCTCCGCTATTTAAGCCAACGTTTTTCAATGCCTGACACAATTACAAAAGGCATATTGAACGATATCGGCACAGAAGAACTCGGTCACCTCGAAATGATAGGTACAATCGTCTATCAGCTCACACGCAACTTAACCGAAGAGCAGATAAAAGAGCAAGGCTTTGCCCCCTACTTTGTGGACCACTCCACAGCAATTTATCCCGCATCAGCCGCCGGAGTTCCCTTCACAGCAGCATACCTTCAGTCCAAAGGCGATACAATTGCCGACTTAACAGAAGACTTGGCAGCAGAGCAAAAAGCCCGCGCAACCTATGACAATATCTTAGCTTTAGCCGATGACCCTGACGTTATCGATCCCATCCGCTTCCTCCGCGAACGCGAAGTGGTTCACTTCCAGCGCTTCGGTGAAGCAATCCATACTCATTTAAACGGATTTAAAGAGCACGAAAGCATCTGTAAGTTGGCACTTACAGATGCTTTTTGTCTTTTGTGATGTTATAGCATAAAGTGGAGTTTTTTCAATACTCTTTCACCAATTTCAAAATGTTTTTAGGTGTCGTGCATACATCTATCGTATATCCCTCTGCATCAAAAAATTCTACCTCGAAGTATTCGCCATCGTACTCCAACACAATCGTGCCTTCTGTCCCAACTGTCATACCTTCAAATTCTTCAGTAAGTTTTACTACATCTAATTCTTTCATAATTACTATCACTTCTTTCCCGGATAAACCGTTACAATTTTATAAGTAGTTCTCCCTTTGTCTTTTTGAATGACTACAACTACTTTCGCCTTTATTTTTCCACCAGTTTTTCCTTTTAGCTCTGTATTGTAAGTATGTTTTGTTCCATAATTCGTAACAGTTGTTTTTTCCGGTGTTTTCCCTTTTATAGATTCTACAACATTTTTATGGAACAATTTTGAGTCAGTTTTTGTGTAACCCAAAACATCCTTTAAAAACTTTGCCTTTGCACCTCCTTGAGGATGGTCCAAATTCAACAGATACCCTTCTGTTTTTCTTTTACTATATCTTACATCTCCTGATTTTGAGACAGGCCGATTATTTCCTTTGGTATTACCAAAATTTCCTGCAATACTTGCGCCCATTATGCATTCACCTGCTTTCTCGTTTGAGAATATTCACTATCAAAGGCAATAATATTAATGCCTCTTTCTCGATATTCGTCAAAGATATCATCAGGTGTCGCACCATATACAACTATTGTTTTAGGTTTCAATACTCTTACGAGTTCTTTTAAACCTTCTTTAAAATAAACCTTGTCATCCTTTTTCTTTATGCAACCATGTGTTCCGACTGCCACCGTCTTAAAAGGTTCAATCCCGTCAAAACAAAAACCATATGTCCTTTCATCATTAAACCTAACATTTGGAATAATTTCAATTCCGTTCTTTTGCATCCAGTGAGCAAGAGCTCGGCCTCTGTATGTATTCCATATCTGCATACACAGGGGCATGTTTCTGTAAAGGCTGAAATCAGGCGATATAACTCCTCGAAACTTTTTCAACTTAGGCAAATATTGCTTTGGATTGCGCCATAACCTTTCAAAACCCTTGTCGTGTTCATAAAACACAACCCAATAGTTAAAATCACAAAATGATTTTTCCATCGCTTTTGAAAAAGTTATAACTTTTTCAGGGATTAAATCACTTGTTTTAATCCTCGGCATTTCAAATTCACCTTCGTATTCTGCATCCTCTACAAGAAAGGCCTTAAATACATCGTAATTGTTATTAAATTTTAAATCTGTCATCTACTGGTTAACCTCCATATCCGCTATTCATCTTAAATTTTTCACCATAAAGGTATTGATTTATTTTTTCGGATATGCTAAACTTAACCTTGTCTAGGGGATATGCTTTTTGCGTATCCGAAATAAACACATTGTGAAACTGTTCCACCAGTTTTCCGATGTGTTTTTTTATTCATGTAAAACCCGTTTTAAACACAGTCTTCACCTCCTTATCTGTTTGTACTGACAGCTTGCCGCGGCATGTGACGCTCCACATTTTACAGCAATTTCATCAATACTCATATTTTTAATTAAATGCTCTGCCATAAGCATCTCACCAGCAAAAACATCTGCTTGCCATTCAGGATCTTCATAAGTTTTCATAGTGGCACTTCCTGATGCGCGACAAAGTGCAACTCTATCGTTGTCGTGCATTAACAGATGGCCTACTTCATGTAAGATTGTAAACCTTGCTCTTCCGTCACCGGCTATGGCCTTATCGTATACATCTTCACGTATTTTAATTAAATTACGACTCGGGATTGTTTCCCCTTCTTTATCCTTCATACTTTCATATTCGACTATCTCGTATGTAAAATCGTCAACGAGTTCCGGTAACTTGAGTTCAAAAAACTCTACTACCGGAAAATATACACTATCTTGAAAACCGCATAATTCTCTTACATATTTTACAAAACTTCTAATCCCTTTTCTTGATATTCCCTGTGCGATAAAATTTGCCATAACTCAGTTATTTTCCTCCTTAAATATTTCCCACAATCTTTTTAACTTTTCATCATCAAATCCGTTTAATTTGCGTGCAAAAGAAAATGCTAACTCTGCCTGCTGCCTATTTAAATCAGCCAACCCTATCTCGATACATTCATTTGTTTCGCTAATGGCATTTTGCAGCTCACTTCTTTTTTCTTCTGATAATGAATAAAGTGCGGTTATTTTCATTGCCCAATCAGATGGGATTTTCTTTTTCCCATTTTCTACAGCCGATAAGAAAGACGAGCTTACCTCCAGTTTATCAGCCATTGTTTTTAAAATTTCTCCGTTGTCCATACGAAGATTTCGCAAAAATTTCCCAAATGCAGTAATCATTTTGCCTCCTCCTTGTATTACGAATTTTTCAATTACATTATCATTATAGCACAAGTTTTGCGTTTGTCAACCTTTTTGGTTAATTTTTTCACTCCAGGGGTTTATTTGTCTTTATGATTTTTCAAAACTATTGAGTTTCTGAAGTTCTCATGATACAATTATATCAACAACATAAAGGAGAGACAGTTTATGAAAGTAGAATATTCATATTATGGCAAAAATCCTAGTCTTGTAATAAAAGGTTCCGATTTCATTTCTGCTTGTGCTGATGTCGATGAGAAATATTTGTTGGAAACCGCTATAGAGGGATTCGCTGCAAACTTCAATGTTAATTCTCATTTTTGCGACGATGTAAACAATGCCATTCTCAGCCGTCTAAACAAATCTGACTTAGTTATTTATACGATTAAAGACGAAATGCGCGGTCGTTCAATCGTTAACGAATGGTGTGAAATATATATTCAACGAGGCGCCAAATTAACTGAAATAGTAATAAGCGAAGATTACGGTAGAAGTTTCTCTTTAAACAGAACTAAATCATAACACTAATTAGGCGGTGCATTGAATGTACAATGATATATCATCAAGAATTAAAACAGAACTTATCAACATTTGGGAAAACAACATAAAATCTGACTATGACAACGGCTATTTACTCAAAGAAGACACCTTGAAAAACTCACTATATTTCCATTTAAGAACAAAACTGTCCGATTTATTAGAAAAACACGACCTCAGAATATTTACCGAATATAATTCCGGTATATTTAAAGGCACCGAATATCGCCCAGATATGGTAATTGCAAAAGTTAATTTTGACTGCACAAGCAGTAACTACGAAGAATGGATTGAAGACGTTCTTTGCATCATAGAAATCAAATATAAACAAGGTTTTAATGCTTCGGAATCAATCTCAAAAGATTTTGACAAAATCAAGCATTACATAGAAAACGTCAATTCCAATTGTCAATACTACATGGCAACCATTTGGGAGTGCGAGGACGATGCAACCTCATGGCTTGCTGATGACGATGCCTGGACAAAAGGCAAACTCACAGAACTAAATGCTTCATATGAGAATGGTGAAATGCGGTTTTATGTAATTGAGCATTAAGTTGATTTATTAATATATTCAGAGGTGTTTGTATGGCTATTAAGAGTGTATCAATCCGTATTGAAGAAGAAATATTAGAAAAGCTTGGCTATGTAGCCGACTATGAAGGTCGTAGCGTAAATAGCCATG
>CAZRZU010000033.1:0-16839 GCA_964604615.1 uncultured Oscillospiraceae bacterium
GTTTATACTCAAATAACATTTGAGCCCTTAGCTATTTAATTTTCAAGGTTCACATCGCTGTTTCACAAGCGACCTTGACTATATTAACACATTGAATTTCTTTTGTCAACACCTTTTTTAAATTTTTTTTAGTTTTTTGGTTACAATGTGAACACACAACTTTAACACAACTCAATTGACACGTTTTTTTCATGATTGTATAATAATAGGTAGGAAATCATGGGAGGGTAATAAAAAATGAAAAAGTTTATATGTTTTTTACTGACATTCTCAATGTTGCTGGTTCCGTTGTCGGCAGGTGCATCAGTGCTAATCACTGTGACTTCAACCGAAAATCAAACCATCAATATTTTCACGGCAACCTACTCGGATGACATATTGATTAACGCGAGTGTTGAAACACAAACAGTTACCGAAGGCGAAAACTCATTCGAGGTTGATGCATCTGTCGACGATACAATATACGTATGGACAGAAAACATGGTTCCTGTTTCCTATACTGTAACCGAAGCTTCCTTGGGTGACGGCATTATTCATCTTATGGGCGACAGTATTGATGCAGCCGGTGTTGACAATGTAACAGTTGACGGTACCAATGTTACAATTGAGGCGGCAGGTTCTTATATTATAGAAGGTATGCTGAATGAAGGACAGATAGTTGTATCGGAAAACATAGGCAAAAAAGAAGAGGTTGAAATCACATTTGACAACGTTACCGTAACCAACTCTTCCACCGCTCCTTTTAACGGTGCAAACGGCAAGATAACAATAAACATGGCTGACGGCTCTGTTAATGCCTTTACATACTCCCATACAAAGAAGTATTCAGGTTATACTACAACGGATGCTCCTAAAGGTGCGTTTTATTCCAAAAGGGACCTGACTATTTCAGGTGAAGGCACACTGGTTGTAACGGATAATTACAAAAACGGTCTCGTTTCCGGCGGAGATTTGGAAATAAAGAAGAATGCCTCCATCAATGTAACAGCCGTTAACAATGCCGTTAAAGGCGACAACGGAGTTGAGTTTACTAAGAAGACAGGCACTGTCACCGTTTATTCCTCCGAGGGAGATTGCATTAAAACCGACTCTATTGATTCCGATACAGGTTTGATGGAAGAAGATAAAGGCTATGTTGAAATCAAAGGCGGCACATTTAATCTTACCGCTTTAGCAGGTGACGGTATTCAGGCAGAAAACTATATTGATATTTCGGGTGGTAGCCTTACAATCAATTCCGGAGCAGAAGGACTTAAAGCAAACGAGGTCAATATTCCCCTTTCGGTTGATGACGTTGCCACAGGCGAATACGGCAACGGTAAGATAAATATATCAGACGGCACAATCGTTATCGTTTCGGGCGAGGACGGCATCAAAGCCACGGAAGAAATTACAGTTTCAGGCGGCGATATTACAATTACTGCTGAAGGCAACGACGGTTATGACGGCATACAGGTTGGCGAAACCCAAGAAACCGTAACGGATAACATAACGGAGAAAACAATTATAGTACCCGGTACATTGACAGTATCCGGAGGCAAAATTAACATTATAAATGTTTCGGATGATGCCATTACTTCTAATCACAATATTATTATCACAGACGGCGAAATTTCAGGTAAGGCTCAGAGCGACTTCATCAAGGCTTATAACCTTGTTGATATATCGGGAGGCACTTTCAATATCGAAAGCATAAACGATGCTATACAGTCAGGAAATGCTCTTACAGATACTGAAACCAACGGAGTTGTTACAAGCACAAACTATACTTTAGGAAATGTTAATATATCCGGCGGTGATTTTACCATTAAAACAAATAACGGTTACACATCTTCCCTTTCCGATGATGCTGACAGCTGCAAGGGCATAAAGGGTGTAACAGAGGTGTTAATATCGGGCGGAGCTTTCAATATTAACAGTGCTGACGATGCAATACATTCTAACTATAATCTGACAATTACCGGCGGTACATATACCATTTATACAGGTGATGACGGATTACACGCAGACTATATTCTTACTCTAGGCACGGAAAACGGAGCAGATGACAGTCATGTAATTGATATTCTCCATTCCTATGAAGGTATTGAAGGTTCAGTTATTAAAGTTTTAAGCGGTACTCAGTATATTTATTCCACGGATGACGGTTTGAATGCAGCAGGAGACTATACGGAAGACGGTGTACAGGTTGCATCAGACACTTCTCTTTTTGCATGGGGCGGCGGATTTAACCAAGGTCCCGGCGGAGGAATGAGTGACGATACAGCTTCTTACGGTATGGCATATATCAAAGGCGGTCTTACCTATATTGAAGCCTATGGTGACGGCCTTGACTCTAACGGTTCTGTTGAAATGACAGGCGGTACAGTTATCGTAAACGGACCTACAAACAGTGCAAACGGTGTGTTTGACATTGGCGATTCTTCAGGTAGCTACTTTAATCACATTGGAGGCACTTTAATTGGTGCAGGCACAAACGGAATGACAATTACAATCAACTCTTCCCAGGGGGTTGCAAAGAACTCCTCTTCCTCGGGAGGCTCCAACAGACCAAGCTGGGGCGGCAGCGGTTCCTCGGGCAATTCTTCGGGCAGTGCAGGAACGCCGATTAAAATTACAACCGACAGCGGCAATATAATATTTGTACCCAAAGTAAACTGGAGCTATTTGTATGTATCAACTCCCAACATGTCGAAGAATGGAAGTTATACATATTCAACAGTATCAAGTTATACCGGCGGTACGCAGATTGTGGGCAAAACAGTAAACAATACATTCTACGGGCTTGTGGAAAATGTGAACTAAAATAAAACCTTCAGTTCGATGAACTGAAGGTTTTATTTTTAATTTACTATTGATTATATTTTTCAGGTATTGGCATTTTAAACTTTCCGTTTAAAAACGGAACAAACCTATCAATCAACAAACAGGGAATAACCATAATCAAGCATCCTAACATGCAAGAAATAGGATTTATTATATATCGATTTGAAAACACAGCAAGGTTTGTAATCTCATAAATTTTCACGAACAGTTTATTAAATATGCTTCCGCCGTGACTTGCAAACGCAAAATAAATCAAAGAGTGAGCACCGATGTAGTCTATCACCTTAACGCCGTTTAACAACTGTCCCACAAGTGCAATTGCCGTTACACCAAAAAACATTAAAGGTATTGAAATAAACCATATGCCCCAATCATTCAATGCAAAATTCATTGCTATTGTTTCAATGCCAAAAAAGTATCCTCCGATAAACACAACAATTAAATATAGGCAAAGGGTTATTACGCATAACAGACCTTTCTTTTTAACTTTGTCTATTATACTATATTCTTTTGCCATGTATCCCAAAACAAATATGAGCTGACAAACCAAAGCCGTGTCAAAATTCCAAAGCATTATACTTTTTTCAGAGATTATTACCCCCAATGCACATAATGCTATACTATACACAAGAATTAATATATTATTTTGTTTGGAAATTAAAACAATAATCAAAAAAATAATATTAATTATAATCAAGCATGACACAAACCAAAAAGCTTTACCCATCAAAATATCTAAAAATGCGTTTTTTATTTTATCTATAATCAATACCGGATTGCCTATAATCTGCTTTATCTCTGATATACTTGTGAATGGCAATAAAAACATATATACAGAGTAGAGCACAAAAAGCTTTCCTACTCTTTTATATAAGAAATCCCGAATGATATGATTTTCGGGAAATTTAGTAAGATAGCCCGATGCAAAGAAAAATGAAGGTAGCATTACAAAAGAGATCACCATATTATAAATACTTGGAGTGTCGGGCAAATGACTTAAAACCACCATCATTGCAGCAACACCTTTCATAAAATCAAGAAATGCAACTCTTTGCTTTCCCACTCTTTCATCATCTCCTATCAGCTTTAAGCAAAAGCATTTATTCTTTTTATCATCTTAACATTGAAATGTTATCTTGTCAACAATATGCCTCTTTTTTACAGGTATTTTTTATAAACCGTGGTTTTAAAAGGAGACAAAAGCAATCACAATCTTCATTGACGGAAAATGCAAATTGTGATAAAATATCTGTATCTATTTTTAGGAGTGATTTTATGCGTAACTCAAGACAGATTAAGGTTGGAAATGTTTTAATTGGCGGCGGTGCTCCCGTAAGCGTACAGTCAATGTGTAATACAGATACCCGTAATGTTTCCGCAACGGTTAACCAGATTAAAGAATTGGTTAGTGCAGGCTGTGATATTGTGCGCCTTGCTATTCCCGATGAAACTGCGGCTAAGGCAACACGTGAAATCAAAGCACAGCTTCCCGATGTGCCCCTCGTTGCAGACATTCACTTTGACCACCATCTTGCACTTATGTGCGTTGACAGCGGCATGGACAAGATACGCATTAACCCCGGAAACATAGGCTCTATCGACAACGTTAAAAGAGTTGTTGACAAATGCGGCGAAAGAAACATTCCCATACGCATAGGTGTTAACGGCGGAAGCCTTGAAAAAGAGCTTCTTGCCAAATACTCTCACCCCACAGCAGATGCACTTTGTGAAAGTGCTATGGGACACATTAAAATTTTAGAAGATTGTCAGTTTAAAGACATTGCTGTTTCTATCAAGGCAAGCAATGTTCCCATGACTTATGAAGCATACACAAAATTTTCAAAAATGGTTGACTATCCTCTGCACTTAGGTGTTACGGAAGCCGGAACTGAATACTCGGGTGTTATAAAAAATGCCATGGGTATTGGCTCGCTTTTATTAAACGGCATAGGCGATACTTTGAGAGTGTCTCTCACAGCTGACCCTGTAAGAGAAGTTAAAGCAGGAATTGAAATTCTTAAGGGACTAGGTCTTAAGAAAGGCGCCACAATGACCTCCTGCCCCACCTGCGGACGTTGCAAGGTTAACATGATTCCCGTTGCGGAAGAGGTTGCAGCAAGGCTTGCAAACATAGATAAGGAAATACACGTTGCTGTTATGGGCTGTGCAGTAAACGGTCCCGGCGAGGCAAGAGAAGCAGATATTGGCATGGCTTGCGGAGACGGCTGCGCTTTGCTCTTTAAAAAAGGCGAAATACTCCGCAAGGTTCCCATTGAAAACGCAGCAGACGAACTTTTTAACGAAATAGAAAATCTTTAAGGAGACTTTTAATTGGCTACGAATATACCTTTAAACGAAATATTCAAAAAGGTTGATTTTGACACAGATGATGTAAACGGATTGGTAACAGATTTGGCAGCCGACAAGCTTACAAGAAGCTTTGTTATATCTGCAACATTTAAAAAGGTTATAAATGCAATTGTGCTTGAGCGCTACTGCGAAGAAATCAAACGTTGTTACAAAGCTGAGCATGTGCACATCATACCTACATATGACATTGACTCCCCCACAGAGGCAGACATTATAAAGGCTGTCTCAAATTCTGTTTATCAGATTGGGTTAGAATCGCCCTTCTTCAAAGCAGTTTTTGACTCCTGTGAATATGTATATTCACAGAAAGGAACAATTGAGCAAGAGGACGGCATCATACAAATCATTCTCCGACACATGAACGTGGATTACCTTAAGGAGGACAATCTTCACACTCGTATCGGAAAAGAAGTGTCCAATGCATTAAACATAAAAGTTGGCATTGAATTTATTGACCAACCTATGGATATTGAAACCACATTAGAACCAATATATGCCACTCCAAAAGCTAAGAAGCCTGTTGTTGAGCTTACGGAAGACGAGCCTATTTTAGGAAAGAAGTTTGACATTAAAGAGGTGTCTTCTCTGGGCAAAATTGACGAAGGCTCAGGTGAAGTTATTGTTAAGGGCAATATATTTGGTTTAACTTCCAAATACTTGGAAAACAGTGACAAATACATAGTATCATTTTATCTTACTGATAATACAGGCTCTGTTGCTGTTAAGTTCTTTACCCCCGCGGCAACAGGCGAAGCAATTATAAATGCCATTAAAACAACAAAAACAATTGTAATAAAAGGGAAATGTGACATTGACTCCTATACATCAGAGCTTACCATTAATGCAAGAAGCATTCTCAGAAGCGAAGATGAGGAGCTTACAGGCGAGCCTGACACAAAGATGTGCGACATCAATGAGGAAACAGGCTTTTGCATAACTCACGGCAGAGTTCATTTTATTGACGTTAAGGAAATACCTAAAAATCAGCGAGCAATTATCACATTTTATATGAATGACGAATCAGGCTCGGCGGCATACCGTTTTTCCGTACCCATGGCAGAAGCCGACAACCACAAAGGCTTTATAAAAAAAGCAGGAGCGCTCCTTGTTCGCGGTGTTGTTACTAAGGATAAATTCACTCAGGAAATTACGGTTTCTGTACGAAGCATGGAAAAACGTCCTGTGCCTGTTCGCACAGACGATGCGGAAATTAAAAGAGTGGAACTCCATGCGCACTCAAAATCCAGTGCAATGGACGCAGTTGTAACCGCAAAGGATTTGGTTAACCGTGCAATTCATTGGGGGCACAAGGCTGTTGCTCTCACCGACCACGGCTGTGTGCAAGCATTTCCCGAAGCAATGCACGCAAAGGAAGATGCGAAGAGCGATATTAAAATTCTCTACGGTGTGGAAGGTTATCTCATAAAATCGCCCGACCATTACACAAAGCTTAAAGAACGGGGCAAGAAAAAGAAAGACCCGTCAAGCGAAAGAGATTATTACCATATTATTATTTTGGCACAAAACCTTGTAGGTTTAAAAAATCTTTATAAGCTTATAAGTATTTCAAATCTTGAATACTTTTACCGCAGACCTCTTATGCCTAAAAATGTTATTGAAGCACATCGCGAGGGTTTAATTATCGGTTCTGCTTGTGAAGCCGGCGAGCTGTTTGATGCAATAAAACGCGGAAAATCCGAAGAGGAAATTCAGTCAATTGCCGCTTTTTATGACTATTTGGAAATTCAGCCCATAGGCAACAATGAATACATGATTCGTAACGGCAGTGTTCCCGACAAGGAAGCACTCAAAAACCTTAACCGCAAGGTTATAGCTTTAGGTGAAATGCTTAACAAAAAGGTTGTGGGTACATGCGACGTTCACTTTCTAGACAGCAAAGACGAGATTTACCGCCGTATTCTTCAGGCAGGTCAGGGTTATGCTGATGCGGATTTCCAGCCGCCCATATACTTCAGAAATACAGAGGAAATGCTTCGTGAATTTGATTATCTTGGCGAAGAAAAGGCTTACGAAATTGTTGTTACAAACACAAACCTTATTGCAGACATGATTGAAGATATCCGTCCCATACCCCACGGGCAGTTCTCCCCTAAAATTGAAGGCAGCGAGGATGACATACGCAACATCTCCCGTGCCAATGCTGAAAAGCTTTATGGCACTCCCCTGCCTAAGATTGTTGAAGACAGATTAAATGCAGAGATTGAGTCTGTTGTTGACCACGGCTATGCTGACCTTTATAATATTGCCAGACTCCTTGTTGAACATTCTATCGAGGACGGCTATATAGTAGGCTCCCGTGGTTCCGTTGGTTCAAGCTTTCTTGCCTATCTGTCAAACATAACAGAGGTTAACTCTCTTTGTGCTCATTACCGTTGCACAAATTGTCAATACAGCGAGTTTTTCACTAACGGCGAATACGACTCAGGCTTTGACATGCCTGACAAGGTTTGCCCCAGGTGCGGAACAATGCTTACAAAGGACGGTCACGATATTCCCTTTGAAACCTTCCTTGGCTACGGCGGTGGCAAGCAGCCTGATATTGACCTTAACTTCTCAGGTGAATATCAGCCCATAGCCCATAAATATACCGAAGAAATTTTTGGTGAGGGCTACACCTTCCGCGCAGGAACTGTTTCCACCGTTGCGGACAAAACAGCCTTCGGTTACGTTATGAAGTACTGCGAAGAAAGAGGGCTTCATTATAATCAGGCTGAAATAGAAAGGTTAAAGCTTGGCTGTATGGACGTAAAGCGAACAACAGGTCAGCACCCGGGCGGTATTATAGTTTTGCCCAAAGGTCACGACATTCATGAGTTTACACCTGTCCAGCACCCTGCCGATGATACAGAAACAGACATTATTACAACACACTTTGACTACCACAGTATTGACGAAAACCTTTTAAAGCTTGATATTCTCGGTCACGATGACCCCACCATGATACGTATGCTTGAGGATTTAACGGGTGTTAATGCACGCGAAATACCCCTTGATGACCAGAAGATTATGAGCTTGTTTTTATCTCCCGAGGCATTGGGTGTTACAAAGGAGGACATCGGCAGTGAAACAGGAACCTTTGCCGTTCCCGAGTTCGGTACTCACTTTGTTCGTCAGATGCTTGTGGACACTCAGCCCAAAACTTTCTCTGATTTGGTTCGTATATCAGGTCTTTCCCACGGAACAAACGTATGGACAAACAACGCACAGGATTTGGTAAAGGCAGGTATATGTACATTAAGTAAATGTATCTGTTGCCGTGACGATATTATGATTTATCTTATCCATATGAAAATAGACCCCGGACATGCGTTCAAGATAATGGAAAAGGTTCGTAAGGGTAAAAAGCTTCAGCCTGAAGATGAGGTTGAAATGCGCGAAGCAGGTGTGCCCGAATGGTACATTGAATCATGTAACAAAATTCAGTACATGTTCCCCAAGGCACATGCGGCGGCATATGTTACAATGAGCTTCCGTGTGGCACACTTTAAGCTTTATTATCCAGTGGCATTTTATCAGTCGTATTACACAGTACGTGCCGACACATTTGACTATGAGATGATGGCTCAGGGCAGACAAAAGGTGCAGAATACCATGCAGGAACTTTCCCACACAGAAAAGCCTACCGCAAAAGATAAAGTTACAATGACCATACTTGAAGTGGTAAATGAAATGTATGCCAGAGGGATTGAATTTACTCCTCTTAATGTGTTTGATGCACATGCTACAAAATTTTTAAATATTGACGGGAAAATTATGCCCGCTTTAAATTCCATTGCCGGGTTGGGCACGGCTGCTGCTGAAAGTGTTACAAAAGCACGTGAAGAAGCGCCTTTCAAATCTATAGAAGATTTCCGTGCAAGAACAAGCGTGTCACAAACGCATATTGAAAAACTGAAAGAACTTGGTGCGTTCGGCAACTTGCCGGAATCAAGTCAGGTTTCAATATTTGAATTAGGTTTTTAAGCACAAAAAAATCAGCTCTTTTGAGCTGATTTTTTTATGCTTTATTTAATTTTCAAGTGCGCCATGAATAGGATTCATATTTTTATCCCAGATGAACACTTTTACATTGCCGCCTACATTAAATTTAACATTAACTGCCAATTCTTCAGTTGTAATGTCAACATTTTTCATTTCCACTGCACTTACAGCACCGTCTGTGTCATAGCTTGCAGCATAAACCTTTAAGCCTTCAATGTCTTTACCCGATACATTTTCAATATGTACAGTAACATTTGTATCGGTAATTTCGGTGATACGTGCCGCTACGATTTCAGGCTCTACCTCAAGCACTTCAAAGTTGTCAAAGTACCAATAGGGACCTGTGCCTGCATTGCCGCTGCTTCCGAGCCATGAGAAATGGAAGTAAATATAACCGTCTTCGGGAGCGGTGATTACAAACTCGTTTGTCTGCCAGGTGGTTGAAACGTTCTGAGGAACATTGTTGCCTGAGGCATTCTGCGCAAATTCCTTTTCAGATACAAATGCTGTGCTTATGTAGGATGCATCTGTTCCTTGTGTTGTGTGCTTATAGTCATAAGCCACATAATAGGTCTTGCCTGCTTCTACGGGTATAAAGTTTGCTAAAGAGCAAGTACCCGTTGAGCCGTCGTTCCAGCGTGTGCCGAGAGCATAATCATCAGCGTCAAGGCTCTTTGTGTAAAGAACAGCTTTATTGGTATCACGGTTCACCTTGTAGAACCAGTCACCGCAGTTATCCTTATAATAGAAATTACTGCTTCCTTCATGCTCTCCGGGGGTCTGCCATGTACCCCATGAGAAGTTACCGTCACCATCTTCAAAGCTGCCATCGGGAACAAGGTTATCGCCCTTATATACATACCTTCTGTAAACAGCATATGCAGTAAGGGTATATTCGTTATAAGCAGAGTCAACCAATGTATATACAACATTGTTATAAATCATCGATTCTTCGGGGTTGAAGATATATTCATCACTTCCGGGATAAAGGGGAACCTTCACGGAAGGCATAAACTCTTCGCAATCTGCCAACCTTACATTTTCACCTGCATAAACTACATATTTAACCGTTACTTCATCCTCAATTTCAACATCGGGATATTCAACCGCATATTCAGCATAGCAAAGCATGCTTATTTCATCATGGTTAAGAGCACGGTCATATACGTACACGTTTTCAACCAAGCCGTCAAATCCGCCGACTGCAACCTTTTCAATGCCTTCAATTTCCACAGGCAGCTTAAGGTCAATAAGTCCGTCACGGTATAAAACAAGATATTCCCCATCATAAGTTATTGTGTGGTTAACAAAGCCTGTATACTTTGAGAAGAAATATTCACCGCCTGTACGGACGTTTTGATTCTGCCACTCGTCACTTGTGCCGTAAACATTGCTTGTTACGTATTCCTCACCATCAACTGTTACCACAACTCTTGCTCTGAGAGCTGTTTCAGTGTCGGCATATCGGGTTTCAATGTTCTTCACAGAAAGCTTTACGTTGCCCATGTCAAGAATATCACCCTCATAGTCACCGTCAAGGTAAATGTTTGAGGAAACTGTAAATTCACCGTCAATTTTCTCGTCCCAAACCTTGTTTGCTGTCTCTTCTGTTGCAATAAATGCACCGCCGATTTCATCATAATCTGTAACTGTAACAAATTCATCAAGATTAATTTCTTCACGGGGAAGCTCTACCTCACCCATAATGCGTGTGGGGTAACCGGCAGGATAAACTGAGTTAACCATCCAGAAATCATAGTCACCGTTCATCCACATAACGCGTAAATCATCGCCGCTACTTCCGGGAATAACCCAAGGACGGACGTTATTTTTCATGGAATTCTGAGTAATCTGCTCTGTTGACAATACTGCATTACCGTCAGCACTCATTGTATATTTGAAAATCTCCCATACGGTGCCGAACACGCCCTCTACAGGCTTTGAGCAATAAATAACATTGGGGTTGTCGGCATCAATGCTCATACCGCCCGAGTAGCAGTATTCTGTGCTTGAGGGGTGGAACTTTCCGCCTGCATTTGTGAGGAAGGTTTTAACCCATTCTGTTCCGTTCCACTTTACATAGTAATAATCGTGGCTATCCTTACCGCTGTTAATGCGAACATTTGCAATAACGGGATAACCGTCATCTGCAACTGCAACCTGCCACAGCCAGTTACGGATATTACTTGTTTTATCAACAATATTTGTAAGGCTTGAAGAATGACTTATCGCTAACGGACCATCGGAAATAGTACTCATGGTTGTTCCGTTAATATTCTGAAGAGTCATTGTATTAATATCAATATAGTTAAAGAAAAGCCAGTTAGGATTGTTATTATCGGGGTGTGTTGCCGTGTAGGACATATAAATTTTATCCTTGCCGTTTGATGCATACTTTGCATATGGGCGGACATTACTGCCTACAGAGGAACGTACCATCTGATAAGGTCCGTATGTAAATTCCATATCACCGTTTTCATCGGGAAGAGAAAGCTTTGCGATTGTGGGATGCCATTCAATACCTCTCCAGCAGAGATAAATATGGTCGGGGTCATCAGAAAGGTAGAAAGGCGAAGGATATGTTGTGTTATTGGCTGTAACTAAGCACTTTTCTTCACCCAAGGTTGTAAGGTCACCCGGCTCCTCGGTTACTCTGTACCAGAAGCATGCTTCGTCAGTGTGACGGGAGTAGAACACAACTATTCTGCCGTCGGGAATCATAATAAATGTAGGGTTGTTGTGGTCGTCGGGCTGAATATTTGTTCTGATTAAAACCTCGTCAACCTTATTTGTAAGGTTATTAATCTGTGTTGCCTTAATACTGCCGTGAACATCAATGTAGCCAATAACTGTTACATCAATTGTGCCCTCATCATTTTTCAAAACAACAGCTCTGGGGTCTGCAAACCAGCACCATGCACCCTCATCTTCAATTTCATAGCCGTAAAAAGAATTTTCATCAGTGTACTTTTCATATGCAATAACAATTTCACTGCTGCCGTCAGCATTAACATTCACGCTGAGAGCCGAACGTTCTTGTGAATACACGTAAATATCCTCGTCCTTAACAATTATGTTTGTAGGAGTTCCGCTGTAAGTATATTCACTTTCCACAATCTGATGGCCTATTGCAACACTGCTTTCATCCACTACATCTTCTCCGTTGTAGTATACGGTTCTGATTTTAACAGTTGTAACTTCATCCGTTTCAATTGTGAGAGTAGGAGGTGTTGTTGTATTAACATCATACAATCTTATACCGCCAAGAGGTGCTGCTAAACGGAAGGTCACTTCGCTTTTTCCTTCCTCTATCATCTGAGAGATATAGTCAGAAAGGGCAATGCTTGAAAGTGTAATTGTTTCGCCTGATGCACTTTCACCTGTGGAGTTGCCCGTCTGGATTGCATCCGTTAATCCGAGTAAGGGAAGGCTTGCAAATGTACCAAACTTGCTTGTCTCATCTGCCGTGCTCCAACTGCCGTCCACACTGTTACCGTAAACAGAAAGCCTTGCACCGCTCGACACCTGCTTTACATTTTTTACAGTCATGGAAAGTGTGACCTTGCCTATTCTGTCTGCATCTAAATCACCGGGAAGTGCAAATGCAATAAGAGAGTGCCTCGCACTATTAAAGCCCGAGCCGGAAAGTGAGCTTTGTGTTGTAACAATGCCGTCTGCATCGGTAAAGCTACTTGCCCCCTCCCAGCCTGTAGCACCTGTAGACACAAGCACGTTGTCGCCATCAGAATTTTTCCATTCGCTACCACTTGAATTAAAATATGCTGTTCTCACCGCGGTAATTGTGTTTGAATCAGCAAAGCTGATTACAGGGAAAATACCAATTACCATGCATATGACAAGCATTATTGATAAAAACCTTTTCATTTTCATTTTCCTCTTTCTTTTTATTTAATCTCAAGAACCGCTCCTCTGTTACCGCTTGTTACCATCTTTGCATAACGAGCAAGATAGCCTGTTGTAACCTTGGGCTCACGGGGCTGCCATTTAGCCTTTCTTTCAGCAAGCTCTTCATCACTTACCTTAAGGTTAAGTGTGCAAGCATCAATATCAATCTGAATAATATCGCCCTCCTGAACAAGAGCAATAGGTCCGCCTACTGCCGCTTCGGGAGACACATGACCGATTGAAGCACCACGGCTTGCGCCTGAGAAACGTCCGTCTGTAATAAGAGCAACAGTGCTGCCAAGACCCATACCTGCAATTGCAGAAGTGGGATTGAGCATTTCTCTCATACCGGGGCCGCCCTTGGGTCCTTCGTAACGAATAACAACAACGTCACCTGCTACAATCTTACCGCCCTTGATGGCCTCAATTGCATCTTCTTCACATTCAAATACCCTCGCAGGGCCCTCGTGCTGCATCATTTCAGCAACCACGGCACTTCTCTTTACAACACTTCCGTCAGGTGCAAGGTTACCCTTTAATACTGCCAAACCGCCTGTTTTTGAATAGGGGTTATCCAATGTACGGATAACTTCGGGGTTCTTGTTCACATGACCTTGAACCGCTTCGCCGATTGTTTTGCCTGTTACTGTCATGCAGTCTTCGTTAAGAAGCCCTGCTTCTCTAAGCTGGTTCATAACGGCATATACACCGCCTGCCTCGTTCAAGTCCTCCATATAAGTGGGACCTGCAGGAGCAAGGTGACAAAGGTTGGGGGTTCTACTGCTTACTTCGTTTGCAAGAGCAATGTCAAAATCAAAACCGATTTCATGTGCAATTGCAGGGATATGTAACATGGAGTTTGTGGAGCAACCTAATGCCATATCAACAGTCAATGCATTCATGATAGCTTCCTTTGTGATAATATCACGAGGACGAATATTCTTTCTGTACATTTCCATTACAGCCATACCTGCCATTTTAGCAAGCTTTAATCTTTCGGAATATACTGCAGGAATTGTACCATTGCCGGGAAGACCCATACCAAGTGCTTCTGTTAAACAGTTCATGCTATTTGCAGTATACATACCGGAGCATGAGCCGCATGTGGGACAAGCATTACACTCGAATTCCTTAACGTCTTCTTCTGTCATTGTGCCTGCTGCATAGCTTCCTACTGCTTCAAACATAGAGGAAAGGCTTGTTTTATGACCCTTTACGTGACCTGCAAGCATTGGACCGCCTGATACAAACACAGTAGGCACATTTACTCTTGCTGCTGCCATAAGTAAACCGGGAACGTTTTTATCACAGTTAGGTATCATGACAAGTGCGTCAAACTGATGAGCAGTTGCCATACACTCTGTGGAATCTGCAATTAAATCTCTTGTTACAAGAGAATACTTCATACCGATGTGACCCATGGCAATACCGTCACACACTGCGATTGCGGGGAACATTATGGGTGTGCCGCCTGCAGCTGCAACACCTAATTTAACGGCCTGTGCAATCTTATCAAGATTCATATGACCGGGAACAATTTCGTTATATGAACAAACAATACCCACCAAAGGCTTCTTCATTTCCTCTTCGGTCATACCGAGAGCATTGAACAAAGAGCGGTGAGGCGCTTGCTGCATACCCAATTTTACGTTATCACTTTTCATTACAAACATCTCCTTAAATATGGATATAATAAGATAGAATAATTATATCACCCATCGTCATTTCAGTCAACAAAAAAGAGGGCTTTCGCCCTCTTTAAGTTAGAATCTGTCTCTCTTTTTATAATGTGTATGCAAAAGTTCATGGCTCTTATGACCGCAAGGCTCACCTAAGAATTCCTCATAAAGCTTTTTAACGTAGGGGTTTTCATGACTCTTACGAAGCTTAAGGCTTCCATCTTCGTCATAAAGCGCCTTTGCACGGATAGCTGCAATATCCTTTTCCATTCTTTCTTTATTAGAAACAATGGGCTGACCGCCACCTGTAATACAACCGTTGGGGCATGCCATAATTTCAATAAAGTCAACCTGTACTTCCCCATTCTTGATAGAATCAAGAAGCTTCTTTGCGTTGGAAAGACCGTGTGCAATAGCTGCACGCACAGTAATATCACCGGCAGGAACGTTTGCAAACTTAACACCTTCAAAGCCACGTACTGCCTCAAATTCAACCTTTTCAAGACTCTTACCGGAAAGAACTTCTGCCACAGTACGAAGAGCAGCTTCCATAACACCGCCTGTTACACCAAAGATAACAGCCGCACCTGTTGCTTGGTCACCAAAGGGAGAATCAAACACTTCGTCGGGAAGCTTGTTATACTGAATACCTGCTTCACGAATCATAGCAGCCAATTCACGCGTTGTAAGAACTGCATCAACATCCTTTAAACCGTTAACACTAAGTTCATCACGAGCAGCTTCAAACTTCTTTGCTGTACAGGGCATAATAGATACAACATAAATATCCTCAGGATTAATGCCTGCCTTTTTAGCATAATAGCTCTTAAGGATTGCACCAAACATTTCATGAGGTGATTTACAAGAGCTTAAGTTATCCAAAAATTCGGGATAGTTGTGTTCGCAGAACTTAATCCAACCGGGAGAACAGGATGTAATCATGGGAAGTGTGCCGCCGTTCTTAATTCTATTAAGAAGCTCTGTTCCTTCTTCCATAATTGTAACGTCTGCACCAAAGTCTGTATCAAACACCTTGTCAAAGCCAAGGCGACGGAGAGCTGCAACCATCTTGCCTGTTGTTGCAACACCTTCGATGCCGAACTCTTCGCCAAGTGCTGCACGAACTGCGGGCGCTGTCTGTACAACTACATGCTTGTCGGAAGCCAGTGCATCCCAAACATCCTTCTTAGCATCCTTTTCTTTCAAAGCGCCAACAGGACATGCCGCAATACACTGACCGCAGTTTACACAGTCAACCTCATTAAGGCTCATTTCAAATGCGCAGCCTATCTGTGTTGTAAAGCCTCTGCCAATGGGGCTGATTGCACCAACAGACTGAACATTCTGACAAACATTTACGCATCTGCGGCAAAGAATACATTTGTTGTTATCTCTTACAATAGAGGGAGAAAGCTCATCAAGCTCGTACTGAATTCTCTCACCTTCAAAGGGCACATCAACAACACCAAGGTCGTCTGCAAGCGCCTGAAGTTCACAATTGCGGTTTCTTACGCATGTGAGACATTTTCTGTCGTGGTTGCTTAAAAGAAGCTCTAATACAGCTTTTCTTGCGTTTCTTACCTTGGGTGTATTTGTATATACTTCGATACCTTCTGCAACGGGATAAACACAAGCAGCCTGAAGCGCTCTACCACCCTTGATTTCAACAAGACACATTCTGCAGGAGCCTGTTTTGCTTAAGTCCTTTAAGTAGCAAAGAGTAGGAATTTCAATACCCACTTCCCTTGCAGCTTCAAGAACGGTAGTTCCGGCAGGAACGGTAACATCCTGACCGTTAATTTTTAAATTTACCATATTCATTATTCACCAAGCTCCTTTCTTATCTTTTTTCAATAGCGCCGAATTTACATGTTTCCATACAAACACCGCACTTAACACATTTCGTTGTATCAATTGTGTATGGGCTCTTAATTTCACCGGAGATAGCTCCAACAGGACACTTACGTGCACAAGCAGAGCAGCCTTTACACTTATCTTTATCAATCACAAAGTTTGTAAGAGCCTTACAAACACCTGCGGGACATCTCTTTTCAAC
>CAZRZU010000034.1:0-16456 GCA_964604615.1 uncultured Oscillospiraceae bacterium
ACCAACAACGTTTTCCTTTGCGATAAAGCCTGTAACAGCCGCTGCTGCAAGCTGCCAAGCCTTAACACCAACAATGGGAACAAGTACGTAAGCAATGGGCTTAGCAATACTTGCAAGAATAGAAGCATCTGCTGCCTCTGTTACCTGGAAGCTCCAAGTAAATGTCTGCATAATCTGAACTACCGTATTACATACAAGAATAACTGTACCTGCCTTAACAATATAAGCCCAACCACGCGAACACATGGATTTGAATGCTCTTACAACACTGGGAACCTTGTATTCGGGGAGTTCAATAATAAAGTAACTCTTACGATTCTTGTGTCCTGCAATCTTGTTAACAAGAAGAGCACCGAGGAAAATAAGTACAATACCTACAAAGTACATTAATGTTCCAACCCAGGATGCATCACCAAAGAATGCACCTGCAAAAAGTGCAATAACAGGGAGCTTAGCACCGCAGGGCATAAAGGGTGTGAGCATAGCTGTTGCTCTCTTTTCTCTTTCGTTACGGATAGTACGACAAGCCATGATACCGGGGATTGCGCAGCCTGTACCGATTACGAAAGGAATAACACTCTTACCGGAAAGACCAACCTTCTTGAAAATGGGGTCAAGTACAACACTAACACGAGCCATGTAACCGCAGTCTTCCAAAAGTGCAATGAGGAAGTACATTACCATTACCAAGGGAAGGAAACCAACTACGGCACCAACACCGCCAATAATACCGTCAACAAGCAATGCGTACCAGATATCTGCCACACCTGCGTTCTCTAACAAACCGCCAACCCATGCCTGGAATGTTTCAATCCATGCAACCAAAGTATCTGCAAGAAAAGGACCAAGTGTTGACTGTGAAATGTCGAACACCAAAAACATTACAACAGCGAAAATCGGAATACCGAGCCACTTGTTTGTAAGAACTGCATCAATTTTATCCTGGAAGTTCTTTTCGTTTGTCTTAACCTTACGTGTTTCAACAACTTTTACAACCTTGTTTACAAATTCAAAACGCTTTCTATCAGCCTCTTCAACACTCTTCTTGTTGTGAAGATCAATGTTGCCCTGAACATAAGGAGCAACCTGCTTTGTACCCTTAAGCTCAACAGCAGCTGCAACTACCTTTTCAAGACCGTCATTTGTTGTGGAAATTGTTTCTACAACAGGGCAGCCAAGCTTTTCAGAAAGCTTTACAGCATCAATTTTTGTTTCCTTTGCTTTGTTAATATCGCTCTTGTTAAGAGCAACAACTACGGGAACACCAAGTTCCAAAAGCTGAGTTGTAAAGAACAAGCTTCTGGAAAGATTTGTAGCATCAACAATGTTAATAATAGCATCGGGATGCTCGTTCTTTACGTAACCGCTTGTGATGCTTTCTTCACTTGTAAAGGGAGACATGGAATATGCGCCGGGAAGGTCAACTACGATAACCTCCTCGTTTCCGTTATAAAGTCCCTTTTTTATATTACTTTCTCTCTTGTCTACCGTAACACCGGCCCAGTTACCAACCTTTTCATTCTTGCCTGTAAGAGCATTATACATGGTGGTCTTACCGCTGTTAGGATTACCTGCTAAGGCAATTCTCATATAAATTTCCCCTTATCAATATTTTGTTATACGCGGATTGCTGCCGCGAGCTCATTATCAATGGTGTATCTGCCATCCTTTATTGCAACAACACAGCCACCCTTTAAATGAGAAATGACAGTGATGGGTTCACCACTGTAACAGCCGAGAGAAAAAAGAAATGCGTCCATCTCTTCATCCTCAGAAAGGATATCTGTTATGATATACTCCTTCCCTTCAATTGCTTCCGTTAAATTCATAGTAGGCCTCCTATAATTTAAACATACATATGTAATTTTAGTTAGTTGATTCTAACCTCTTGAGTTAGTTTAGCATAACTAACTCACATTGTCAATATACTTTTTAAATTTTTCCAAAAAAATTAAACCGCCTAATGGCGGTTTTCAGGTCTACATAAGATTATATTTACCTAAGGTTTTTACTCGTTCAGACTCTTTCTGTATAATTTTATCAACATTCAGGCTTAAGGCATTGCAAAGCGAAATCATGTAGTAAAACCCCTCTCCTATCTCCCGTTCAAGATTAGCCCTGCAATCGTCACACAAAACACCTTTAACCTGGCTACCGTCACTTTGCTTTTCAAAAGTAATATAGTTTTTTTTGCCGTCAATTTCAATACATCCGCAATTTGTCACGGATTTTACCGCTGCACGGTTAATTTTACCCGAAGATAATTGTAATTTGCTCATAATGTCAAGAATGCTTTTATTCCAGATGTGCAATTTTGCAACAGTATCCTGAAAATCTTCTGTCAAAGTCTTTTTCATTGTCAGCCCTCATTTACATTTTTTGTAAATTAATTATAACAATTCTTTATATCAATGTCAATCTTAACAAGAAAAAAGAACGAGAGAAAAATCCCTCATTCTTCGGCTTTAAAGGCAAAAAATCGCTGTCCTGTGTAATTAAATATCACGAAAAGAACCATTCCGACAAGTGTCGCGATATTGTCAATAATATTTTGTTTTTCATGAAGAAGTCCGAATGTTATTTTTTCCACGAATGCGAACACACCATCCGGTGCATATCCCATAACGAACCCTGTCAAAGGCTCCGCAATACCGTATGCCAATGTAAAGCATACAGCAATGTTAAGCGCAAACCTCAATGCCTCCTTCCAAACATTTCCTTTGCTTTTAAAAGTGAAATATTTGTTTAGGAAAAAGCTCATAATGCTTGTTAACGAATAATTTACAACGCCTGAAAAAAACACTCCCAGACCTACTACATTAAGCATTACCAGGTTTATGGCATAGCCTACAACCGTATTAAGTATTCCCACAAGTCCAAACTTAAGAAGCTTTTCATCAACGAATTTCATCTTCAGTCTCCTTAACAATATAAATTGGACGGTGCTTTGTTTCGATATACATTTTTGCCATGTACTGACCAAGAATACCTATCATAAGAAGCTGTATACCGCCAATAAGCAAAATCACACACATTAATGTAGGGAACCCTGCAACAGGCTCACCGAAAACTAACGTCTTAACAAAGGTAACTATGCCAAAAATAAAAGCTATTACACAGAAAAGAATTCCTATAAGCGATGAGATCTGCAAAGGAGCAGTAGAAAAAGCGGTAATACCGTCTAATGAATATGCAAAAAGCTTTTTAAACGACCACTTAGTTTCCCCTGCAACTCTTTCAACGTTTTCAAAGGGAATCCATTTAGTGTTAAAACCTACCCAACTGAAAATACCTTTTGAAAAACGGTTAATCTCACTCATTTCCAGCACTGCATCTACCATTTTACGTGTCATCATACGGTAGTCGCATGAACTGGGAACAATGTTCGTGTCAGAAAGTGCATTAATAACATCATAAAATCTCATTGCAAAGAAAGATTTTATCTTTGGCTCACCAAGCCTCTTTACTCTGCGGGTTGCTACGCAGTCATACCCTTCTTCTTTTATTCCTTTATACATATCGGGAATAAATTTTGGCGGATGCTGCAAGTCTGCGTCCATAACAACAACCAGATTACCCAGTGTTGCTTTAAAACCTGCATACATTGCCGCTTCTTTACCAAAATTTCTTGAAAAAGAAATATATCTTACTCTGGAATCCTGTTTTGCCAAGCTTCTCAAGCCGTCTACTGTTTTATCCTTTGAGCCGTCATCCACAAAAATGAACTCAAATTCAGCATCGTTCTTCATAAGCTCAGCAATTGAAGTAATTTCCTTATAAAAATACGGAAGTGACAATTCTTCATTGTAACACGGAACTACTATCGATATTTTGTCCATCGTTTTTCCTCCTTCGTGTAAATACAATCGCAAGCACAAAAACACCAAGCATAGCAACAGATGTGATTACACCGATAACAAATCCGTGAGGTGAATATTTTAACACTATGTTATGCTCGCCTGCTGTAAGTTTTGCAGAAATCAATGCGTCTTCGTAAGGTTCAATTTCGGTTTTTACACCGTCAACATACAATGTCCATCCCTTTTCATAAGGAATTGAGGTATAGAATACACCGTCTTCTTTTACGTTAATGCTTCCTTCAATTTCAGTAGATTCGTACTTGGTAATTTCAAAGGGCTCATCTCTGAGCATCTCCATACCTTGTTCAAAAAGTGCCTCATTCATTGAATATACATGGAAGTACATTGTAGCTTTTTCTTTAAAGGTGCTTTCAAACTCAAAAGAAAATGTGAACTTTTCTCCTTCCTGGAAACCTCCGGCAGGGAAAATGTATTTTCTCTTAACCGCTTTATAAGGAGTCTTTAAAATTTTGACTTTTGAGATTGTACTTCCGTCAATATATGCATAAATCGAGTTTTCGTCAGGAGCAATATAATTAATATCCATCTTAAGCTCCTCAGCATCCTCTTCCTTTTTAAGAGTGTACTTTCCTTCGGATGTGCCTGTAACCTTGACTGTTGTTTCAGCGCTTACTGATTTAAGCGGAACTCTTGTGAACAAATCCTCTTCAATGCCGGTTGCCCTGCGGAATAATTCATTCTGTATTTCAAAGGCATTTCCATCCGACAACTTTTCCATGGCAAAATTTTCATCAACCATAAAACCGATGGGCAAAGTCTCAGTATTCTGATAAATAACATTTTTATACTTACCGTCTTCTGTCCATGCTTCCGCTACCGGTTCAAGATACGGATTAAGATTATTCATATCATTCTTGAAGATAATATACTCAATCCCCAAAAATGCATTTGTTAAAGGAGATGTTGTTTCATAATAATATCTATTGGAACTGGGGAGTCCGCAAATGGCAAGCTTTTTCATAAGCTCTGACACATTTGCATTGGCAGTAGAAGTGAATGCTGAAACACCTTTATATCCATAAAGAGCAGGGTCGTTAAGAATATATTCCTGGCTTGTTTCAATTCTTCCAAAGGTTGAGTCCGCATCAATCTCTTTAAGAAGCTTTTCAATCTCTTGTCCGCGGTAATAATATGTGGAATATGTTGTTGTTCTTACGGTAGGTACAGCAATTACAGTATTAATAATAACTTCAAGCACAATAACGGCACACAATATATTTGACCATTTCTTTTTTGCCGCTTCCCTTTTTTCCTGCAAGATAGTTGCAAGAATTACAAAATAAACCAATGCAATTGCACAGCAACCGAATATAGTTGCAATCTCGGCTTCTTTCCATGCACATGCTATAACAAGAGCCGAAATAATCACCGGGCAAATAATGCTTATGGACTTTCTCTTTGGATGTCCGTTCAAGGATACAAAATCTGCCACATAAGTTCTGTATGCAAGTGAAATCAAGGCAAAGGAAAATACAAATGCGTACCTGTAAGGAACCATATTAGGCTTATGGAAGCCGTGCCATATAATATCAATGTCACTTATAATAAGGCTCAAAAGCAACACAATAAGCATTATTAAATCAGCAGCTTTTTCCTTTTTGGGAATATTCTTAGACACAATAAAGAAGCCTAAAAGTATAACACAAATAAATCCGCTGAATATATTGGGCAAACCTTCCTTCGGAACAGGCTCGTTAAATGATGCCAGTCTTCCCACAACATCTGCACCGTCATCGCCTATTTCATCGGCATATTCACTTAAATCATCCTTAATCTGAACAAAAAAGCTCTTTTCTGTTGAGGAACCCGTTTTAGGCTCTGCCGAAACGGTATTCTGCAAAGCATTGAATGCAGGGATTGTCATAAAAGCCGTTATCCCCAAAGATATAACGGAACAAACAGCAATCAATCCAAGCTTTTTTAAAAACTGCTTGAAACCCATGGATGTTTTGGCACATTCAGTAAAGAAATATATGGCAGTAAAAATACACACCATAAAACCAATGTAAAAATTGCTTATAACAGCAATTGCCAGCGAAACAATATACAGTCTCCACTTGTTTTCTCTAATAAGGCTGTAAACGCCGAGCATAACTAAAGGAAGCAGGGCAACACAGTCATGCCACATAATATTCCAGTAATATCCGAGAACATATCCGCAAAGGGCATACAAGCTTGAAAATGCCACTGTCGACACATCGTACCTACCATGCACCTTTTTTAAATACAGGGAAAAGAAAAGCCCGGAAAAACCAACCTTTAACAGCACCAGTACAACAACAAGGTCTCTTAATGCTTCCTTGCTTACCAACATTACAAGAAAGTTAAGAGGGCTTGCGCAATAGTAGGCAATGAGTGCCCAGAAATTAATGCCCATACCTATGTTTTCGGAATAGAGAAGAGAAGACCCTTCCTTAAGTTTTTCCTGCAACTCGCATAGGAAGGGATAATATTGATGCCACAAGTCTGTTACAAGAATTTGACCATCACCAAAGGGATGAACTCCGTTTGCGATATATACAATAAACAGCACAAGTGCAGGCAGCAAAAAAGATGCTGCCCCGATAAGAAATGTTTTGTTTTTAAACAGTGATATTATTTTTTCTTTTAATTTTGCCATCTGGATTCACTCAATTCTATTAATCGTTCATAACTTCTTTTAATGATGCCGCCAAAGTTGTTAAATTCTGAATTTCAGAAGGAACTATAAGTTTTGTAGCTTTGCCGTCAGCAACCTTTTCCAATGCTTCAAGGCTTCTTATGGAAATAGTCTCTTTAGTAGGATTAGCCTGATTTATCAATTCAATACCTTTAGCTATGGCAGTTTGCACTCTCATAATAGCTTCTGCCTCACCTTCTGCCTCACGGATTTTTGCTTCCTTTGCAGCTTCCGCGCGGAGAATGGCACTTTCCTTTTCACCTTCGGCAACCAGAATAGCACTTCTCTTTTCACCCTCTGCACGAAGGATGGATTCACGTCGTTCTCTCTCTGCCTTCATCTGTTTTTCCATCGCATCCTGTATTTCAGCCGGAGGGATAATATTCTTAAGCTCAACTCTGTTAATCTTGATACCCCAAGGGTCAGTTGCTTCATCAAGAATGGTACGCATCTTGGCATTTACAATATCACGGGATGTAAGTGTTTCATCCAGTTCCATTTCACCGATAATGTTACGAAGTGTTGTTGCAGTTAAGGTTTCAATCGCCATCATGGGATTTTCAACACCGTAGCAGTAAAGCTTAGGGTCTGTTATCTGGAAATAAACAACCGTATCAATCTGCATTGTTACGTTATCTTTTGTAATTACCGCCTGAGGACGGAAATCCGCAACACGTTCCTTCAAATTAACAATCGTAACTATACGGTCAATAAAAGGAACCTTAACATGCAAGCCAACAGACCATGTTTCCTTATATGCACCCAAGCGCTCAACAACAACAGCTTTTGCCTGAGGTACAATTTTTATATTTAATACAACAATTACCAATGCAATTATAATCAATGCAATTAAGAATGGCATATAAACACCTCACACTTTCTTTACAACAAGCTTTACACCCTCAATGGCTTCAACTTCTATCATTGATCCTTTTTCAATGGGTTCGTTGGATTTTGCAGACCACAACTGCCCCATTACCTCAGCCGTTCCTTTGCCCTTAATTGGGTCGATGTCACTTTCAACAACGCCTTTAGCACCAATTAATCTGTCGGCATTTGTTTTCTCATGTTTATGCACAAATTTGTCGCTGTAAAACTTTTTAAAAACAATCAGCGAGACCGCCGAAACAACAGCAAAAACCAGAACACAGGCAGTTTCACTCATGCCGAAATAAGAGCATATACCTGCAATCAATGCTCCCAAGGCAAACCATACCGATATGAGCATAGGAGTTACAGCTTCAATTATGATAAACAATACCATGGCACCAAGCCAAAAAACAGTATTCATAAAATCACCTTTATCTGGACACTAAAATATTAAACTCTGCCAATCTGTTAAGCACAACAGCAGCTTCTGCTCTTGTCATGTAATCTGTGGGTCTTATAAGACCGGAATCATCTCCGATAATAATTTTTGCACGGATAAGACCTGCCACAGATTCAACCGCATAGGGAGCAATGCTATCCTTGTCGCTGAATCCGGAAATATAGTCTTCAACTGTTATTTCAGGGTTAACCTTATCCATTTTACGCATTGTTCTGTAAACAAGAGTACATATATCCTGTCTTGTGATAGGCTCATCAGGACGGAAATTGCCGTTTTCGTCTCCCAGTGCAACACCCAGAGCTTTAGCAATCATAACAGAATCGTACTGGTAGCTGTCCTCACCTACATCACCAAAGGGTTCAGCCTTTGCCGAGCTCTTGAGCTTACACACCCTTACAAGCATAGTGATAAAGTCACCTCTTGTAACATTCTGTCCCGGATAAAACGATTCGTCTGCAATGTCTTCGAGCACACCAAGCTTAGCCAACACACCAACAGCCTTTTCTGCCCAGTCATATCCAAGCATGTCGTCGTAAGGTGTAAGAGCAGGAGTGTCCTCAATTATGGCAGAGTTCTTGCCGTCAGTATCTTCACTGACAACAAAAGTACCACCGTTTACATCCATCACATAAAAGGCATTTTCATTTACTTTTCCAAACATTGTTCTTTCGGTCAGAGCCAGTGTAAAATCTCCCGCTTTTTTTGCCTTAAATAAAATTGAGCATACAAGCGCATCCTCTGTTCCTCTCAAGGTTTGGTCATAACCCACAAAGTTGAATGTACCGGTTTCATTGTCAAAGGTATTGTCCACAACACCTATAACCTTATTTGTATAAACAGGCGCAACAATTTCAGCAGTTTCGCAATCATATGCACCATTCAACTGAAATGTAAGGTAAGGCTTCACGTCAGTAAGCTCAAATCTTACAAGGAACTGGTCACCTACCTCAATTGCTTCGCTGTCACATACCGTGGAAATACTCATTTCGTATGCAACTTCTTCAGCATTTACCGCCATGGGCATTATTGCTATCACAGCAACCAATAAAAAACAAAGCATTCTTTTCATTTTTTGTTGCCTCCTTAAAATCAGTTCTGCTCAATTTCCGGACTTGTTTCGCTTGTTACAAAGTATCCGCCGTCCACAAGCTCAATGTAAATGTCATAAGTGGTTTTTGTATTTCCGTCACTTTCAATATTTGAAATTGTGCAATAATACATATTGTCAATGCCTTCAACAGGCAAAGGTTGGCTGATTGTAACACTCTGAGGTTTTTGGTCTTCTTTTCCAAAGTAGAAGTTCCATATAGCAAAATCTCTCTTCATTGCGTAAAGATATGTTTCCTTCACATCAGAGGAATAAAGTGCGTAAAGTATTGCTCCGTTGCCGTGGATTTTTGCATGTTGCCATAATCGCCCTACCTCTTCAGGACTCTGAGCACGGAAACCGTTAAGAAATTCAGCAGATGCATCAAGGTTATTATTCCAGAATTCTTCCTGAACCTGAGCTGCTGTTATGTCGCTTTCAACAAGCTTTACCTCTTCTGCTCCGCAGCCGCTTAAAGCAAGCATTGAAACCATTACAACTGCAAGAAATGCAGCTATGCATCTTTTTGTCATTTTCATTGTCTTTTCCTCCCGAAAATAAAATATAAATACTTGATTATATTATACTATGTTTTCTTTTAAATTTCAACTAAATAATATCAAATTATTCAGTTTTTCATCGCACTTTCTGCAAAAAAAACGAGGCAGAAATCTGCCTCGTTTTTCACCTACTAATTCGTAATCAGGAATTCATATATTCAAGAAGTCTTACCGCAACAATAGCTGCTGTCTGACGTGTTACCTTATCCTGAGGAAGGAACTCGCCGAACTGGTTACCTGTCATCAAACCTGTCTTAAGAACAGCAGAAACATAAACTCTTGCCCACAGTGAAACATTATAACCGTCAGCAAAGAGGAATACGTCTGTTTCTTCGCCTGTAACCTGAATAATTCTTGCAACAAGAACTGCCATCTGTTCACGTGTAATGTAATCGTTAGGAGCAAATGTTGTAGCACTCATACCTGTTACATAGCCTGCATTATATGCTGCCATTACATAGCCGTAGTGCCAGTCAGTAGGTGTAACATCTGTGAATACCTGTGCATAGCTGTTCACATCGGTGTCAAGACCGAGCATTCTGCAAATAATTGCTGTAAATTCAGCTCTTGTGATTTCTCTCTGAGGTTCAAACCAACCTTCACCTGTACCGCTCATAAGACCGTATTCATAAGCCTTGTCAACATATGAAACTGCCCATGTGTCAATGTTGGGGTCGGGGAAATGAGGAGAAGGACCTGTAACTTTTTCTGTGGGTTCGGTGTAATCGCCTTCTGCCCACGTTGTTGTGTCTTCCTCTTCTTTCCCTACTGTAGCCCACTCTTCGTTCATATTATTGATTTCAGTTCTGCAAGACTGACAAACATCAAGTTCTTTACCCTTGTATTCAACATTGTAAAGTCTGGTTACATCGTCGCCACAGTAGTCACATTCGTATGTTTTTGTTTCCGTTTTTGTTTCTGTTGCCTTTTCAGTGGGCTTAGTTGTACCCGTGTACTTAAGGTCAATCTCAGTATATACAGCATAGGGACAATAGTCGTCCTTTACACCAACCTGTTCACCCCAGGAAAGTGTGTATGTACCCTTGTATTCTACTATGGGAAGAGTAACTCTACCGTCAGAATTTGTGTTCATTCCCTTGGCAACATCGTCACCTGTGAAGTAAACATAGAAACGGTTCAAAGGCTCTGTTTTTTCTGCATCTGAATAGAAATATACATAAACAGTTTCGTCTGTTTCAAGGTCTCCGTCAATTGTATAGTAAACTACGGGAATTGTGTTTTCGTCACCGAAATAGAAGATGATTTCATCATCGTTGTAAACGGGTACGTCTTCCAAATCGTCTTCAGGTGTATAAATTTCGCCGTCTACCCAAACGTACCAACCGGAATCATCTGTAAGGTCACCGTTTTCGTTGTTGTATCCGCTTGTATTCTTGGATTCAATATATTCAAAGTTATCCTTGGAAGAGTTAAGGTCATAGTCCAAGCCTTCGTCTTCAAACACTTCCATAGCAAAGTTAAGAAGGTCATACTCTGCTATTTTGGATGACTTTGTCTTGGAAAGAAGAGTTTTGTGAGCACCTTCAACAGTTACATATGCTGCTGTGGTACCTTCTCTTTCAATCAGAAGGTCTTCTTCAACAGAAACCATAAGAATGGGTTTGGAGGAGGACTGATAGTAGGATACCATTACAGTACCGCCCTGGTATGTGGAAATGAAAGAAGAATTTGCTGTCTTATCATCGTACACACCGTTAGAGTCAGTCTTACCGCCTGTCTTTGTTGTGGAGTTTCTCTTGTAGAAGTATACACTCGCACCCTTAACAGGGTCACCATACTGGTCAGTAACTGTAACTTCAATTTTGTCGCCAAGGGAAATTCCGTCAGGTTCAACAGTAATTGTGGGGTAAATCACTTCATCGGGATTACCGAAGTAAAGAACTATTTCATCGCCGTCTTCAACTTCCATTTCGCTCATGGAAAGAGAAGAAGCCTTACCGTTTACAAAGTAGCTCCATTCGCAATCTGCAAAATACTTTGTAGATGAGCTGGATGTGCTTGTACCGTAGCCATCACGGAGATATGTAGAACCTGTTGCAGTTGTTGCAATACGGTCAATCTTTGACTTGTCCGTGCTACGTCTGTAAGCACGTCCTTCTTCATCAAGAACATATTCTGCAACACCCATTACAGTAGCATCGTCAACATTCTTAAGAGATACTGTTGTTTCGTCAATGTAACGAGCTGTAAGACCTTCAATCCAGATAGTAACCTTACCGTTCTTTGAGCTTGTTGAGCTTGTACCCGTGTTGCTTGAAGCATCTTTCTTAATGATAAAATACTTTTCTGCATATGTATCTTCATCTGCAAAGTCGCTTACTGTTACAGTGTATTCCGCACCAACAGTTGCCTTCTTGAGCTGAAGTGTTACACCGGTTGATTCAAACTTCTTTACAGTGATAGTTTCTTCAACATCAACATCGTCTTCATCACAAACAATTCTTACAATAACACCTGTGATGTCGCCTTCAACACTACCTGTAACTGTTACTTTGTCGTTTGCATAGTAGTTACTTGCAACGTCGATTTCGATGGACTTCTCAACCACGTCTTCTTCCTCTTCGGATGCGGTTGTTTCGTCTTCTGTTTCTTCGGCATCTCCGGTTTCAACGTCAGCTGATTCAGCAACTTCTGCAACGTCTGCGCTGTTATCGGTTTCTTCTGCGTACACGGTAAATGCACATACAGAGAAAATCATGCTGACAGCAAGAACCAATGCCAATAATTTCTTTGCCATTTAAATACCCTCCTTAAAGGTTAAAAAATTAACAATATTAGTTTACCTTTTATAGTATAACACAGCAAAAGCAATATTTCAACAATAATTTTTATCACTTTTTGACAACATGCTTTCCCTTATTACACCATCCCTTTATAATACTTTTTAAAATCAAAAAAAGTTGCACCTAAATGCAACTTTTTTCACAACATTTTCACTATCATTTCTTCACTGCATAGCAGATGCCTTATTCCATATCACCTGCTATGTATAAACACAAAGCAGATGCAATAAGCCCTGCGGTTTCTGTTCTCAGAATACGTTTTCCCAATGTGACACGTTTTGCACCGATTTTCTCAGCCGCTTCCACTTCATATTCTTCAAAACCGCCTTCGGGACCTATCATAATACCCAGAGTTTTTACACCCTTTGGTACAGCATCGCCTATTTTACCGTCTTTTTCACATTCATAAGGTATAATAGCTGCGTCACATTCACTCATCATGAGTAATGCCTTTTCATAGGTTACCGGTTCCTCAACCTTTGGTATATATGCTCTGCCGCACTGTTTTGCCGCTTCAAAGGCAATGCGTCTGAGCCTTTCCATTTTGGATTCTTTGTCAATTTTTGCAACAATACGTTTTGTGCTTACAGGTACAACCTTTGTGACACCAAGCTCCGTTGCTTTTTGTATAATAAGGTCCATTTTAGGATTTTTAGGTATTCCCTGAAAAAGAGTGATTTTAAGTTCAGGCTCTGTCTGAGACGGATATCTGTCCTTAACATTCACAAAAACGTTTTTGCCTTCAATTTTATCAATAACACCGTCTGCACAGTTTCCCTCTCCGTCAAAAACGGTCAGACTTTCACCCTCATTCATACGAAGAACCTTCACAATATGGTTTGCCTCTTCCCCTTCGATAACAATGGGGTCTTTCAAAAAGGTTTCTTTATCCACAAAAAAGTTAGCCATACGCTTCTCCTTTATCTGCACACAAATGCATACCAGTCGCCGTCGTGCTTGGTTTCAATTATTTCAAACCCATTTTCAAGGAGTGCTGCCTCTACATCACCCTTACGGAAGTCAATAATACCTGATGTTATGAAATATGCTCCTTCTTTCATAAAGCTTCTGACCTTTTTTGAAAGAGGAATAATAACATCTGCTACAATATTTGCTACAACTACATCATATTTTTCATTTGCGAGCTTGTCGCAAAGGTTTTTGTCGTTTAAAACATTGCCGCATTCAACCTTGTAAATATCTTTACCTATGTTGTTAAGCGCCGCATTTTCGTACGCAATTTTTTCACAGTTGGGGTCAATGTCAACAGCATATGCATACCTTGCTCCCAAAAGAAGACTTATAACAGAAAGAATGCCGCTTCCGCAGCCTAAATCAGCAACGGTATTACCCTTGGCTACAACCTTTTCAAGTGCTTCCACACACATACGGGTAGTTTCGTGCTGACCTGAACCAAAGGTCATGCCTGGGTCAATCTCAAACACCAGCTTGCCCTCTGCATCTTCAACTTCTTCCCAGTGGGGTTTAATAATAATATTATCACCTACATAAATGGGCTTGAAATATTGCCTCCAGTTGTTTTCCCAGTCTTCCTGTGCCATGTTTTCCATTGTCATTTCCAGACTGCCGTATTCTTCACAGGCAATTTTTTTAAGTGCCGTTTTTATCGAAGCGAGCATTTCCGGTGTCTTCTCGTTTTCTTCAATATAGATTTTTACCCTTGTAGGTCCTTGCTTTTCATTGTACAAGTCTTCGTCAACATAATCCCAGGACTGTCTGTTTTCTTCCAAAAATGTGTTGAAGTCGTCTTTATCTTCAATTTCAAAGCCAACAACACCAACGGAGGTCAAGGCTTCACAAACCTTGTCTATACCTTCGGTTGTGGTTTCTATTGCAACCTGAAGCCAGTTCATACAATTTCTCCTTATTTGTTAAAATAATCCTTCAGCTTACCGGTCCACTTTTTTTGCTGATTATAATTTTTTTCATTTGTTTCCGCTGCAAACTGCATAAGAGCATCCTTTTGCTTTTGATTAAGATTTTTGGGTATTTCAACATTTACGGTCACATACTGATTACCGCGGCTACTTCCGTTGCGATAAGGTATTCCCGCATCTTTTAATTTGAACTTTGTACCGCTCTGTGTACCCTCGGGAATATTAAGAGTCTTCTTTCCGTCAAGGGTGGGAACCTCAAGCTCACAGCCTAAAGTTGCCTGCACAAAAGAAACGGGAATCTCAACGTAAACATCGAAGTCCTCTCTTTCAAAGATGGCATGACGTTTAATATTGATTGTAACGTACAAATCGCCGTTTGGTCCGCCGCTTTCGCCTGCGTCACCTTTGCCTCTTACCCTCACCGCCTGACCGTGGTCAACACCGGCAGGGATATTAATTGAAATCTTGTCTGATTTTCTGGACTTGCCTGCGCCCTGACAATCTGTACATCTTTCTTTTATAACTGTACCCTTGCCTCGGCATTCGGGGCATGTGGTATTTGTCTGAATCTGACCAAAGGGTGTGTTCTGCACACTCCTTATCTGACCTCTGCCGCCGCAACGCGAGCAAGTCTCAGCATTTGTTCCAACCTTTGCACCGCTACCGCCACATGTTGAACAATTTTCAAGACGCGATACCTTAACGTCCTTTTTGCAGCCAAAAGCCGCCTCTTCGAATGTAAGGTCAATACTTGCGCGTATGTCTCTGCCCTTCTGAGGTGCGTTTCTGCGACTTGAGCCGCCAAAGCCGCCAAAACCGCCTCCGCCACCAAAGAAAGAACCGAAAATATCGCCAAGGTCACCCATGTCAAAGCCTTCAAAGCCGCCGCTAAAGCCGCCTCCGCCGCTTCCGTCAACTCCTGCATGACCAAACTGGTCATATCGTGCTTTTTTATCGCTGTCGGACAAAACAGAGTAGGCTTCGCCCACTTCCTTGAATTTTTCCGCCGCTTCCGGATTGTCTTTATTTAAATCGGGATGGTATTGCTTTGCAAGCTTTCTGTATGCTTTTTTTATTTCGTCGGCGCTTGCATTTTTGTCAACACCCAACACCTCATAGTAATCTCTTTTATTTGCCATTATCTTACCCTGCCTTATGCACGATAGAGTCGGACAAAAACTGCCCGACTCTTCCGTTAATATTTAATTACTGCTGGTCGTCCTGTGTAAATTCAGCATCGTAAACACCGTCTGCACCGGGAGCACCGTTGGGGGCTGCTCCTTCTGCACCGGGCTGCTGATAAATCTTGGGCGCGATTTCGTAGAACTTCTTTGTAAGTTCATCTACCGCAGTCTTAACCAATTCTGTATCTGTTCCCTTAAGCGCTTCCTTAACCTTGTCGATTTCAGCCTGGATGCCCGCCTTTTCGTCTTCGGTAATCTTGTCGCCTACTTCGCCAAGAGCCTTTTCGCACTGGTAAACCATCTGGTCTGCATTGTTTCTTGTATCAATGTCTTCTTTGCGCTTCTTATCTTCTTCGGCAAACTGTTCAGCTTCCTGAACCGCCTTGTTTATTTCGTCCTCGGAAAGGTTGCCGGAAGCAGTGATTGTAATCTTCTGTTCCTTACCTGTACCCAAATCCTTAGCAGATACGTTTACAATACCGTTTGCGTCGATATCGAATGTAACTTCGATCTGAGGAATACCGCGGGGTGCGGGAGCAATACCTGTAAGCTGGAAGTTACCAAGTGTCTTATTCTGTGCTGCAAATTCTCTTTCACCCTGTAATACGTGGATGTCAACAGCAGGCTGATTGTCAGCAGCTGTGGAGAATATCTGGCTCTTCTTAGTGGGGATAGTTGTATTTCGTTCAATAAGTCTTGTGCAAACACCGCCGAGAGTTTCAATACCCAAGGAAAGAGGTGTTACGTCAAGAAGAACAATATCCTTTACGTCGCCTGCAAGTACACCTGCCTGAATAGCAGCACCGATAGCAACACATTCATCGGGGTTGATGCCCTTGTGGGGATCCTTGCCGATAAGCTTTGCTACAGCTTCGTTTACCGCAGGAATACGACTGGAACCGCCTACCATAAGAACCTTGTCAACATCGTTAGCACTGAGACCTGCGTCACGAAGAGCATTTCTTGTGGGAACAAGAGTTCTTTCAACCAAATCTGCTGTAAGCTCGTTGAACTTTGCTCTTGTAAGTGTTACGTCAAGATGCTTAGGACCTG
>CAZRZU010000035.1:0-16299 GCA_964604615.1 uncultured Oscillospiraceae bacterium
TACCGCTCTTGTCAAACTTCTGTTCATAATAAATACCGGGTGAACGTACAAGCTGAGTAACGATAACTCTTTCGGCACCGTTAATAATAAATGTGCCCTGTTCTGTCATAAGGGGGAAATCACCCATAAAGATTTCCTGTTCCTTAATGTCGTCTGTTTCGCTGTTTATCAAGCTTGCCTTAACACGAAGAGCAGCCGCATAGTTTGCGTCTCTCTCCTTGCACTCTTCGATGGAATACTTAGGTGTATCGTCAAGACGGTATTCACCGAATTCCAATCTCAGGTTGCCGGAGTAGTCAGTTATGGGAGATACATCTCTGAAAACCTCTGCGAGACCTTCTTTGATAAACCACTCATAGCTCTTTCTCTGCAAGTCGATAAGATTGGGCATTTCCAATACTTCTTCAATCTTGGAAAAGCTCATTCTTTCGTTTTTCCCTAATTTTATCGGATGCAAACCAATCACCTCTTAAAATAAATTTTTTAAAAGATTTACACTTGGCATTCGGGACAGCTCCCAAAAAGCATTAAACGATGCTCTATCCATCCCGAAAAATGTATAGAATGTACAAGCTTCGGGTGTGTAAAAAGCTCTTATTTAAATAAATTTTTTGCCGTTCACAGGCTAAAAAGGGTAGACCTTCCAGCCTATTGTGCAGTATAGTATTGTAACATAGTTTTTTTGGCTTGTCAACCCCAAGATAACAAATTATCTTGTGTATTTTGGCGAATTCGCACCCCTCACTTCCATTAGGCTATTGCGGTCAACCTCACCCGTTCCGACCTTTGATTACTCAAAATCCGCCCCCATATAATAAGGAAGTGCGAATATATAATAATGTCCTGTTCATTTTCTGACATTTATTTTTACAGAATATTCATGCATAATTGAATATTCTGTAAAAATAGACCCATTTTTTGTCCTTTTGTGTATTTTTATTAGAAAATCATTGATTTATACATTACTATGATGTATAATTATACACAGAATGTATTAAGGGAGGCTCCCTATGAAAATAGCTATTCTTTCTAATGTAATAAAATCAAACCCCACAGAGGCAGCCCGTGCTTTTCTGGAAGTTGTGGGTAACGAGTGTGAAATTTTTGTGGCAAAAGAGCTTCGCGACATTATTCCCGCCAAAGAATATTACAATGACGAGGAGCTTTTCAAAAAAGCAGATGTTGCGGTTGTTTTTGGCGGAGACGGCACTACCTTAACAGCTGCGCGACGTGCCGCGCCCTACAACGTTCCGGTTTTAAGCATAAACACCGGTCACTTGGGCTTTTTGGCAACGGTCAGTGCACAGGATGCAAAAAAAGCTGCTGCCAGTCTTCTTTCAGACAATCTTGATTTATCCGAAAGGATAATGCTTAATGCAAAGATCTACAAAGACGGTAAACTTGTTTTTGACAGCGACGCATTAAATGACATTATCGTCAGTCGTTCTTCCGGAAAGCTTGCAAACATTTTTGTAAACCACAACAACACTGCTGCCGCAACCTATCGTGCTGACGGTGTTATTATTTCAACGCCCACAGGAAGTACCGCATATTCCCTTTCATGCGGTGGTCCCTTAGTGCTTCCCACAATGGATTTGTTTATTGTAACTCCTGTTTGCCCCCACTACTTAGGCTCAAGACCTATGATAATTCCCTCTGAAGGAGAAATTGAGATTGTCCTTTCAGGACAGAATACGCGTATTATCCTTTCATCTGACGGGCAGGAGGATTATCAGCTTGAAGGCGGAGAAAAAATTGTTATTTCAAAATCGCCTCATAAAGCAAAGCTTTTAACATTGAAAGAAGAAAACTTTTTTAATCTGGTGAAGAAAAAACTCACCATTATGTGAAAGGAACAGGAAAATGAGAATTGAAAGACAAAACGCAATACTTCAGCTTATAAACGATTATCAGATTGAAACACAGCACGACCTTACACAAGCATTGAAAAACAAGGGCTTTGATGTAACACAGGCAACTGTCTCCAGAGACATTAAAGAGCTCAGGCTTGTTAAAAAGCAAACCGATGGTGGAAAAAGCATATACACAAGAAATTCCGATTCGGGATTTTCAGATATTGACTCCCGCTTTGCCATCATATTTCAAAAGTGCGTTATGAGTGTTGAATATGCAGTAAATAACATTGTTATTAAAACACTTCCCGGCATGGCTCAGGCGGCAGGTGCAGCCGTAGACAGCATGGACTTTCCCGAAGTTGTGGGCTCCATTGCAGGGGACGACACTGTTATTATGGTGGTTCGCAGCGAAGAGAGTGCAAGAAAGCTTGTTTACAAACTGCGCAGCATGACGGAGTAAAATTTACTGTCGCAGGCATTTAATCATTTAATTGCACCATAAGGCGACGAGTGATTGAAGCCGGCAAGCCTACCTATAAAATTGTTGTACCCTAAGCAAAGCGGAGAAATGACCTTGGGGTACAGTCATCCAATCAAAGTAAACCGGGAGTATTATTATGCTGATTAATTTATCCATACAAAATGTAGCCGTAATTGAAAAAGCAGAAGTTGACTTTTCCGAAGGCTTTAACATATTAACAGGTGAAACAGGCGCAGGTAAGAGCCTGCTTATAGACTCGCTGTCAATGGTGTTGGGTATGCGCACCTCCAGAGATTTAATCAGGAGCGGAGCAGACTTTGCCTCTGTGACAGCTCTTGTATCTCCTTGTCCGGATTTGTCTGAGTTTGACATTACTCCCGAGGAGGACGGCAGCATTGTGATTTCGAGGAAATTACATTCCGACGGCAGGAATATTTGCAAAATAAATTCCGCCACTGTTCCTCTCTCTACGTTAAAATCCGTGGGGGAAAAGCTGGTAACAATCCACGGCCAGCACGACAACATTGCGCTTTTAAAGCCTTCATATCATCTTGCTGTTTTAGACGAATATGCACAAAATAACAAAATTTTATCTCAGTACAAGTTATTGTTTGCAAAGGCAACAGAAGCACAAAAAAAGCTTGAAGCCATGCGCACAAGCGAAAGCGAAAGGGAAATGCAAAAGGACACTCTTAGTTTTCGCATAGAAGAAATAAAGGCGGTTGACCCAAAAGAAGGAGAGGATGCAGAGCTTGGCGAAAAACGTGATGCTTTGCGCAACTACTCAACCATTATGGCAAACCTTGATGCTGCCGCATCTGCGCTGGCAGATGGAAAGGATGCACTTCATGCCGCAATGAACAATGTGGAGCGCGCCGCAAATTTTGACAAGGCGCTCGGCTCAATCAGCGAACAGGTAACGGATTTGTACTATAATGCAGAGGATTTATCTTCTCAGATTAATTCTTATGTAACACGCATGAGCTTTTCTCCCGCAGAGCTTGACGAAGTGGAAGAGAGGCTGGATGCGATTACAAGACTTAAGAAAAAATACGGATCTGAAATAAAAGACGTTTTATCAAATCTCGCTTTATGGGAGGAAGAATACGGAAGCCTTTTATTTTATGATGATAACATCGCCCTTCTTGAGGAAGAGGCAAAAAATGCCCGTGAGGAAATGCTCCTTACAGGAAAAAAGCTTACCGAAACAAGGTTTGAAGCTGCTGATAAGCTGAGCAAAGTAGTAGAGGATGAATTAACATTCCTTGACATGCCAAAGGTTTCGTTCAGTGTTGCAATCAACAAGCATGAGCCTGACACAACGGGGCTTTGCAGTGTGGAATTTCTCATATCTACTGCGCCGGGCGAGGCACCTAAGCCGCTTAACCGCATAGCATCCGGAGGCGAAATGAGTCGTATTATGCTTGCATTAAAGTCTGCCCTGGCAGACTGCGATAACGTGGGCATACTTCTTTTCGACGAGATTGACACCGGGGTAAGCGGTAAGGCAGCCGCAAAAATTGCAGCCAAGCTTAAATCTCTGGCAAAAAACAAACAGATTATATGCATAACACATCTTCCGCAGATGGCTTGCCGTGCCAACAACCATTTGCTTATCCAAAAAGACACAACATCTGACTCTTTCAGAACAACGGTTATCCCCTTGGATTACCAAGGCAGAGTGGAAGAGCTTTCAAGGCTTATAAGCGGCGACGAAATTTCCGCAGCTGCACGTCTTGCCGCAGAAGAAATGCTCAAGGAGGATGCACAATGATAAAGCAGGGTGAAATTGTTGACATTAAAAACCGTAGCGCAACAGTAAGACTATACAGAGGGGAAAAGCCCACAGGTGTTACGTTAGATGCAAAAACAAAGGAAGATTTTCAACTTTCGGAAATTGTTTTGGTGAAAATGAACGGTTTCACGTTTTTTCTGTGCACTGTTTTTTCCTACATACTGCCGTTTATCACTACCTTATTGGCATATCTTATTTCAGCACGTTTTACAGACAATGTTGTAATTATTGAGGTTTGTATTTTTGCAGTACTGTTTTTAACATATATTTTTGTAAAGCTTTTTGAAAAAACAGCGATGTTTAAAAAATTAACTTTTTGCGAGGCAATAAAAAAATCAGTCGACTAAAAGTCAACTGATTTTTTTATTATTCTTCGCCTAAGCTTTGATTATCCTTTTCGGTAATCTTTTCACGGATTTTTGCTTCAATTTCGTCGCATATATCAGGGTTATCTGAAATAAACTGCTTTGCGTTCTCTCTTCCCTGTCCTATACGCATATCTCCATAGGCAAACCAAGCACCGCTCTTCTGGATAATACCCAAAAGAACACCCATATCCACCAAGCTGCCCTCCTTGGAGATACCCTTGCCGTACATCATGTCAAATTCTGCTTCTTTAAAGGGAGGTGCCACCTTATTTTTAACCACCTTTACCCTTGTGCGGTTACCAATAAATTCGCTTCCGCTCTTTAATGTTTCAATTTTTCTTACATCCATTCTGACAGATGCATAGAATTTAAGAGCACGTCCGCCTGAGGTTGTTTCAGGGTTACCGTACATAACACCAACCTTTTCACGAAGCTGGTTAATAAAGATACATACTGTATTTGTCTTTGCGAGAACACCGGCCAATTTACGCATTGCCTGGCTCATGAGCCTTGCCTGCAAACCAACGTGACTGTCGCCCATTTCGCCGTCAATTTCAGCCTTGGGAACAAGTGCCGCAACAGAGTCCACAACAATAACATCCAATGCACCGCTTCGAACAAGTGCTTCTGCAATTTCCAGAGCCTGTTCGCCTGTATCAGGCTGCGCAACAATCAAAGAGTCAACGTCAACACCTATATTTTTTGCATATGTAGGGTCAAGAGCATGCTCGGCGTCAATAAATGCCGCTTCTCCGCCTCTCTTTTGTGCTTCAGCTACAATGTGAAGAGCAATTGTGGTTTTACCCGAAGATTCAGGACCATAGATTTCTATAATCCTGCCTCTGGGTACACCGCCTATACCCAATGCCATGTCAAGTGTTAAGCTGCCTGTGGGAATTGCATCTATGTTAAGATGCGCGTTGCTGCCAAGCTTCATAACACTGCCTTTACCAAACTGTTTTTCTATCTGACTCATTGCAATGGCAAGAGCTTCCTTTTTTTCGATTGACATTTCGATTCCCTCTTTCTGTACGAACATCTGTTCTCATTATAAGGTATTATTTTCAGTTTGTCAATAGTATTTATTTAATTTTATAAACATTAAACGATATAGAGGGCACAGTGAGATTAATTTCTCTGCTGCCTCCAACGGGACGGGTAAGTGTTTTCGGAGAAACCTTCTCTTTGTCTGCCATGGTATTTACATCATCCATGCTGTGACTTGTAAGGTTGATTTCCGTAATACTTTCCACACCTTGAGGCAGTGAAAGCACAACGTCTTTCTTTCCGCCACGGTTCGCAACCTTTAAAATATATTCACCGTTCTTATAGCCTGCACTTATGTAAACATCGCTATCCTCTTCACGGGTAAATTCAAGAGTATACTCCGGTACATTATTACCAAACATGGACTGAACATGGTAAGAGGGTGTAAGCATTATCTCGTGGTTATTTACAAAAATCATGTCAGGCGTCCACTGGGTGTAATTTTCACGGGCAAAAAGAGGTGCATAGCTTGCCAGTACAACAACGTCTGCGTTTCTTTCAAAGCCGGTCATCATAGCTGCTTCGGCAATTGCCGCTTCAAGGTTGTTGGGCTTGGGCTGATGGTCTCCTATATGGCAGGCATATTCACCTGCAAAAACCTTAACTCCGTCGCGGTTATAGTTATCGTAACGGTTTGCGTTTTCAAACATCCATTCACTTTTTACGTAGTAATGCTCGTCGACTGCATAAGCAAAGTCTTCTTTTTTGCCTTCCAGCCACTTATATGCTGCGTCAAATTCCTTTCCCTGCGCAAAGGGTCCAGAGGATGTAATAAGCTTTATTTCCGGATGTTTTGCCGCAATAATCTTCTGGAATTTTTCATAACGTTCAAAATACTTTTCTTCCCACTGTTCATTGCCTATTCCTAAATAAACAAGGTTAAAGGGTTCACTGTGACCCATTTCGGCACGCTTGGCACCCCAAACAGTTGCAGTGTCACCGTTTGCAAATTCAATTAAATCCAGTGCGTCCTGAATATATTCATCCAACTCTTCGCCGTTGGCAGTTTCGCCTGTTTTATACTGACATGCTATACCGCAGTTAAGCACCGGAAGAGGCTGACATCCCAAATCCTCGCAAAGAAGGAAGTATTCGTAAAAGCCTAACCCGTAGGACTGGAAATAATCACGTGCAGTAACTCCCACGTTTCCGTCCTGCCAACGGTTCCAGTTAATTCTTCTTTCTTCAACAGGACCTATGGTGTCCTTCCACTTATAACGGTTTGCAAGAACGGTTCCCTCAACAATACATCCGCCGGGGAAACGCAAAAAACCGGGTTTCATATCTTTAAGGGCTTGCGCCATGTCACGTCTCAGTCCGTTTTTTCTGCCCATGAATGTATCCTGAGGGAAGAGAGATACCATGTCAACATCACATTCGCCGTCTTTTGTAAAAGTAAGATAAAATTTAGCATCATACACTGTTTTTGTGCTTGTCAGTTCAAAGGCATATTTATTCCAGTCGCCCTTTGTTTTAAATTCTACATTTGAGCAAATCTCATCCCCTGCTTTTATTTCTGCCTTAAGAGATGCATCACCCTTTACATAAACAGAAAAATCGTATTTTTTACCTTCTTCAAGAAAAATGCCCTCGTAAGCACGGTTAACAATACCGCAGCCTGCTGCACCCGCAATGTGAGCATACTGAGGGTTTGTATTATTCATGGGGTGTGCTGTTTCACTTGTAAAAGTGCAGTCCGCTACTTTATCCCATGCAGTAAGGGGCGAAATATCGCCAAATTCCATAGTGGGGGAAAAATCAAAAGAGCGGTTTTCCAGAAGCTCGGCATATAAACCGCCGTCTGCACCGTAGTTAATGTCTTCAAAGAAAAGACCAATCATATCGGGATTTACATCCACACCTTTTTTATTTGTAATTTCTATCTTCATTACTTTTCTCCTTAAAATATCGATATAATTTTATTCAGCCTTTGACGGAAGCTGAGCAAGAACAATTGCTCCAAACATTATCACACAGCCTAAGATCTGTCTTGTGTTCATGGCATCGCCTAAAATTACCCATGCGGCAATCACACTGACACATGCCTCCAGGCTCATAATAAGAGATGCAATTGTGGGGTTAAGGTTTTTCTGTGCCACAATCTGAAGTGTGTATGCAACACCGGAGGACAGAACACCTGCATACAGTATTGCTATCCATGCATTTGCGCCTGTTCCTATAACAAAGCTGTTGGTAACAAGTGCTCCTATAATGCTTATAATTCCTGTTGTTGCAAACTCAATACATGCAAGCTTCACACCATCCACCTGTGGAGAAAAATGGTCCACCAAAAGTATCTGAACTGCAAAAACCAGCGCACATATGAACACAAGCAAATCTGCAAATTCTATTTTGAACATTGTACCTGCCGGAATACATAATACATACAGTCCTACAACCGCAATCAAGGCTGCAACCCATGCCTGCGGCGGGCATTTTTTCTTTATAAATATTCCGAATATTGGCACAAGAACTATGTAAAACGCAGTAACAAAACCTGCTTTTCCCGCACTCTCGTTGCTCATGGAAATGCCGAACTGTTGAAAATTTGTTGCAATACACAGTGCTATGCCGCAAAGCACACCGCCTGTTATAAGGGTTTTGTTGCTCCACTTACATGCCTTTTCGCCTCTTTGTTTATCACGGATAAATATAAAAGGTAACAGCACCACCGCACCGATAATGCTTCTTATTCCGTTAAAGGAGAACGGGGTCCAGTATTCCATGCCCACATCCTGGGCAACAAAGGCAACACCCCATATAATTGCTGTAATCAATAATAATATTGAACTTTTGTATTGTTTACTCATTTTACCATACCTTCCAGGGTGCGTTGCCACTTGTCCACATTTTTTCCAGAGCATCGTGCTCCTTTTTGGAATCCATGGGTTTCCAAAAGCCGTTATGCATGTATGCCTTCAATTGCCCCTGTTCAGACAGTGCAGGCAATGTTTCTTCTTCAAAAACAGAGCCGTCCCCTTGAATATATTCAAAAACCTCGGGGTTAAGTACCATATAACCACCATTGATTCTCGCCGCATCATATGCGGTTTTTTCGCGAAAAGAATAAATGGAGTTTTCATTGTCAATGCCCAGAATACCAAACCTTTGCTCCATGGTAACGGCGCTTATTGTGGCAATTTTACCGTGACTTTTATGAAATCCCACCAAAGTGTTAATGTCAATGTTGCAAAGACCGTCACCGTAGGTGAGCATAAAAGGCTCGTCTCCTACATATTTCTGTATGCGCTTTACTCTTCCGCCCGTCATTGTGTCAAGACCTGTGTCAATTATAGTCACTCTCCAGGGTTCTGCCGTGCGGTTGTGAACCTCCAGCTCATTACCCTTTGTAAAGTCAAAAGTGACATCGCTTGTATGCAAAAAATAGTCCGCAAACCATTCCTTTATAACATGCTGCTTGTAGCCTGCGCATATTATAAAGTCGTTAAATCCGTAGTGGGAATATGTTTTCATAATATGCCAAAGTATTGGCATGCCGCCTATTTCCACCATTGGCTTGGGACGGAATATACTTTCTTCACTTATACGTGTGCCGTAACCACCCGCAAGTATTACAACTTTCATTTTTACCCCTCATTTGTGCAACAAATATTCATTATAAATTATAGCATCGAACAAAAACAATGTCAACAAATAGAGGTTCAGAGAAAATTTTTTAAACTTTTTCTAAAAAAGTAGTTGCTTTTTTAGAAAAAGTATGGTAATATAACCCTTGCGTTTAGAAAACCGAACGATTTGTGCTTGTAGCTCAGCTGGATAGAGTATTTGGCTACGAACCAAAGGGTCGGGGGTTCGAGTCCCTCCAAGCACGCCAAAACAGAAAGGACATCCAAAAGGGTGTCCTTTTTGTTTTGCACGGACTCGAAGCCCCGACCCGCGGGGAGGGGGAACCGAGCAGCGACCGCGTTCTGCGAACGATGAAGGGAGCGCGCAGGGTTGTGCCGCGGTCTGCAAGCAACGAGCGTTTTAGCGAAGTTGATGCAGGGTAGTGAAACGGCGACGAGGTAGTGAATGACAATCCGATGGATTGTCAGAGCCGAGTCGTGACCGAACCACAGTAAGACACCGCAAACGGGTAGAGTCCCAAAAAGTTATTCATAACTAAGTATATTGCACATCAAGACATTACATCCAAAAGGGTGTCCTTTTTGTTTTGCACGGACTCGAAGCCCCGACTATTTGCCACTTTCTAATTATTAATTCCACTTTACAGAAATTTTTTTACGTGATATAATATGGTATATAATTGTCTAAAAAAATCGGAAAGGTTAAAAATCATGGCTAAAATAGAAATTGCAAACCCAATAGTACCTATTGAACTTAATTTTATAAATACATATCTGCCCCAGGCTAACCCCACTCATGTTATGGTTTACATATATGCCTTGGGTCTTTGCTATTCAGGCAAACCCTCCGACAATGCATCTATTGCCGAAAGCCTGGACATATTGGAGTCAGACGTAATAAAAGCTTGGAAATACTGGGTTAAAACAGGGCTCATATCTTTAGGCGAAGACGGCACCGTAACATTTTTGTCGACCCATACTCCCCGGGATGAAAGTCCGTCTCCTGCAATTGTCGCTCCTTTGGCGGAAAAAGCAGAAGAAAAGAAAATTGAGCCGGTCAGACGAGATGTTTCCATGGATGAAATAACTGCAAAAATGAATATGGACAAGAGGTTTTCCGATACTCTTAAAATGGCACAGCTTATATGGCAAAAGCCTTTGACACAAAGTGAAATAAAAGCATTGTACTCCTTTTTGGATTGGTACTCCTTTTCCTATGAGGTGTTATTGATGCTTTTGGAATATTGTGCCGCAGACGAAAAAACAAAAAACATAAAATATATGGAAGCAGTAGCTGAAAACTGGGCGAACGACGGCATTACAACCGTTAAAATGGCAGAAAAAATTATTAAGAAAAAAGAAAAAGAGAGAATCATGGTTAAAAAATGCGCTCAGATGTTTGGCATTAGCAGAGCATTTTCCGACAGGGAGATTCAGTACATTTCCGAGTGGACAAATACCATGGGCATGAGCGAAGCCATGATAAAGGAAGCATATGCCCGAACCACCATTAACACGGGTAAATTGAGTTTCCAATATATGAACAAAATTTTATCCACCTGGGCTAAGGATGGAATAAAGTCTCTTGCTGCTTTAAAGGAAGCTGAGAGTAGCCGCAAGGGAAGTGTTCAATCTTCCGCAAAGGGAAGTTCTGCCTACAACTTTGATGATATAGAACGTCTTGAGCTTGAAAGACGAATGAAAAAAAACAATAAGGAGGATTAACAATGCTCTATCAGAACGCGATGGATGTTATAAATAAGCGCCGTGAGTCAAGAAACGAGCTTATAAAACTGCGAAAGAATGAAATAGCCGCTAAAATCCCCCGTATTGCAGAAATCGAAAACCGACTTGCTTCAACAGGCATGATTCTTTTATATCAGGTTGCTGACAGCGGAATGTCCGCAGAGGAATTTGTCGCAAAAATAATGGGCGAAAACAAGGTTTTAAACGAGGAAAAGGCAAGGCTTTTAATGCAGCACGGTTACAGCGAGGATTACCTTGACCCTCCCTACGTCTGCCCTCTTTGCTCTGACACCGGTTATAATAAGGATAACAAGCTTTGCTCTTGCTTGAAAACGGAGCTTACACAGAAAGCTTTGAAGGATGCAAACCTTACAGCACATATGGCAGGGCAAACCTTTGAAAACTTTAACCTGTCTTACTACGACGGAGAGGTTGACTCGGAGATAGGCATAAGCCCCCGTGACAATGCCGCAAGCATATTGAGAGAATGCAAAAGCTTTGCGGAAAATTTTGACTCTCCGGGTAAGAACATGCTTCTTTACGGTCCCAGCGGACTGGGTAAGACCTTTTTGTCTTCTGCCATTGCAACAGAGCTTTTAAAAAAAGGCAAAGACGTTTTGTATATAAGCGCAAACTCGCTCTTCCCAATGCTTGAAAACATTCACTTTGGGCGCCGTGACGAGCAAAGCGCATATATATATGAAAAGGTTTTGAGTGCAGATTTGCTCATACTTGATGACTTAGGAGCCGAATTTATAACACAATTCACTGCAAGTGAGCTATTCAGAATCCTGAATCACAGGCTTCTTACGGGCAAAAAAATGGTTTTTTCCACAAACCTCACATTGTCCGAAATTGTAAGCAGTTACTCCGAAAGGATTGTTTCACGTCTTATAGGCGAATTTGAAAATTTGCGTTTCTTCGGCGAAGATATACGCAAAAAGAAAAAATATATCTGAGGTGCGGTATGACTTATATATCTCTTTTGGAAAAACACATAGAAGAATTGGGCAAAGTTCTTGTTGCCTTTGAAATCAATTCACCTGCGGCAATACGCATGTTAGAAGACGAAAAGCGAGCGCTTTCCCTTAAGTATGACCTGGACGACCCCGTAGGCAGCGATATGTATATACCTGCCTGCTATAATGCCCTGGCAGCCATCCGCTCAGCCATTGAGCAGGAAAAGCCCAATGCCCAGCTGGTAAGCTACGTAAAAGATGCCCGTGATGAGCTTGTGGCAATTCTGGAATATATGAAGGAAGAAAACTAAGGAGGGTTTTTTATGCCTGTTATAGCACTTTTTCTACTGGGTGCGAGCCTCTTTTTTGCGAATGCTGCAAGGAAAAAGTTTGGCAATATTGCACCTACGGTACTGTTCCTTGCGGTTGCCCTCATATGTGAAATTTTTTGTTTCAACTTTGAGTCTTTCCGCAGTAAAACCTACCCCGAAATAACAGATTACACTATCACATGTTCAAGCGGTGTGTCGGAGCAGAACGGCAGTTACGAATTCCGTTCTTCGTCCGATTATATTTCAATTACCGATTTTTCCGCCCCTGTGGAGAATATTTATATTAAAACCAACACAACACGTCACACGGTACGTTTTTTTGTTTCTGACGCAGCAAACGAAAATCGTTACCATGCCGGTGACAGGACAATCTCCCGTTATTCGGAGCAAACCTCCTACATAAAAACAAACTTTACGGGTGCGGCAACAGAAATAAAGATTTATATTCCTGACATTGAAAACAGGATTGTAACTTTATCCGACATACGTCTCAACTGCCGGAGGCCTGTATTTTTCAGTATATTCCGTCCGTTGGTATGTTTTCTTGTTTTGATGTTTGTTTATTTTGTTATAATAAAAAAGCATTTATGGCAAAAAAAGTATGACCCGGAGAATAAAAAACAGTCAAACTTTACAATGTTTATTGCTTGTGTGCTGGCGCTTCTGTTTTTAGTTATACCTTACCTTAACCCCGGATTTATTGATCCCTCCTGGGCACATCACAATCAATATAACGAACTTGCACAGGCTTTTCTTAACGGTCAGCTTCATTTGGAAAAGGAAGTTCCGCAGGTGCTTATTGACATGGAAAATCCCTACGACCGTTATGCGCGAAAGGAAGTTTTTTCCCAAGCAGGTCTCTCGGAGCCTTGGGACACGGCATATTACAACGGTAAGTATTATGTATATTTCGGTGTACTGCCTGTATTTCTCTTTTATCTTCCGGCACAGCTTATAGGATTTGACTTTCCCAACTTTTTGGCAATAGTCATATTCTCATGGGTGCTGATTGCAGGGGTATTCCTCTTATACGGAAAGCTTATAAAAATGTATTTAAAAGACACTCCCTATCTTATGTATATTATTTTGTCTGTAACTACAGTGCTTACAGGCGGTGTGGTTTATATTATAAAACGACCGGATTTTTACTCTATCCCAATCATAGGTGCTCTGGCATTTACAATAATCGGATTTTATTTCTGGCTGAGTGCTTTGGAAAATACAAAGCTGTCCCGCACAAGGCTTTTTATAGGTTCGCTTTTCATGGCAAGTGTTATAGCGCTCCGTCCCAATCTTGTATTCTTTTCGTGCGTAGCATTCTTGATATTCTGGGGCAGTGTTTTCCGTGACCGTGAGCTTCTTTCGGCAAACAGCCGATTATCAGAAGAAAAATTAAGGGGACTGAAAAATACAATTGCGTTCTGTGCGCCTTACATAGTAATCGGACTTTTGGTTATGTGGTATAACTATGCCCGCTTCGGTTCTCCGTTGGATTTTGGCGCAAGTTACAACCTTACAACAAGCGATATGACAAAGCGCGGCTTTTCTCTTGACCGTTGGGGCTTGGGATTTTACGAGTACCTCTTCCGACCCCCATCAATTTCGGGTACGTTCCCTTACCTCTCATCATCATATCCATCAACGGCATACATTGGTTTTACGAGCCGCGAGGGTATGTTTGGAGGCATATTCGCCACATATCCCATACTGTGGTCACTGTTCGCAATGCATAAAGCAAAAGAAGAAAAACAACCTTTTAAATTTGCTTTATTTATTCTTGCGGCAGGGATTGTAACTTGTCTTATTGACATTCAGGCAGGTGGCATTCTCCCCAGATACACATGTGACTTTGCAGTGTTCTTTGTAATGGCGGCGGCAATAACACTTATGATGCTTTACAAAGAGTATCCTTCGTTGGCAACAAAATTTTCGGCATGGAGTCTTCTTTGCATGATTTTGTTTGATGTACTTCTCATTATTGCCGGCGGAACGTCTACTCTTCAGACCATGAACAAGGAAGTATACATGAAGCTGTTTTCCGAGTTCGCATTTTACCTATAACATCAAAACCCCGAATGTGTGTTTGGCATTATCACTTCGGGGTTTATTATTTTTAAAAAAATTTTTTATTTCGATGCAACTTTTTGCAGGTTTAAACAGTATTATATGTGAAAGGCAGCTAACAAGCCTTTCGCCACGCAGGGGAGATTGAGGATTTATTCCTACTTCAGTTCAGCCGAAAGGCATGCTTTCTGTACTGTAAGTCCTCCAAGCGGTTGTCAGACAGGTTTGGCACTCCTCCAACGCCAAACCTGTCAGGATAACTAACTCCCCCTACATATTTTAATTTTTATTTAAAGAAAGGTAAAACAAACATGAAAAAAATAGTAAAAGCAACAGCCGTTACCCTTGCAGCTTTAACGGTATTATCCTCAACAGCATTTGCTGCTGCACTTCCCTTGAGAGAAACTTTTGAAAAATCAGGATTCACAGTTACATGGAATCAGGAAACAAAAACCGTTACAATTTCCAAAGACGGTTTTTCATACAGCGAACAGGTAGGCGAAAACATTACACTGGATTACGACACAACTTATGTAACAGAAGAATTTGTAAGTTCCGTTTATGAAAATTACACAAGAGAATCTTTTTCCACAAAAGCTACCGTTAAAGAAGTAGGCGAAGGTTATTTCCTTGCAGATACAGAAAAACTGGGCGAAGTTGTGTTCACAGTTGACGAAAGCACTCACTTCCACCATGAAGTAAACAGAATGCTTTACACATTTGCCGATGTACAGGTTGGTGCATCTGTTAAGGTTTATTTTTCCGAAGCTATGACTGCTTCACTCCCCCCTCAGACATACGCAAAAGAAGTTGTGTTCCTTAACACAGAAGCAAAAGAAGAAACATCCGAAGGAAAAGTGGCAGTAAGCGAGCTTTCTCAGGTGTTTACAGTTACTGAAAAGGGTGAGGGCTATATATTGGCAACAAACGAAACAATGGGCGAAGTTATGTTCAAGGTTGACGAAGCAACCTCCTTCCGCCACGAAAGAAACCGCAGACTTTACACTCTCGCCGATGTTGAAGTAGGTTCAAATCTTCAGATTACATTCTCCGAAGCAATGACAGCTTCTCTTCCTCCCCAGACATATGCTACTGATGTTGTATTTTTAGACACAGCGGAAGCTGACGTAGAATGCGCAGAAACACTTACAACAAGCGGCAAAATTACAGCTATCGGCGAAGAATATTTTGTAATCGAAAAGGAAGACGGCAGCCGTGTTCGTTTCAACGTAGGCGAAGAAACAAATATTCACCATGTAATGAACAGAAGATTTTACACTTTTGCAGACCTGGAAGAAGGAATGGAAGTTGACGTAAACCACGCAGATGCAATGACATACTCTCTTCCCCCTCAGGCAGCTGCAATTGAAGTAATTATTAAATAAGCACACACGTAACACAACATATATACACAAAAGGGACCTCTGCTTTTAAGCATAGTCCCTTTTGTAATTTTGCAAACTAAAAAGAAGCTCGCAAGTGTGAGCTTCTTTTTAGCTTCTATCATTTTTTTAGAAAAGGCAACCGTTTTTAGTGAGCAGCCTTCCATTCTTCTGCCTTAACCGCAGACATTCTTGTGATAGTTTCTACGGGATGAATGGATTCTTCGCCGCCGTTAGCATAGAGGAAATACTTTCCGTCGGGTGTTACATAAAGAATTTCTTCATAACCGGTAGCATCACCAAATTCACCGCTTGTGTAGCTTGCAACTACTTCAGCTGTTTCTGTGTTGTACTCAACCTTACAGATAATCTTCTTCATGGGGTAATCATCCTTTCTATAATATAGTTAATTTAAGTCGCTCCTAGTTGAAACAAAGCTTTAAGCCTTTGTTAAAACAATTATATACCATATTTATTCAACATTCAAGCCTTTTTTTGTGCAAAAATGGCTGTCCGAAGATGGTCATTTTTATATATATGTTACTAAAAATCGCCTAAAAATTCAACCGCAACAGAAAAAAGCATTTTCATTTGAACACATAACAAAGCAATTTTAATGTGTGAAACTTATCATTTTTGTTTGCGGAGATGGCGCAAACAAAAAATCCTGACATTAGACGGG
>CAZRZU010000036.1:0-10635 GCA_964604615.1 uncultured Oscillospiraceae bacterium
TTTATCAAGTGTTTTTAAAAACTTAATCGCTGTTTTAGAATAACGAATAGTCATAACAAAACTTCCAATCTATTATTCTCAGTATTATTCTATCATATTATCACTTAATGTCAATCGCTTTAATTTAAACATTTAATATACAATACAAAAATTACCGATGGGTATGACATATAGGATGCATTCCATAAACCAATGCTTTCGGCTCTCTATATATCTTTTTAGTTACTCACAGGAATAAATTCCAACTTCAACTGCATACCCATTCCCTCAGCCAAACGCTGTAATGTCTTCAACGAAGGGTTAGCATTTCCGCTTTCAAGCTTGCTTATATCTCCCTGTGCAATTCCTGTCTTTTCGGAAAGCTCTCTCTGTGTCATATTCAAAGCCTTTCTCGCATCAATTATTGCTTGCACAATAGCAAACTCCGGAGCAAGGGCATCGTACTCTTTCTTCACTTCGGGTTTCTTTTTCAATTCTTCAGCAAATTCATAAAAACTTGACATATTATTTTTCCTCCCTGTTATAGTACCCTTGATATATCGGAACCAACTTTTGCTCTAATTTCAAATATTCCGTCTTCAAGGTGCTCGGAATAAGGCTTTCTGAGTCCATTCCCGTTTTTGCCCAAGAGTTCAATAATCCGAAGCACTCTCGCCTGCATTTTGTCATCCAATGAAGATATAAACTCTTTTGCAGGTTCCGTACCATCCGGTTTGTCGTAAAAAACAATGTTGAATTCTTCCTTTAACGTATCTCCTTGTATTATTTATCCTATGCTTATTTTATAGGATTTATCCTATATTGTCAATGGTTTTTGCAAAGTTTTCCGGTTTTTTTCTACAGTCTGCAACCCCGAACCGTAAGGTCGGGGTTTTCTTCTTGCAAAAACCGTTCAATTTCATAAGCATCGGTTGCAAAGTGCGGGTCAGGATGCTTATTTATTTGCAGTTTTTCACTTCAAAATTTCTCCGTGCAAAAACGCAGAAAGCCTAAAACGACAGTGTTTCAGGCTTCTTCTGTTAAAATTTCATTTCTTTTAAACTATAATCATGCAATCACCAAAGGAGAAAAACCTGTATTTCTCCTCTACTGCAATCTTATACGCATTAAGTATTTTTTCCTTACTTGCCAATGCACTCACAAGCATAATAAGGGTTGACTTTGGCAAATGGAAGTTTGTTATCAAAGCCTGAGTTATTTTAAACTCGTAACCCGGATAAATAAAAATATCTGTCCAGCCTGATTTTGCAACAAGCCTGCCTCCCTCTGCTGCGCTTTCAACAGTTCTGCAACTTGTTGTGCCCACGCAGATTACTCTACCACCGTTGTCAATGGTATCGTTAACTGTTTTTGCACATTCCTCAGTTACAACGTAATATTCCGAATGCATTTTATGCTCCTGCACATTGTCAACCTTAACCGGGCGGAATGTACCCAAGCCCACATGTAAGGTAAGAAATGCCAGCTTTACACCCATGTCTTCAATTTCCTTTAACAGCTCGGGTGTAAAATGAAGCCCTGCGGTAGGTGCCGCGGCACTGCCCTCATGGACAGAATAAACTGTTTGATACATTTCTTTGTTTTCAAGCTTTGCTGTAATGTAGGGAGGCAAGGGCATTTCACCCAGCTCTTCCAGAACATTTTCAAACAATCCTTCATATTCAAACTCAACAACACGGTTACCGTTGTCCAGAACCTCTTTAATCTCGGCTATGAGCTTTCCGTCTCCAAAGATAACCCTTACACCTTCCTTGGCACGTCTGCCTGGCTTTAAGATAACTTCCCACACGTTTGTACTTCGTCTTGTAAGGAGCAAAAATTCCATCGCCGCCCCGGTGCCTTCCTTCACACCGTAAAGACGTGCCGGGATAACTCTTGTATCGTTAAGCACCAGGCAATCTCCGGGCTTGAGATAATTCTTCACGTTATAAAAATAATCGTGCCCTATGGTGCCTGTTTCTTTATCTATCGTCATAAACCTTGCAGCCGCCCTGTCCTCTAAGGGGTGCTGGGCAATTAACTCCTCAGGGAGATAGTAATCAAATTCTTCTGTTGTCATATTCCTGTATCACTCCACTGTATTTCATCGTTTAATTCACTGCTTTCATTTTCGGACTCCTCTACGGGTTCTGTAACATCTTCCTCTTTTGAGGGTTCGTCATCTATTTGATAGCTGTTTTCAACTATGTCTATGTCCGTAAAATAAAAGCTCAAAATATCCTTATATCCAAAGCCTTCCTTTGCCATGGAGTATGCACCCCACTGGCTCATGCCCACAAGGTGGCCCCATCCGTGACCGTTGAAGGTATAAGATTCGTAACCTTTTGCTTCTGTCTTTACACTTACAGAGTTATAGTGTATTGCAGCAATACCGCCTGATGTCAATGCATATACCGGGTTGTTTACACTTACAATACCGTTTGACGTTAAAACATGCTGTGTAACAACTTCTGTTTCTTCTGTTACAGAGGGCTGTGCTGCATGCTTTTCTATGGTGTATGCCTGACTCTTTAAGCTTAATACCGTCCTGGTCTGAGTTTTGGTTACACTTTTTTCACCTTCCGTACCCACAAAAGTAAGTTTGATGACACCGTTGTTTTCACTTAACTCATCTATTCTTATGTCTAAAAGCTCGCCCACACTCATTTTTTTGGACTCAAGCATGTTTTCAATTTCTGCTTTGGTGTAAGTTTGAGACCAATTGTAATATGTGGCATATTTCGGATTTTCGTAAATATCCTTTTTGCCGCGGAGATAACCTTCCGCAGCTACCCACACGTTTTCACTGTTCTCCGTGTAGCCTCCGTCACAGGAAAAGTAAACCAAAGGCACAACCCGTCCCTGATACTTAACAAGGACACCTTTTGTCTCATTAACAGCTTGCCTTGTACTGTCCGCTTCCGATGCCATGCCCCCGTAAACCTGACAGTCCTGCGTTGTACACAGGTCAAAGCCGTAGGAGGAATGTTTGCTAAGATTGGTTATTGCATAATTACGTGCACATACAGCCTGTGCCTTCAATGCCTCTAAAGGCCAGGAAGAGCTCATTTCCTTACCAAGCACACTTGCCACATACTCTTCCGTGTTGACAATATTTATCACAGTAATCTTATCGTTGTTATAAACCAGCTCAAAGCTTCCCCTATATTTTGCATTATTGTATGAAATAACCGATGCACTGTCGAGACGTATTGCCGTATTCACAGGCGAAAAATATTCACTTGACAGAAAGCCTTCGACAGCGGCAATGCTCAGATTTACCTGTGCCGGAACGGTTGTTATGTAAGAATATGTTGCCGCATCAATTATATCTATGGGCGAATCCGAATAGAAACAAGCCTCGCCCGACGCACTGCTTCCGTAGCTTATGCCTATCCTCAGTGTATGGGTATAGTCACTTACAGCCTTGGGTATAATGCTGTTCAAATTTGCAAATATTATGCATATTATTAAAAGAAGGGATATTTTTTTCATGGTAAATACATCCTAATATTCTAATATTTTTGTGTTTTTGCGATAAAACCACAAAAACCCTTTTGTATCATACCATATTCAGATAAAAATATCCACCCCTATTTTTAAATTTTATTTGACAATAATAGTTAGGGATGATATTATAAATTAAAGGTTTTTAGGCTGTTAGTCAAAATCTTTACGTAATTCTATTTTTAAGTAAGGTCGTGTTAGAAATGAACAAAAAATTGACAGTAGCCGTTGTGGGCGCAACAGGCATGGTTGGCAGAACATTCCTCAAAGTTCTGGAAGAAAAGAAGCTTCCCGTTGATACATACTATCTTTTCGCTTCCAAAAAAAGCGCAGGAAGCAAGGTTCAGTTCATGGGTAAGGAATATGTAGTTGAAGAACTTACAGAAAATTCCTTTGACCGTGGCATAGACATCGCTCTTTTCTCCGCAGGCGGTTCTACTTCTGAAAAGTTTGCCCCCATTGCTGCAAGCAAAGGCTGCATTGTTATAGACAACTCCTCCGCGTGGAGAATGGATCCCGAAGTTCCCCTTGTAGTTCCCGAAGTTAACCCTGACGATATAAAGTGGAACAAGGGTATTATTGCTAACCCTAACTGCTCCACAATTCAGGCAATGGTAGCTCTTAAGCCCCTTGATGAAAAGTACAAAATCAAAAGAGTTGTTTACTCCACATATCAGGCTGTTTCCGGTGCAGGTGTAGGCGGTTGGAACGATTTGGAAAAAGGTCTTCAGGGCGAAGCTCCCACAAAGTTCCCCCACCCCATTGCAGGCAACTGTATCCCTCATATTGATGTTTTCCTTCCTAACGGTTACACAAAGGAAGAAGAAAAGATGATTAAAGAAACAAGAAAGATTCTTGGCAGACCTGACATGAGAATTACTGCAACAACAGTTCGTGTTCCCGTATTTAACGGTCACAGTGAATCTATAAATGTTGAATTTGAAAATCCCTTTGACCTCGACGAACTCAAGCAGGTGCTCGCTTCTGCACCCGGTGTTGTTGTTCAGGACGACACAGCAAACAACCTCTACCCCATGGCAATTACAGCTGCCGGCACAGACGAAACATACGTTGGACGTATCCGTCGTGACGAAAGTGTTGAAAACGGTGTAAACCTTTGGGTTGTTGCCGACAACATCAGAAAAGGCGCTGCTTCAAATGCTGTTCAGATTGCAGAAAAACTTATTGAATTCATGAACTAAAAAATATAAAGGAGCCGATTTGTATGACTAATAATCCTATTTTCACAGGTTCCGGTGTTGCTTTGGTAACTCCTTTCAACCCCGATTACTCAGTAGACTTTGAAACATTGGGTAAATTAGTTGAGTTTCAGATTGAAAACGGTACGGATGCAATTATTGCATGCGGTACAACAGGCGAATCTGCCACACTTAACGACAAAGAACATCTCAGTGTTGTTGAATATGTTATCAAAAAGGTTGACGGAAGAATACCTGTTATAGCAGGCACAGGCAGTAACGACACACGTCACGGTGTTGAGCTTTGTAAGGAAGCGGCTAACCTTGGTGCAGACGGTCTTCTCACTGTTACTCCTTACTATAATAAAACAAGCCAGACAGGTCTTATTAAGCATTTTGAATTGATGGCATCTGCTTCAGACTGCCCCATGATTGTATATAATGTTCCCTCTCGAACAGGATTAAACGTTCTCCCCGAAACAATGGCTGAACTTTCCAAGCATGAGAATATTGTTGGTATCAAAGAAGCTTCCGGCAACATTTCTCAGGTTGCAAAGCTTGCCAGCCTGGTTGGCGGCAAGATTGATATTTATTCGGGTAACGATGACCAGAACGTTCCGATTATGGCCCTTGGTGGTATAGGTACAATTTCTGTTCTTGCTAACGTTGCTCCTCGCAAAACTCACGATATGATGGCATCATTCTTAAATGGAGATGTTGCAACTGCAATGAAGCTCCAGTTAGAAGCAATTGAGCTTATTGATGCTCTCTTTGTTGAAACTAACCCCATCCCTGTTAAGAAGGCTTGTGAGCTTATGGGTATGTGCCCCGGTACACTCCGTATGCCTCTTTACGAAATTTCTGCTAAAAACCTTGAAGTTTTAAAGAGCGCAATGAAGAATTACGGTATTCTTTAAAAATCAGAACGCAGACAGCAAACTGTCTGCGTTTTCTATAACGAAAGGAATGTTACAAATGACAAAAATTCTTTTAAGCGGTTGCTCAGGTAAAATGGGAAGAGTTATAGGTAATTTGGTTTTGGAGGATACAACTGCTGAAATTGTGGGAGGCATCGACCTTGTTGATGACGGTACTCTCTCCTTCCCCGTGTTCTCATCTCCCGATAAAGTTTCTGTTGATGCAGATGTTATTATAGACTTCTCCCACCCATCCTGTCTTGTTCCCATTGTGGACTATGCAGCAAGCAAAAAAATTCCTGTTGTGGTATGTACAACAGGTTTAACACCTGAACAGAAGGCATATATGTCTTCCAAGGCAACAAATACGGCAGTTTTCTTTTCTGCAAACATGAGCCTTGGTATTAACCTTATGGCGGAACTTGCTAAAAAAGCTACAAACGTTCTGGAAGATAATTTTGACATTGAAATTGTGGAAGCTCATCATAACCGCAAGCTTGATGCTCCCTCCGGTACAGCACTCTACATAGCAGACTGTATTAACGATGCATGTAAGGAGCGCAAGGAATATGTTTATGACCGCCACAGTGTGCGTAAAAAACGTGAAAAGAAGGAAATTGGCATGCATGCAATCAGAGGCGGAACAATAGTTGGTGAGCATACAGTTATTTTCGCCGGCAACGATGAAATTATTGAAATTAAGCATACTGCTCTCTCCCGCGATGTGTTTGCAGAAGGTGCAATTGCTGCCGCAAAGTTCATGGTTGGCAAAGCAAATGGTATGTACGACATGAACGACCTCATCTCTTCCAAGTGAGGTGCACTATGAAACAATGCATTCTTAACCCTGAAAAGCTCTGTGATGACTGCGGTGAATGTGACCGTTGCGACGCAGACCCCAACAAAATCTGCGACAATTGCGGCAAGTGCCTTGGACTTGATGCTGAAAGCCGCGCAGTTATAATAGACAGTGTTGAAACTGAATAAAATAAGCTCCGACAAATTGATATGCACCTCCAAAAATGTCTAACTTTTGGGGTTCATACGAAATTGTCGGAGCTTGTTTTATTTTATTATTTCTTTTTGTTTTTCCTTAAAAGCACAAGACTCTGTATTACAAGGAACACACATATCATTGCCGCAACCGTAATATTTGTCCACCATGCTTCATCGAGACCTAAGGATGCTACTATGTTCTTTATAGTGCTTAAGCTGAGCACACCGAAGAACGTACCTATAATGTTACCAACACCACCCGAAAGCATCGTTCCGCCTATAATGGAAGATGCTATTGCATTCATTTCCGCGCCACTCGCGTGAGATACAGAACCTGACCCAACATGCATAAAGTATACAAAACCGCCTATGCCTGCCAACAGGCTGCACAGCAAATGCGCTATAAACTTAGTGCGCTTAACATTAATACCAAGCATGTTTGCACTGTTCATGTTACCGCCAACAGCATAAAAGCTTCTGCCGATTTTCGTCCAACGCAAAAGAACAAACAGAACTATTACCACTATGATTGCCATAATAACACCCGGTTCCACGTAAGCCGGTACATAATTCCCCAGCTTGTTCACCGAGCCCATTCCCGGCACATAAACACGTATTGCTTTAAGGTTTTTGAATGCCTCATGCTGAACATTGAACTGAGTAGAGTTTACAATTGTTGTCATGCCTTTTGCAAAAAACATACCTGCCAGAGTTACAATAAAGGGCTGAATTTCCAAATAAGCAACAAGATATCCCTGCACAATACCAAAAGCAAGTCCAATACCCAAAGCCAGAAGCATTGCCGTTATGACGCTACCGTCGTTATAATCCAGATGTACGGCACAGCTCATACACACCAAAGCCGTAACTGTACCCACGGAAATATCGATACCGCCTGTAATCATAACAATACTCATACCACAGGAAAGAATAATCAATGCGGCATTATCGTTAAGGATGTTAAAAAACGTTTGAGGCTTGGTGAAGCCCGAACCAAGAAATACAACTGCACTTATGTACATTACAAGAAATACCGCAATGGTAATTGCCAGAAGCAAGTTTGTATCAGAAATTCCCACGTTCTTTTTTAATCCGTTTTTATTTAATCCGAACTTCATATTAACAAACCTCCTTCGCTGCTTTCTTGGGAGCAATCTTCTTGTATATAAGACTTACCTTTTCGCGTACTACGGGAGCACTCATCACAACAAGTATAATTACAACTACTGCTTTATATGCAGGCAACGCATCAGACGCAACCTGGAACTTATAAAGTGTTGTTGTCAAGAACTGAATAACATAAGCACCCAGGATTGATGCTGTCATATTAAACTTGCCACCGCCAAGAGCATTACCGCCCAAAGCAACTGCCAGAATTGCGTCCATTTCAATGTCCTTGGCTATTACCGAATAGTTAATTGTAGAAATACGGCTCACCTTAATAAGTGCTGCCACTGCTACACACAAGCCCATAATAACATATGTAATAAACTTAATGAACGCAGGGTTAAGACCGTTAAGTCTTGAAGAGTCTGAGTTTATACCAACAGCCTGAACATAAAGCCCCAGGTTTGTAAACTTAAGAACCAACGCAATTATTATCATGCATATAATTGCTATAAACACAGGTGTGGGAACAGGTATTCCCGGAATATAGTTACCAAAATATCCAAAGGATGCCTCGCTTATAATGGGAAGCTCGTTGTTATTTATCCATGCTGCAATAGAACGGCCTGCCGTAAACAGAATAAGTGTCGCAACCATTGGCTGTATTTTAAAATATGCCACCAATGCACCGTTAAACGCGCCGAACAGCATCGATACAACGCAAGCTACAAGGAAAGCAACAATTATGGGAGCCTGCATTGTTTCAGGTCTGGAACCTGCACTGCCGCACAGTATACGAAGTATTACACTGCCTGCAATTGCAATTGTGGCACCGACTGAAATATCCTGACCTCCGGATGCTGCCGTTACCAAGGTCATGCCGATTGCCAGTATTGCCAATTCGGAAGCATTGTTTAATATGGTTATCAAGTATCCCGAAAGAATAGGGTCTCCTGCATTATTCTGACCTAAAGTAATTTTAAAGAATGACGGGTCAACAATAAGGTTAAAGACAACTAATATAATCAGAGCCGCAAGGGGAATAAATATCTGATGTCTGAACAAACCTAAAATCATATTTCCAGCATTTTTTTTAGCTTTCGACATTAGTTGTCACCTCCTGCAATAGTCATCATAATTTTATTTTGGGACAAATCTTCGCCTGTTAATTCTCCCACGGTTTTTCTGTCACGCATTACAATCAGCCTGGAACAAGTGCGGAGCATTTCGTCTATTTCCGACGAAATAAATGTAATGCTCTTGCCTTCTTCCGCAAGCTTTAACACAAGCTTCTGTATTTCAATTTTCGTACCTACGTCAATACCGCGTGTAGGCTCGTCAAGAATAAGATACGACGGATTTGTCAAAAGCCACCGAGCAAGAATAACCTTCTGCTGGTTACCGCCCGAAAGCGACTTAATCGGTGTGCTTGACGATGCCGTTTTAATTTCCAACAGCTTTATATATTCATCCGCAAAAGCTTCAGCCTTTGCCCGTGAGAACGGCTTGAAAAAGCCCTTCATTACCTGTAATGCCAGAATTATGTTTTCTCTTACGGACAAATCACCTATAATACCGTCTCTCTTTCTGTCCTCAGGCAAATAGCCTACACCCAACCTCATGGCATCCAAAGGCTTTGTTATTTTAACCTTTTTGCCGTTCATTTTAAATTCGCCGCCTGTTGTTTTGTCAGCTCCGAAAATTGCACGCACACATTCACTTCTGCCTGAGCCTAAAAGACCGGTAAACCCGTTAACTTCACCTTTATGTATATAAAAATCAAAGGGTTCAATTCCTGTTGTTCCGGTAAGATTTTTAACCTCCAGAAGAGGTGTTTGGTTCTGATAATCTGCCTCTTTTTCATCTTGTTTTTTAATTTCTGAAAGGTCGTCCAGCTCCTTACCCAGCATTTTTGACACAAGCTGAACACGGGGTAATTCTTGGATGGGATATTCACCCACCAGCTGACCATCACGAAGTACAGTAATACGGTCACAAACCTCATACACCTGGTCCAGGAAGTGAGTAACAAAGATTATGCCAACACCCTTGCTTCTCAAGTCTCTCATTAAAGAAAAGAGCTTCTGAACCTCCTGTTCATCAAGAGAAGATGTAGGCTCATCGAGAATAAGCACCTTACATTCCATGTCTACCGCTCTTGCAATGGCAACCATCTGCTGTACTGCAAGAGAGCAGGAGCCTAACTGCTGATTTGGCTCGGCAGGTATCTCCAAAGATTCCAAAATGCGCTTTGTGTCACGGTTCATTTTTTTCCAGCTTACATTGGCGCCTTTTGTTCTGCCGATATACATATTTTCCGCAACGGTCAGGTTTGAGCAAAGAGTAATTTCCTGATAAACGGTACTTATACCCACCTTCTGAGCTTCCTGAGGAGAATGTATAACCACGGCATTGTCCATACCTTTTATGTAAATTTTGCCGTCATCCTTTTGGTAAACTCCTGTCAAAACCTTAATAAGAGTTGACTTACCTGCACCGTTTTCGCCCATCAGCGCATGAATTTCCCCTTCACGCAAAGAAAAATCCACGTTTTGCAAGGCTTTAACACCGGGAAAATATTTACATATTCCCTTCATTTCCAAAACAATTCCCTGCTTGGTCATAAAATCCCCTCCGTTATATATATTTACTGTCTGTACTTTTGTATTACATTATGGGAAATTGACTAATTCCCCATAATGTAATACACGCGGTGCGGATCGAAGTATCCGTACCGCGTGTGCAGTTCATATGTTTACAATTTAAATTATGTTATCAGATACCGTAAGCATCTACATCTTCCTGAGTAATTGTTGTTGCATCGAAGCCCTTTTCTTCCATGATAACAACCTTTTCTGCGGGAGCTGTGCCGCCTTCAAGACCCTTGATGATTTCGTTGTATCTTGATTCTATCTTATTTAATATTGACT